>NVUH01000027.1 GCA_002401855.1 Hyphomicrobiales bacterium
TGCAAACGGAAGTGCTGTTTTCGGATTGGATAAACGACTTCCAAACATGAAATTGGCCAAACCATTTCGATCTCTTGATGAGTTATATTCCCATCTAAAAATATAGTTCAGTTTTCTTAATTGAAATATGATTTTACCAAAAATTAAAACACGCTGCATTAAAAAGCTACTTTGCAATAGATCGCGTCCATTTAGGCAAAAGATCGCAGCCCGCTACAGTGAGGGGTTGTGAGGGGTTTTAAGAGTTTAAAAGGGAAATGGTGACGGAAGAGGGATTTGAACCCCCGACACATGGATTATGATTCCACTGCTCTAACCAACTGAGCTACTCCGCCAAAAGATATGGCTTTTATAGTCACTATTGAAAAAAGGTCAACTTAAGAATATGAAAAATGCGAGTTTTCCCATATAGTTCGCTAAATGGTCGATCTGGTGTATAACCACACGGTTGCGGGCGGTATATTCTTTGCCACATAATTTTTACGATAGGCTGCAAAGCCATAGGTGTTTTTAAAACTGCTTGGATATGGCTCATTCACCGCATAGGTAAACTGAACAATTTTACCATTCGGTTTTAAAATCATATCAAATTGCTCTAAAATATTGGCAGCAACGGGTTTAGGTAAGCTTTTAAACGGCAAACTAGACACAATTTTAGACACTTTACCGATGCCATTCTGGCACAGATATTTTTGCAAAAATTGTGCGTCACCATGAATGACATTGGCTTTGGGGAATTTTTCTTTCAACTCAGCAATAAACCCTTCTTCGCTCTCGAAGAGATAGAGGTTTTCTTGCGGAATGCCGGCTTCAACCAGCGCCCGGGTCATCACCCCAGTGCCAACTCCAACCTCGACATAAATCTCATTTTCATCAACCCCGATATGTTGCGCCATAGAGCGGCACAATTTTTTGCCACTGGGCATGACTGCACCAATTTCTTGTGGGGATTTGACCATTTTCTTTATAAAAGAAGATGCGTTTTGAAATTTTTGACGCATAGCTTGTCATTTCCTTTAAGCCTGAGCCATGACCATCATTTATGGTCATTCATTCGCTCTACAGATATTATGTAATATATCTGACGCAAATTTCAATATCATTTTTAACAAAATTATATTGACTCTTCCAATGCCAAGCCCTGATCGGTTTTGGCAATCCACCCACCACCTAAAACTTGCCGTCCATCTTCGCCGCCGTAAATGACACAGGCCTGACCTGATGAAATGCCCATTTCGCCCTGTTCTAGCTCAACATAAACTGACCAATTGTTAATCTTCAGCTTGGCAGGCGCAGGAATGGACGTGGAGCGCAGCCGCACATATATATCCAAACCATCTTTGGCAGCCGCCTCAACATCGCCCTCGCCCAGCCAATTAATGTCTTTAATGTAAATTTGTGTGGCCAACAAAGCTTCGCGTGGCCCAACAATCACTTGATGCAGGTCAGGGTTTAACTTGACCACAAATAGCGGGTCGCCGCCCCCAATGCCCAAGCCTTTACGCTGGCCAATGGTATAACTGATAATGCCCTTATGCTGACCCAAAACATGGCCTTGCATATCGACAATATCACCAGCGGTTAGCGCGCCTGGGCGTAATTTTTCGATCACTGATTTATAATTACCATTGGGTACAAAACATATATCTTGGCTGTCGGGTTTATCGGCGACAATCAAGCCATATCGGCTGGCCATTTCGCGCACTTCAGTTTTGGGCAAATGGCCTAAAGGAAAGCGAATATAATCCAGCTGAGCCTGAGTGGTGGCGAATAAGAAATAACTTTGATCACGATTGTCATCAGCCGCGCGGAATAAGTGCGCGCCAACCTCATCGCCTTCACGTTTGACATAATGGCCTGTTGCCATGCAATCAGCACCTAAATCTTCGGCTGTGCTGAGCAGGTCTTGAAATTTGACCGTTTGGTTGCATTTCACGCAAGGAATTGGTGTTTCGCCGCGCAAATAACTATCGGCAAAATCATCGATCACTTTTTCTTTAAAGCGGTTTTCATAATCCAAAACATAATGCGGGATTTGTAGCAATTCAGCCACGCGGCGGGCATCATGAATGTCTTGCCCTGCGCAACAGGCGCCTTTTTTGGCCAAGGCTTGACCGTGATCATAAAGCTGCATGGTGATACCAATCACCTCATAGCCTTGTTCATGCAAATACGCGGCCACCACACTGCTATCAACACCGCCAGACATGGCCACCACCACCCGCGTTTTAGCCTCGGGTTTTTTAAAACCTAAACTATTAATGCCATCATCGGCATAGGTGAGTAATTTGTTTTCAATCAATGTGGCTTCTGACATGGTCTATCTATCATTTTAATTTGCAGATCGGCAATTTTTACCTAATGCAGGACCTATATGTCAAATCATTCCTAGTGCGAATTATTTAAATTTACTAAATGTGATATATATCAAAGTCTTAATGTAAAAAATAATTGGCACAATGTTTGCATTATTTATAGATACTGATAGATAACGCAAAAGAATTGATTAAAAGCCCAATATGAATAAATTATCCCCTGTTCCATATACCTTCCAAAAAACGCCAATTGCGCCGATCAAACAGCCGTATCATCAGCCCAAAAAATATGACACACCACCCGTTAAAAAATATGATGCGCCAGAGGCGAAAAAAAATGATGCGCCTGCTGCGCAAAACGAACGAGCCGAAAAAATTGACCAGCCAGATGGTAAAAATCAGGTGGATCACAAATTCTCTGACCTGATTCCGGCACAAGAAACCAACGAGACACCCGCACCCATTGAAATACAAACTAAAACCGCGGGCATAGCAAACAATAAAACTGACACAGACGCGGCCCCAATTGACGCCACACCCGCTGACGTCACTATACCCGCTGGCACCACCATATTGGCCAGCGAACTGGCTGACATTAAATTAGCCGAATTAAATTTAAACCAGACAAGCGTTGAACCATCAGTTGTTGAGCCACCAGTTGCCGCGCAAGCTATTGTAGAAACTGACGATATAACGCAACAAATCGCCGCAGCAGTGCCAGCGCCTTTGACCCAAGAAAACACCAACAATGATAATATTGAACTGGCCGCCAATAATGCTAAAGTGCATGCCAAGCAAGATGAGAGCGTCAAGCAAGGTATAACCACCAATCAAGATGCGGCAGTCGAGCAAGACACAACCGCCAAACAAGGCACAATTATCCATCAAAATGCGACCGCCAATCAAAGCACAATTGCCGATCAAGTTGCAGCCATCAAGCAAAGTGCAACCCCCAATCAAGCTCCAACCGTCAATCAAGATGCCAGCGCCAAGCTTTTAGTGAAACAGCCACTAACCGCCGAAAAAAACCCGCAGAGTTTGGTTGAAAACCTTGAAAACTTGCCGGCCGAAAATTTGAAAAAAATGGGCCTAACACCCAAACCAGCCAGCAAAACCCTTGGTCAGGAGAAAAACCCATTGGCTGCCGCAAATGGCAGCAATGTAAACCCCAAAGCAGAAAAAATCTTAACCGAATTGGGTGCATCGCTCGGCCAAACTCAAAACCAATTGGATAAAAATTCAGCCGAATTAACCGCTACAAAGCCAACCAAGGCACAACCCATACCGACCGATCAAGAAGCCATAAAAACCGAGTTTTCTGGTGACAAAACCATCGATGTGGCGCAACAAAACGCCACCAATCAAACGCCAAAACAAATCGATAAATATGCCGAACGTTATTCTCAAAACCAAAATGCTGAGCAAAGCTTAAGCGCCGATGCCGACAAATCCACCAGCGCCGCACACAATCAGCTCACTGCTGCCTATAATAACGCGAAATCAAATATATCAGATGGCCAAAATGCCAATGGTTCAATGTCGGCTTTGGATAAAATCGCCGACAAAAATCCATCTGATTTTTTGAACCAATTGCAAAATGACACCGCCAATCAGCAGATTGAATTGAACAATCAAGACAAAGCAGTCAATCTGAAATTATCTATGCAAAATGGCAAATTGACCCAAAACTTACCATTAAACAGTATGGCATTCCAAATAGGCAAACAGTTTAACAAAGGAAATAGCGAGTTTCAGATCAGGTTAGACCCTGCCGAATTGGGCCGTGTCAACATTAAACTAACGCTGAAACAAGGTGGTGATGTCAAAGCTCATATGGTAACGGAACGCAATGATGTATTTGAATTATTACAACGCGATAGCCGTGCGCTTGAAAAAGCCCTGAATGACGCTGGCTTTGAAGGCAAAAACATTGAAGTTGAAGTGACACTCGATCAAAACGCCCAAAATGGCGGCACATTTGCCGAAAGCTTCTTTGATAAGGCCACAGACAATGACCAAGCCACCGCTGCAAATGCTAATAATGACGATGAAACAGATGAACAGACGGTTGAAATGATCGCCAGCCACATGCCGCTTCATGTGACATCCACCGCCGTTGATAGAAAAATTTAAAATTTAGACCATACTCGCGCTCTACACTTAAAAATAAGGAAATATGATATGTCCATCGCCTCAGTAGCCGAATCCGTTGCCGGAAAAAGCCCGACGTCTGTCTCCTCTAAATCGACAATTGCAGATAATTTTGATATATTTCTAAATCTTCTCACCACCCAATTAAAAAACCAGAACCCGCTGGATCCAGTTAAGACCAATGAATTCACCCAACAATTGGTGCAATTCGCCCAAGTTGAACAACAGGTGAAGACCAACGATAATTTAAAAAATATCGCCGATTTATATCAAGAATCTACCTTAAGCTCTACGGTTAGTTATATTGGTAAAACCGTCACCGCTGAAGGTGATGTCACCAAATTGGAAGGTAATGGCGCCAATTGGGATGTTAAATTCGACGATGACCCCAATGAAACCACAATAACCATTAGCAACAGCTCAGGTAAAACCATTTATACTGATAATGTTAACTTTAATATTGGATCCAATACTTATGCTTGGAACGGTGAAAATGACTTTGGCAACCCCCAAGCAAACGGGTTATACACAATAAAAGTGAGTGCAACGAACAACGATGGCAAGACGATTAAGGTCAGTACGATGACCACCGGTGTGGTAACCGGAGTTGATATGACCGGAAATATCGCTGTTTTAAACATTGGCGACCGCACCGTTAAGCTAGAAAATATACAGAAAATAGAGGCTTAGACCTTTTATTCGGTCTTTTGCACCTCATGTTATTTCGTTACAGTCATTTGCCAAGATTGCAAATATTTCTAAACTCTTAACCAAAAATTCTACGTCAACCATTCGTTTACCTTATGCGTTAGTCAATTTTTAAAACTCGTCGTGTATTCTATCTTTAAACAAGTTTGGAAACATGAGTTATGGCAAATCAATATCGTTCTAGAGTAAATTATGTCATCGGCCCAGATGGTAGCCCACTTACCGTCAATGACCTCCCTCCCGTCAATACACGTCGTTGGGTCATTCGCCGCAAAGCAGAGGTAGTTGCCGCAGTGCGTGGAGGCCTATTAAGCCTAGAAGAAGCCTGCTCACGTTATACCCTCACCGTAGAAGAGTTTTTAGGATGGCAGCGTTCTATTGATAAACACGGCTTAGCTGGGTTGCGTACAACCCGCATTCAAAAATACCGCGCAGATGGCAGCAGCTATCTCTCATAAATTATGAATTTGCTTAACATTTTAAGCAAATCAGTTAGAAGCAATTTGTATTGCGTATGCTTCTATAAAACCGAGAAAAATAACGGCCAAGGCCTTTGTTTTCCTCGGTTTTTTATTTTAAAATATATGACCGCATGACAGTTAACTAAATTAAAACAATTAGTTAACTCAAAAACAAATCACTTTTACAACTCGCTCTAAATAAGCCGTCACTTTGGGACTCGTTTGACGATTCAAACCGCCCAATTTACAACCTATGAGTGAAATTTTGTGGGTAACACGGCTTTTCCACAATTAATTAGCCTTTAGGGGCGGCAATAATTTCCTAGTTATTAAAATTCGTTAATACTCTGTTTACCAAATAGGGGGTAAAACTTGCCTAGTGGGTTTATTTTAACTGCGTAACATGCTGAACTGATAAATCTCTACTGAGTTGGCAACATATTATTTGGGTTTGAGCAACATCTTGGCGGATAAGTTGCTCAAAATTTGAGAGAAGAGGCATATGTTAGAGTTTTTAGAAAAATTGGGTGTCGCCCGCGTGGGTGCTATGGCGGCTGTCGCTTTGGGCATGGTTGGCTTTTTTGCCTTCATCATTGTCGAAGTCAATTCACCTGTATATGTCCCTCTTTATACCGAATTATCATTACGCGACATGCAAGAAGTGATCAAACGTCTTGAAGCCCAAGGCGTGCCACATGAATTGAAAAATGACGGCGCCACCGTTTGGGTGCCCAAAGAAAATTTACAAAAATTAAAAATGTTATTCGCCTCTGAAGGCCTGCCAACAGGTGGCAGCATCGGTTATGAGATTTTTGACAAAACTGACAGCTTAGGCACTACATCATATGTGCAAACTTTAAATCACAAACGCGCGCTTGAAGGCGAGCTTTCCAGAACCATTTCTTCCTTACGCAATGTGGCTGCCGCACGGGTGCATCTAGTATTGCCTGAAAAGAAATTATTCTCACGCAACGAAGCCCAACCTTCGGCTTCAGTCACCTTGAGAATTTTGGGCGATCTAGACCAAGCCAGTGTTAAATCCATCCAATATCTTGTCGCCTCCGCGGTGAAAGGTTTAAAAACCCCCTATGTCGCCATTATTGATGAACGCGGCAGAACCCTTGCCTCAGGCAATGGTGAAGAAACCGGCCTCGGCCTCGCCAATAGTTTTGATGAAAGATCCGGTGTGATTGAAAACCGCTTGAAAAAGCAAATTGAATTTTTAATCATATCTGTTGTCGGTGAAGACAAAGCGCGGGTTAAAGTGACCGCTGAAATTCAGCTCAATACCGTCACCCAACAAACTGAGACTTTTGACCCTGACGGCCAAGTGGTGCGTTCAACCCAAAATAACGAAAAATCAAACAACAGCGAAAATAACGACCAAAAAGAAGCCGTATCAGTAAACAATGAATTGCCTAACGCTGCCGAAAATGATGGCGCATCAAACAATTCATCACGCCAAGCTGGTAACAGCACAACCGAAACGGTCAATTATGAAATTTCAAAAACCACCAAAACTGAAGTGATTGCCGCGGGCAACATCAAAAAACTATCTGTCGCGGTATTGGTTGATGGCATCTACACAATTAATGAAGAAGGCAAGGCCGTTTATGGCCCCCGCCCACAAGATGAACTTGATAAAATCAACCAATTGGTGCGCACCGCCATTGGCTTTGACAAAGACCGTGGTGATGTAGTCAATGTAATCAACTTACAATTTGTCAACAATACAGTTATCCCTGAGCCCATTGAAGACGCTGGCATGTTTGATTTCACCAAAGCTGAATTATTCCGCATGGCTGAATTAGGCACATTATTCTTCATTGCCATCATCGTCTTATTCATGGTCATCAAGCCTTTGATCAAACGCATTTTAAGCCCCGAAGAAATGGAGCAGCCTTTATTAATTGACCCCAATAGCGTGACCCATACGATCAACGCAGCGGGTCAACCAGTGGCTGTATTGGCCGATGGTACTGAAGTATCCCCCGCTGTCATTGCTGCATTAGAAGAAAAAGAAGGTGAGGCAAGGCCCGCAATATCTGCTAAATTGGAAACCGCATTGGCGGTCGGCGATTTACAGCAATCGACCATCAAACATGTTGGTGAAATTGTCAATAACAACCCCGATGAAACATTATCCATTATACGGCAATGGCTAACCGAAGGCGAAGAAGAGCGCCGCGCCGTTCCATTATAAGACATTTAAGGTAAAGCACATTCATGAGCCAAATTGTCAGTACAAATATCGCCACTGCAAACACCGAGACTGGCATAAGCTCGACCTACGAAGGGTTGGAGGGCAAGCAGAAGGCCGCGTTGTTTTTGATGGCGTTAGGCACCGAATATGGCTCACGCATATGGGACTCTCTGATTGATGAAGAGATCAAAGAGATTTCATATGAAATGAGCAAAATGGGCAATATCAATGCCGACATGATTGAAGAATTGCTGATTGATTTCATCTCTAAAATGTCAGCCTCTGGCGCAATAACCGGTAGCTTCGATGCCACCGAACGCTTGCTTAAACAATTCTTACCCGGCGATCGGGTGTCATCTATTCTGGAAGAAATTCGAGGCCCTGCTGGGCGTAACATGTGGGAGCAACTCTCCAACGTGCAAGAAGATGTATTGGCCAATTATCTAAAAAATGAATATCCACAAACTGTATCTGTGGTTTTATCCAAATTACGTTCGGACCAAAGCGCTAAAATTTTGGGCATATTGCCCGATGATTTTGCCCTTGAAGTGGTTAACCGTATGTTGACTATGGAAGCCGTACAGCGCGAAATTCTAGACCGTATTGAAGACACATTACGTAGTGAATTTATGTCGAGTTTGGCCCAAACCAACCGCCGTGATGCCCATGAACAAATGGCTGATATCTTCAACTCATTCGACCGCCAAACCGAGGCTCGTTTCCTCACCTCTTTGGAAGAAGAAAATCGCGAATCCGCCGAACGTATCAAACATCTTATGTTTACATTCGAAGATTTGGGCAAATTGGATACCGCTGGTTGTCAGGTCTTATTGCGTGACACACCTAAGGATAAATTGGCCATCGCGCTTAAAGGCACAACCGATACATTACGCGACTACTTCTTTGGCAACATGTCATTACGCGCGGCCAAAATTTTGCGTGATGATTTAGAAATTATGGGCGCTGTAAGGCTTAAAGATGTTGATGAAGCACAATTGCTAATGGTCAATCTATGTAAAGATTTAGCTGCCAAAGGCGAAATAATGCTGGCAAACGATTCTGACGCCGACGATTATATTTATTAGGATAGTGAAGAAAAACCATGGCTGAACCTTTAAAATTTACCTTCAATACCGCTTTTGGAACTCGTTCCGAAAACCAAGAATTGAATGTTAAAGTGCCTGTCATCACCCAAGATGATGTGGACGCAGCCCGCACTCAGGGTTTTGTACAGGGCCGCGAGGATGGCTTGACCGAAGCCACTTCGCAATATAACGCTGAATTCCAAGCCAGCTTCGAAGCCCTTGCCAGCAAATTAGACTTAATCGTGAACAGCCAAGCAGCCACTGCCCAGATGGCCATAGAGCAAGCCCAAAATTATGCCTTATTGATTGCCCAAAAAATATCCAAAGCCGCCCTCACCCAGCACCCGACCGACCAAATCATAGCTTTGATTGAAGATTGCCTCTCGCATATTAATTTAATGCCGCATTTGGTCATTCGGGTCAACCAATCACTCTCTGCGCAAACTCAAGCTGAACTACAACCCATCATTGAGCAAAAAGGCTTTGAAGGCAAATTAATCATTTTAGGCGAAGAAGACATTCCCTTGGGTGATTGTATGATTGAATGGGCTGATGGTGGCGTGGCACATAATACCCAAGAAATTGTGCAAGCCATCAACAACCGTTTGACCGATTATTTTGGCTATAATGTCGAAGCGGTGCCAACCGAGGTCAAACCCGATTTAAGCCCAGAAGTTGATTTAAGCCCAGAAGCTGATTTAAGCCCAGAAAATTACAATTTGGCGGATGAAAAACTAATTGAAAACAATGATCCGCAAGATGAAAAAATAGAAGCGACAGATTTCGCCGATCAGGCTAAGTTATCAACCCCAACATTAGATGAAACCGTAATGAATGACCCAGCTATGGACGACTCAATAATAGATGATACACTAATGGCTGAACCAAACGGTTTAGAAGGACAAACAGATGAGTGAAGAAACCCCGCCCGATGCTAATGATCTTGGTTTAGACCAGTTTAATGAAAATAATGATGCAGACACCAGCGCCAGCAATCGCGTCACTATGGCCCCTGATGATGACCGCACCGCCCAAGATTTAGAAGCGGTATTTGACGTACCCGTCACTGTAAGCGCCATTTTGGGCCGATCATTAATGGATGTGAGTGAATTATTAAGCATGGATGAAGGCTCTATCATTCCGTTAGATAGAAAAGTCGGTGAAGCCATCGATATTTACGTCAACAACCGCCACATAGCGCGTGGTGAAGTGGTGATGACCGAAGGCCGTTTGGGTGTGACGATGACAGAAATCATCAAAAGTGAAAGCTAGGATGCTATGAGATTATTAATTATCGGTACATTAAACGGCCAATTAACCGCTGCTAGCAAAATGGCCATGGACAAAGGCGCCAAAGTTCTTCATGCAGCGGATATCATCAAAGCCATGCACATTGTGCGCAGTGGCAAAGGCGCAGACCTTGCTATGGTTGATGTGAGTTTAAACATTGGGCAACTTATCTCATCGCTCGAAGCTGAGCATATTCACATTCCTGTGGTCGCATGTGGCATGCAGAATGACGCGGCCGCAGCCGTTGCCGCCATCAAAGCCGGTGCCAAAGAATATATCCCACTGCCGCCAGATGCCGAACTTATCGCCGCCATCATCGCCGCCGTGAGTGAAGAAAACCACAAAATGATTTGCCGCGATGTGGCCATGGAACGGGTGGTTGACCTTGCCAAACAAGTCGCCCCAAGCCAAGCCTCAATTCTCATCACTGGGGAGAGCGGCACAGGCAAAGAAGTGATGGCACAATATATTCATCAAAAATCCAAACGCAAAGACAAAGCCTTCGTCTCCATCAATTGCGCAGCCATTCCTGAACATTTAATTGAATCTGAACTTTTTGGCCATGAAAAAGGCGCTTTTACCGGTGCAGTAGCACGCCGCATCGGCAAATTTGAAGAAGCCAATGGCGGCACATTATTGCTTGATGAAATCAGTGAAATGGACATTCGCCTGCAAGCCAAATTATTGCGTGTCATTCAAGAACGGGTGCTTGACCGCATTGGTGGCAACAAACCGGTAGCGGTCGACATTCGCATCATCGCCACATCTAACCGCGACTTAACCCAAGCGGTGCGTGATGGCATATTCCGTGAAGACCTATTATTCCGCCTCAATGTGGTCAATTTAAAACTACCCGCATTGCGCGAGCGCCCTAATGACATTGGTGTATTGGCCACGCATTTTGTCGCCAAATATTCTGCCATGAACGGCATTGACGTGAAACCAATAAGTGACGGCGCAAGAAAACAGCTCGAACAAAGCCAATGGAAAGGCAATGTGCGTGAATTGGAAAACACCATTCACCGCGCTGTATTACTTTGCACCAGTGATGTGATTGACGAAGCCAGCTTGCGCACACCTGAAGGTTATCAAATTAATGAACATAGTGGCCAAAACCATGCCAACCGCGCTGCTTTAACTGCCGAAGCGGCCAGTGCCTCATTGATTGGCCAAACGGTCGCCGAAGTGGAACAAGGGCTAATTTTAAAAACCCTAAATCATTGTTTGGGCAACCGCACCCATGCTGCCAATATTTTGGGCATATCCATCCGTACCTTGCGCAATAAGCTAAAACAATATGGCGAGTCAGGCATCACCGTGCCACCGCCTAATGCGGGCGAGGCATTGCCTCAGCCGCATATGTAGCCATCAAATATCTAACCAAAATATATAGATATACGTCTAGAAAAGATAAGAAGAAAATGAATGAGTGAAATAACCGCAACAGATCCAAACACTGCCAATAGCGCCGAGCTGCCAACACCTGTTGGCACTGCGGATAAGCCTAAGGCATCTGGCGTGCCTAAAATTTCGGTTTTTCCCAGTCTAAAATCTTTACTTGGCCGCGCTGACATTGTATTTGCTTTGGGCATAATGGGCATTTTGACCATTATGATCTTGCCGTTGCCGACATATTTGATGGATTTTACCCTCGCTATCTCCATCACTTTCTCCATCCTCATCATGATGAATGCACTCTTCATCTCTAAGCCGCTTGAATTCTCGGTTTTCCCAACTGTATTATTGATCGCCACCCTATTGCGTTTGGCGCTTAACTTAGCCTCAACCCGTTTGATATTATCGCACGGCCATGAAGGCCCCGACGCGGCTGGTAAAGTGATCGAAGCGTTTGGTTCTTTTGTGATGCAAGGCAATTTCATCATCGGTATCATTGTATTTGGTATTTTGGTTTTGGTTAACTTTGTCGTCATCACCAAAGGTTCTGGCCGCATCGCCGAAGTGGCGGCTCGCTTTAGCTTGGACGCCATGCCCGGCAAACAAATGGCCATTGATGCCGACCTGTCTGCTGGCATTATTAAAGAAGACGAGGCCAAACAAAAACGAGAAGATCTCGAAGCCGAATCAGCGTTTTTTGGCGCTATGGATGGTGCCAGTAAATTTGTAAAAGGTGATGCCATTGCGGGCCTGATCATCACTTTTATCAACGTATTGGGCGGCATCATTGTTGGTGTCGTGCAAAATGACATGTCAATGGGTGATGCGGCCGAAGCTTATACCCTGCTAACCATTGGTGATGGCTTGGTCAGCCAAATTCCCGCACTCATCGTGTCGGTATCAGCTGGTTTATTGGTATCTAAAGCCGGTGTAAAAGGCAGCGCCGACAAAGCCTTAATTTCCCAACTTAGCGCCTACCCAAAGGGTTTGGGCATTGCCGGATCCATGATGATTGGCATGGCATTCTTGCCGGGCATTCCGATGATTCCATTCTTCATCATGGGCGGAGCGGCGGGATATGCGGCTTATGCCTCGACCAAAAAAGACCAAATGAAAAAAATGAAAAGCACCGCCAAATTATTGGCTGAAGAGTTGACCAGCAAAGAGAATGCTGACGACGAGCCGATTGCCACCGCTTTAAAAATGGATGAGTTGCGCCTTGAAATTGGCATCAATCTATTGCCGCTCATTCAGAACAAAGACAATGATGAAGAAGAAGACCGCCTGACCCAGCAAATTAAGGCCCTACGCCGCCAATTGGCCACTGACATGGGCTTCATCATGCCATCAGTGCGTATATTGGACAATGTGCGGCTTGAAGGCAATGAATATAACATTTGTATTAAAGAAGTTGAAGCGGGCCGCGGCAGTATATATATTGACCAACTTATGGTGATGGAACCGACGGGTGCCCCCATTGATTTGCCTGGCACTCACACAATTGAACCGACATTTGGCATTCCTGCCTCGTGGATTGCCGAGAGCTTGCGTGATGAAGCCAATATGCGTGGCTATACCGTGGTTGACCCTGCCACTGTTTTGGCCACACATTTAACTGAGACCATTAAAAACAATATGGCTGATCTGCTGTCTTATGGCGAGGTCAAAGGCCTGTTGCAAGAAATGCCTGAAAATCATCAAAAATTATTATTAGATATATGCCCTTCACAAATTAGCATTAGTGGCATTCAACGTGTGCTGCAAACTCTGTTAACCGAGCGAGTGTCGATCCGCGATTTACCAACTATATTAGAAGCCATTGCTGAAATTATTGGCACATCAAGCAACCCGAGTGCCATTGCCGAACATGTTCGCAGCCGTTTGGCCCGCCAAATTTGCGCCGCCAATGCCGGTATGAACGGCAATTTAGCCTTCATCACTCTCAGCCCACAATGGGAACAAAATTTCGCCGACGCGCTTGTTGGCCAAGATGACGACCGCCAGCTCGCCATGGCACCGAGCCAATTGCAAGAATTCATCACATTGGTACGTGACCAATTTGAACATGCTGCCGCCGAAGGCGAAAACCCTGTATTGCTAACCAGCCCAGGTGTACGCCCTTATGTGCGCTCCATCATTGACCGCTTTAGAAGCCAAACCTTTGTGATGTCGCAAAATGAAATTCATCCGCAGGCTAAATTAAAAACAGTGGGGCAAATATGACCACAATATTTTGGACAAATATGATCAGGATATTCTGGGCTGATACGATTAGGTATAATTAATGGCGACTCACATTTTTAGAGGCAAAGACAAAGACGAAGCTTATCGTGACCTATATGCCATGGCAGGGCAGGATGTTTTCATCATTCGTGAATTTATCGACCAAGCGGGGCTATATTGCATCGAGGCCGCGCCCAAAATTGTGCCCACTAGCCAGCATAAAAAGGCCATTCCGCAAACCGCCACCACGCCCAATAAGCGCCAAAAAGACTCAAGCGAACGCTACACTATATCGCAATTGTTGAGCCAATTGCGCCATGCAGGTTTTGCCGAGCCAACCTTGCGGCAATTTATCTATTGGATGAAGCGCCAAAATGAGCAAACTCCTGAGATCAATAAAGACCAACCTAAAGACATTGCATTACAAAAATTTGCCGAATATTTAGACATTCAACAAGTGGTTGAACCGATTGTGCAAGCCCCGCAAAACCCAATTCTTTTAATCGGCCCGCCAGGCAGCGGCAAAACCGTCACCACCGCAAGGCTTTGCGCCCGCGCTTTGCTGGCTGGCGAAGAGGTCGCTTATGTAACACTTGATTGCGTGCGTACGGGTGCGGTAGAGCAATCGCGTTGTTTGAGTGAATTTTTAGAAATCAACTTAACAGAGATTGAAAATGTAACGCAATTCATCAAATGGATGGACACCTATAATAAAAGTCTAAACCAGAATGTGACCTTTATCGATTCTCTTTCAACCAATATTTATAACATGGAAGATATGCGTTGGCTGCTTGATTATATGGAAGCTGCCGAACAAAATAATGTTGAAATTGAACCAATTTTGGTGATCAGCGCCACCACAGATGCCACCACAATTGGCGATTATGCCACCACTTTTAGATCGATGGGCATTAACCGCGTGATCATAACTTGTTGGGACATTGCCAGCAAACCCGCCGCTACCTTTAGCGCCATTATAGATGCTGGGTTACAAATCGCCATGATAAGCGATAGCCCCTATTTAACCGCTGGCAATAAAAAACTTGATTCCCTCAGCTTGGCAAAAAAATTGGTTGCCAAAAAAGGCATGCCTGCTTGGTTAGAACAGATTGGTCAACTAAAGTGAGCCACAAGATCAATCAATTATTGACATGAAAAGTCCATTTAAGCATGACCAATGCATCATCGCCATTCTCATAATGTCGAGGAATTTTTTGCACGCAGAAAAACCCAAATTTCTTATATAGGCGTATGGCGCGAAAGTTATTTTTTTCAACAAAAATACGAATAACCAATTTTCGGCATGAAATTATGGCTTCTCTTAGCAAAAAAGCACCCATGCCTTTGCCAGCATATGCATCCGCCACCACCAAACTATTGCCATTCATCCAAGGGTAATATTTTTTACTATGAGTTGCCACATAGCCAGCAAATTTACCTTCAAAATGACCAACAATGAATGTATGTTCTTCGTGACCGATAAAATCTCGTATCTCACTAACACTCAAATTCGAAGGGTCGGTTGGAAAAGCTATATTCTGACTAGCAAATATATCCTCGCTATCAGCAACATTGGCGACCCGAATGTTGATTCTATTACCAAACCTTTCTTCAAACTTCCCTAATTCATACATAAAAAAACCTCTATTATTAACTGTATAGTCAATAAATATTATCATAAATTGGACACAATCCATTTTATACTTTAGATGAACAGATGAGTGATTAACTATACATTAAAGATGCTAAGCATCAGGCCTATAGCGACTTACGCCGGCGATTAACTATATATCATGTTCGTGAAAATGGAGTAGGCCTTTATATTGGGGTATAGGCCTATAATGCTTAATTCAAGTTCAAAATTTCTATCTACCCCTCATTTCCATGGCACATGCCATTCAGTGAGCGCGAGTGCAGCCGTTCGCAGCCGCTGCCATCTAACCCGCGGTCGGCTAGAGAGCGCAGCGAACGCACGCGCCCGAGCGAAGCGACAAGGTGCCCTTGGGGTGCAATGAAGTACCTGAGTATAGGCAGTACAGCTAACTTTCTTATGTCTTAGCAAGTCTAAATGCTGATTCATTAGCTGAAACTCTTGCACAAAATTTCTAAATCAAAACGCTTCGGCATATTCAGGGCGGCGGCCTGCCAACACTCTGGAAGTCTGCATTTTACGTTCGCTGCGCTCTCTAGTGGCCCCTGCGGGCACTTGCATCCGCAAGTTTGCTACGCGCTAACCGCGCGACGGCCAGTCGGCCTTGCCTCAGCCTATCGGCTTCGGGCTCTTTTACCATGATAGGCAGCGCTCATTAAAATGTGAGTGAGTTGTGGAAAAAGGAGGGGGAAACATACGCTCTGAGCATGCGACAAGGCGCATTATTAAAAATTTGACTCATTAGCTAGCTAAACGCAAAAAAACCCGCTCAGAGGAGTTAATTTCGACTCGGAGCAAGCATATATGCCCATAGCCGAGTGCATAAATGCAGCTCGGCTTGGAGGGTTCTAGTAAATAAAATCTACGATTTCATTTACCGACCGAAACGGCGTTGTAGATTGCGCGCAACCTCGTCCATATCAGCAGCTTCACGCTTGGCAATAAATTGGCTATGTGCTTTCTTCTCTTTTTCTTCAAGCAATTCAACACGTTTAAGCTCTTCGAAGCTTTCGGCCAAATCATTTTTTGCCAAATCATATTGGCCTTGCAAGCCATCAATGGTCACTTGAATATTATCCGCTCGGTCTTTGGCCGATTTTGCGAATGTTGGATAGGCATAATGCGTCACATCAGTTATGCCCGCACGCTCTTGCTCAAAACGCACTTGTTCATGCAGGTCAAATTGCTTTTGTTGCAAATCCCGCATCATCATTTCTATTTCGTTCACTTGCCGCTGCTTCTCTTCCACCTGGAAGCGACGCAGCCTTATTAAGGATTGTCTAGATTTCATTTACTTTACTCTACTCATTAAAGCCAAAGGGGTTGCCAGATTTCCCATTAGCTTCGGTTACACTCTGACCGTCTGGCATTTGGTCAGTACTCTCTCCAGCAATACCCGCTGGAGAATTCAATATATTCTGTAATATCTGGTAGCCTTCTATCAGGCCTGTGCGCTCTTCTTTGCGTTGGGTTAAAAATTCTTCGAGCGGCTCATGATAAAGAATCGCTTCATCAACTTCTGGATTGGTGCCCGCGCGATAAGCGCCCAAACGTATCAATTCTTCCATATCACCATAAGTCGCCATCAAGCGCTTGGCTTTTTGAATGACCGGATACCATTCTTCCGGCACACAACCCGGCATGGTACGTGATACAGATTTTAACACATTAACCGAGGGGAAACGGCCACGTTCAGCAATGGAACGTTCCATCACAATATGGCCATCTAATATACCGCGCACCGCATCGGCCACAGGTTCATTATGATCATCACCATCGACCAAAACCGTAAACAACCCTGTAATAGAGCCAGCGATTGGCTCGCCATTGTCATTGGAAATATGTGGTAAAAACTCGCCAGGCCCTGCCCGTTCTAATAATTTTGGTAATTCTGAAAATACGGTCGGTGTGTAGCCTTTGGTGGTTGGCGGCTCGCCCGAACTGAGACCGATTTCACGTTGTGCCATAGCAAAGCGCGTGACGCTATCCATCAAGCACAAAACATTTTTGCCTTGGTCACGGAAATATTCCGACAAAGACAATGTCATATAGGCTGATTGTTTGCGCATCAACGCGCTTTCATCACCCGTTGCCACCACAATGATAGATTTTTTAAGCCCCTGTTCGCCTAAATCATCTTCAATAAATTCTTGCACTTCTCGGCCACGTTCGCCAATTAAGCCAATAATCGTTACATCTGATTCGGTATAACGTGCCAACATTGACAGCAAAACCGATTTACCCACGCCTGAGCCGGCAAAAATACCCATACGTTGCCCGACGCAACAAGTGGTAAAACTATTTAAACACCGCACGCCTAAATCCATCGGCGCACCAACCCGCGCACGTTTATTGGCTTTCGGTGGTTTATTGCGTAAAGGAATGCCTATATCGCCTTTGGGCAGAGGGCCTTTGCCATCAATCGGCTCGCCCAAACCATTAACCACCCGGCCTAACCAAGCGTCGTTAGGCATCACCACTGGTTCGGCAGATAAGAGTATCGCTTTGCAGCCCATGCGCACGCCATCAATCTCACCAAACGGCAAGCACAACGCCATATTGTCTTTAAAACCAACAACTTCGCAGGTTACTGAATAATCATCTTTAACAATAACTTCGAGATGCGCGCCAACATTCATGGCGTAGAGTGGGCCGATAATTTCGACAAGCAGACCCTGTACTGAAACCACGCGGCCCCAATACTCTGTCACAGTGATATTTTCTAACTCGTTTACCAAAAGAACAATCCACTTATACTTAAAAATAATTTATTTTAACAGTTCAGTCTAATTAACCAAATTTAATAATTATTTTCTAACCATCATTATGCAGTCTAAAATTTAAGTTTCTGTAAACTTTACTAAAAAAAATCGTTAACTTTCAGTTACTTTTACCCAAACATGGTTTATTTTTAGTAAGCGCGGCATTAACAATCTGGTAAAATTTATTAACAATATGGTATTAAATCTTTACTTTGATTAGGATTTGTTAACTAAATGGCTTTAGCTTACTGATTCGTAGGCATAATTTTTTTATGTCGAATCAATTAACTGAAATCTCGAGGCCAAAGAGTATGGTTGGTAAATTATTTGGTGAGCGGTGTTTTGATATACAGAGGCAAAGGGGTTACTGATGCGTGTTCTTCTGATTGAAGATGATAGTGCAACGGCACAAAGTATTGAGCTTATGCTCAAGTCCGAAGGTTTTAACATTTATGTGACAGACTTAGGCGAAGAAGGTGTGGATTTAGGCAAGCTTTATGATTATGACATCATTCTGCTCGACTTAAATTTGCCAGATATGAGCGGCTATGAAGTGTTGAAAGCTTTGCGTTTAGCAAAAGTAGCGACACCTATACTTATTCTTTCGGGCCTTGCGGGCATCGAAAATAAAGTACGCGGCTTAGGTTTTGGTGCAGACGATTATATGACCAAACCATTCCATAAAGATGAATTGGTTGCACGGATTCACGCCATTGTGCGCCGCTCCAAAGGTCATTCACAATCCATCATTAAAACCGGTGATTTAGCGGTTAACTTGGACAATAAGACAGTTGAAATTGATCAACAACGTGTTCATTTAACTGGTAAAGAATATCAAATGCTAGAATTACTTTCTTTGCGCAAGGGCACAACCCTAACCAAAGAAATGTTCTTAAACCATCTATATGGTGGCATGGATGAACCAGAATTAAAAATTATCGACGTATTCATTTGCAAATTACGCAAAAAACTTTCTGCTGCAACGGGCAATGATTATATTGAAACCGTTTGGGGCCGTGGCTATGTGCTACGCGAAATCGAAGACGAAAACCCAAGTGGTGAAATTGAATTTAGCGAAAGCGCTTAGAAATTCTGCCATAAAATTAAACCCGCCATTTGGCGGGTTTTTTTATGTCTGAATTTCTAAGCTTAATTTATGTTGGGCCCCTGCGGGCGCGATACTCCGTATCGCTTGCTACGTCTAACGGCGACGGCCAGTCGGCCTTGCCTCACCCTACGGGCGAGGATTTTTTTCCCACGACACATTCTCATAAAACCAGTATGGCACCGAAATTCAGTATTTCGGCAAACTCSMGCYAACTCAGCTTAATGAAATTAAATGGGGTGCCGAATTCACATCCGACCAGCGGCTGAGTGGCTTAGCTAGAGAACGGAGTGAACGCACGCAGTGYCAWGCAAAAATGTACCAAGCAAAAAAACCACCGCGCGCAATCGCATAACTTATAAAATAAAACCACCGCTTCATTTCATTTTATACAAACCCCGTGCACCTTTAACCGATTCAAATTTATCGCAAACACCCATAACAGTCTCAGCAGCACCAAGCAACAAATATGAATCTGGATCCATTTGTTTGGCAATTTTTTCCAGCACCTGTCTCTTGGTGTCTAAGTCAAAATAAATCAGTACATTTCGGCAAAATACAATGTCAAATTTACCGATGTTAGAAAAACTCTCCAACAAATTGCCTTCTTGATATTTAACCATTTTGCGAATGTCTTCATTCAACACCCAATTTTCACCTTTTTGAGTGAAATATTTAAGCAATAATTTAATTGGCAGGCCGCGTTGCACTTCAAATTGCGTATATTCGCCCGCACTGGCTTTGGCCAAAACAGTTTTTGAAATATCTGTGCCGATAATTTCGAAATTCCAGCCCGCCACTTTAACGGCTTGCTCTTTAAGTGACATCGCAACAGAATAAGGCTCTTGACCTGTTGATGAAGCCGCGCACCAAATACGTACCTTGCGCCTAGTTTTGCGCGCTTCCAACAAATAAGGCAACATAATATCGTCTAAATGCTCAAACGGCGATTTGTCACGGAAAAATAATGACTCATTGGTGGTCATCGCATCGGTTACAGTATTTTGTAAATCACGCGCAGATGGTGCTTTCATTTTTGACACCAGCTCAGAAATAGAGGCCATCCCTTTCGAACGAACAAGCGGCTCTAAGCGGCTTTTAAGCAAATACTCTTTTTCTGGTTTAACCACCAGGCCAGAGCTCTTCATTAAAAAGTCACGTAAATATTCAAAATCACGACTGTCAATACTCATTACATTTTACCTCGAACAATATTTGATACTTTGGGGCCAATTTTTGTCAGTGGCAGCACCTCACTCACCACACCAGCATGTACAGCCGAACCCGGCATCCCCCAAACAACACTAGTTTTTTCATCTTGCACAAGCACTGTGCCACCCTGATTTATAACTTGTCCAGCACCTGGCGTGCCGTCATTACCCATACCTGTAAGGATAACTGACAAAAGCGATTTCTTATAAATAGTCGCCGCTGTTATAAATAAAGGATCAACCGATGGTTTACAGAAATTTATCTGTGGCCCATCGTCTAATTTAATTTTCACACTAAAGCCGGTGCCTGTCAGGCTCATATGTTTACCACCTGGCGCAACATAAATAGTGCCATTTTTAACCGCTTCGCCATTTTCAGCTTCTTTGCATTCACGGCCCGTGGCCTTGGCAATATGCTGTGCCAAAATTTTAGTAAAACTAGCTGGCATATGCTGAGTGATAAAAATCGGAATGTGATCAACATCTTTAGTAATCGATTTGGTCAATTCAATCAGCGCTGGTGGCCCACCTGTGCTTGACCCCACCACTATAGCTTTGGGCAAACTTGTCGAAATGGGGTGCATTTTAGCGGCGGCTCCACTGGGTTTCGCCCGCCCAACTATCGATGGCGCCACTTTAGCCGCCCTCATCACCCGATCATCACGCCCAGGGGCCGAAGCAACCCCTCTATTAAGCACAGAAGACCCTGAAGATGTAATGCGGGCTCTTGAGACGCCTGCCGAGCCAATCACAGGACGCACCGCGCGAGTGGCTTTAAAACTTGCCGTACCAGCACCGCCCGCATGAACAGGGTCAACCACCCCACCAAACACCCTAATTTTTTGAATCAACTCGGCTTTAAATTCAGGCGCACCTGAAAGCCCGCCCACGCCTTGTGGCTTGGCCACATAATCAACCGCACCCAAAGCCATAGCTCTGAGACTGATCTCAGCATTGCGCGTGGTCAGGGTTGAAGAAATGACAATTTTAGTATCGGGATAATTTTTAAGCAATAATGGCAACGCTGTGATGCCATCCATGACCGGCATTTCAATGTCAAGCAACACCACATCAGGCTTATCTTTGGCAATATTATCAACCGCCAATTTGCCGTTACGATGCACAGCAATCACCTCGATGTCAGCCAGGCCTCCCAGCCACTTGCTAAACAAGCCGCGCACGACAACACTGTCATCGACTATCATCACCCGCACCTTTTGATGGCGGGATTTCATATATTTGTCACTCACGCTCATGGGAACTCCAAACAAAAAAGCGTATACTCAAATACCATTCATGATAGGCTCAGTTACTGCTAAACCTTCAACATCTGGCCAAACAAAGCCAAACGTTTGATTCTTACGAAATCAAATAAACTAAATTAAACCAACTTCGTGAAATTTATTTTCAAGAATTTCACGATCAAATGGTTTCATAATATATTCATCAGCACCCGCTTGAACCGCTTGTGCAATATGTGAAATGTCATTTTCAGTCGTACAGAAAATAACCTTCGGTTTGTCACCATTTTTGCTCGAACGCAATTGCATCAGAAACTCCAACCCGTCCATGACCGGCATGTTCCAATCCAGCAAAATTGCCTCTGGCATATCTTCAAAACACTGATCTAAGGCTTTTTGGCCATCTTCAGCTTCTATAATTTCAAAATCAAGTTCTTCGAGCACGCGGCGCGCAACTTTACGAATAACACTTGAATCATCAACAACTAAACATCTTTTCATAATACCCTCTTAAGCAGCTTGTGAATGAATAATATCAAGCACTTTTACAACATCAAGTACGACCAATAACTCTTTTTCCAATCTAAACACGCCTGCTGACACATCCGCCCATTTTGGATCCAGATTGGTTGGGTTAACTTCGAAATTCTTCATATCTAATTTCAAAACTTCGCCCACATCATCAATGATCAAACCATATGATTCTTCTTTATATTCAATGCCGACAGCCATTATTTCCTGACCTTGTTTGGCCGCTTCGACCCCAAGACGCCGACGCATATTAATGGCAGTCACAATCCGGCCACGCAAATTCAGCACGCCTTCAATTTCGTTGGCCGCCAACGGCACAGATGTAATGGTTTCTGGCATAAATACATCTTGAACTTCCAAGATAGGCAGGCCAAACAATTGCCCCGCAATCACTACAGTGATATATTCTTCAGCTCCGTTGTCGTTCGCTTCGTCACTCATGCAGCTTCTCCTTCAGTTTCCAATGTTTCTTTAAGTGCAGTAACCAAACCTTCACGGTCAAACTTGGCTACATAATCATAGAAGCCAACCTCACGGCCACGTTCTATGGCACCTGGTGAAATGTGTGAAGACAAAGCCACGATTGGCAATTGCTTCAATTTATCATCTCTATTCAAGGTTTCTGCAAATTCAAAACCATCCATGTTCGGCATTTCAATATCACTGACCACAATGTCAAATAGTGACGGGTCATCACGCAGCAATTTCAGTGCTTCAATCGGGTCGATTGCCGTCACAACATCATAACCTGCTGCTGACAATACGGGCGACAGCATGTTTCTAAAGAATGCACTGTCATCTACCAACAATAGGCGTTTTTGTCTAAAGCTCTCGCCTTGTTCACGGCGTTCAAACCAATCATCAAAGGCTTGCGGCAAATAATAACCCACATCCATAATTTCGGTTGCTTGACCACGGATTAGGGCACTGCCCAATACACCTGGTTGCGGCACATTAATTTCGATGTTCAAATTGGTGTCGATAATGTCCAAAATCTCATCAACCACAAGCCCCATAGACCGATCATCATCTGAGAAAACCAAGACCGGCTGACGACCAGACTCTTTCATTTTCTCGTGACCTTCCATATAAAGCAATGGCATCAATTGACCGCGATATTGTACCAGATCACGTCCTGCAGAAGGCTCAATATCGCTGACACTAATTTCTTCCAAACGTGTGACCAATGAAAGCGGCACAGCTTTTGGTTCATCAGTTCCCGCTTTAAATAACAGCAGCGAAGTCGTTTGATTTGCAAATTTGTCTTTATCGCTTTGCTCATTCTCTTCATCCTCAGTGCTATCACTGCCAACATCATTAGAGATTTGAGAAGCCATGCCGTTCGGATCAATAATCATAATCACGCTACCATCACCAAGAATGGTATTGCCTGAGAACATATCAATATTGCGTAACAGGCTGGATTTTGGTTTGACCACAATCTCTTCAGTGTCATACACCTTATCCACCACAATACCAAAGGTTTGCGGACCGACCTGAATGACGACAATAAAGCCGTTTTCATCCAAGCTAGTGTCAATAGGAATGACGTTACCATCTTCATCTTCTTCAATAACTGGTGCGGGGGTTTCTAGCTCTAGAATGTCACTCAACCGCACCAAAGGTAGTAATTTGTTACGCAAACGCAGCACCCGGCTATTGTTAATTTTTTCAATCCGATGTTCACTATCGCCATGCGCACGAACCAGCTCAACCACCGCCAATTGCGGAATGGCATAACGATGATCATCAATACCCACAATAAGCGCTGATACAATCGCTAAGGTAAGCGGAATTTTAATTTTAAAAGTTGAACCCTTACCAGTAATAGACACCAGATCAACATTACCACCAATAAGCTCGATATTGGTACGCACCACATCCATGCCCACACCACGGCCAGAAACCGAAGTCACCACATCTGCGGTAGAGAAACCTGCCGCAAAAACAAATTTGTGGATTTGGTTTTCAGTCATTTTCGACAACTCATCTGGAGTGGCCAATTTGTTTTTTAGAATTTTTTCTTTAATTTTGGGAGTGTTTAACCCACGGCCATCATCAGAAATTTCGATGATGATGTGACCACCTTCATGATAAGCGCTTAGTTTAACTTTACCAACTTCACTTTTGCCCGCTTTAATCCGTTCTGCTGTGGTTTCTAAACCATGATCGGCAGAGTTACGCACCATATGAGTGAGTGGATCTTTGATCATTTCTAAAACTTGGCGATCAAGCTCAGTTTCTGCGCCAATCATTTCTAAATCAATTTTCTTATCCAAATCATTGGACAGATCACGAATGATACGTGGTAATTTCTGCCATGCATTGCCAATCGGTTGCATGCGGGTTTTCATAACGCCTTCTTGCAACTCAGCGGTTACATTAGACAAGCGTTGCAAGGGCACTTTAAATTCATTGTCATCTTGACGGCGCAAAATTTCTAGCAATTGGTTACGTGTCAGCACCAATTCACTAACCATAGTCATCAATTGCTCAAGCGTATCTACATTCACCCGAATGGATTGCGGTTGCAGTGCTTTGTCGCGCTTCAGATTGCCTTCATCAGCAGCTTTTGGTGCAGCGGGTTCAGGCGCAGCAGCCGCTTCTGGCTCTGCGGCGGCTTCAGCTTCATCCTCTGGCCCTGGGGCAGAATTGAAAGCCGCTTCTAAATCATCAAGTGTCACTTCACCTGGTTTAAGCTCGCGCTCTACAATTTTAATCGCTGAACTATCATCACGCTCGCCATCATCGCTGACAGGCGCGGCAGCTTCTTCAACTTTGGCAGGCGCACTGGCGGCAACACCATTTGCATCATCTAAAGTTTTTCCTTCAGATAACACATGTAATTGTGCAATAAGACCGTCATCATTACCTTGTGGCTCAACTTCATTTTCAGCCAGCTCGGCCAAAATATCTTTAATAGCATCTAATGATTTTAGAATGATCGTCACACCGTCAGTGGTCACTGGCGCGCCATCACGATATTTACCCATCAAGGTTTCGCCGGCATGTGCCAACGCTTCAAGCCGCGGCAAGCCTAAAAAGCCACAAGTGCCCTTAATGGTATGAACCAATCGAAAAATATTACCCAATATATCTTGATTGTTAGGGTCTTTTTCAAATTTTACCAATTCAACGTCGACAACGTCGAGGCTTTCAACTGTTTCAGTTAAAAATTCACTTAGTAGATCATCCATATTGCATCCGCACCTTATACTTAACGATATTGGTTTTAAGGCTTAAGTGTGCGATGAAAGGGTTAATTTTGAATTGACTAATACCAAAATGATACAATAAACTCATAGTTTTAACTATTCACTTTAAAAATCAACTACTTAAACGTGAATAATTTTATCTTTCTATTCGAACATCCCCCGTCTTCCGCCTATATCCCTCTTTTATCTTCTGGGTTTTACTTAATAATTACAATCAAATAACTAAATATCTTAAACTAACTATTCTTTTGCAACCGCTCCAATGGTGACATCTTCACCATCAATGTCCAAAATAACATCCATATCTACCTCACGCGCAATCAAGCCCGCATAATAAACTTGTACATCTCGGGCATCTATACTTTCCGCATCCACATCAGCGTTCAGTAAATTATTCATATTAGTAGCTATTTTTGCCGCTTTGCCGCTTGCCTTTAACAAAAAGGCCGCATTTTCGACATCATCATCAACCGACACATCAATAGAGCCGCCACGTGGAATAGTTGTCAGCGCGATCAGCAGTAAATTTAACAATAATTTAACTTTATTCTTGGCCATAGTCGCCACGGGGGCTTGCCAAGTTAAGCTCACTTTGTCTTTATCTATAAAGGATTCGGATACATATTTTGCATCCATTAAATCAATATGCGCGCCCGCGCTACCTGCCGCACCAAATGCCAAACGAGCAAATTGCAATTTAGCTGACGCTTGCAGTGCAGATTTTTTGATGAGATTCATCGCAAATTCTTTCATTTGCTCATCTTTTTCATCTTCTAACACTTCTAAACCATTAGCAATAGCCCCAACAGGACTAATCACATCGTGACACACACGACTACATAATAGCGCGGCAAGTTCTAACTCGCTTAAATTTGTTTGGCTCATTACGGCCTCCTCATTGAATACATGAGGACATTTAATAGAAAAATACTTAACAAAATACTTCTAAGGTCGTAACAAATTGATTTTTTTTTGTAACCCTATATTAAGATAGATATATTACCCAATCAAGGAATTGTAATGGACCAATATCTTCAGCAATTATCTGAGCTTGCCCTCATAGCGGGCCGGAAAATCATGCAGATATATGTAAAAGACTTTAAAGTCGATACCAAGCAAGACACCAGCCCGGTGACCGAAGCTGACAGATTGGCCGAAGAGATTATTGTGGCGGGCCTAAAGCGCATCACCCCCAACATTGCAATCATTGCCGAAGAAATGGCCGCTGAAGGGGCTTTGCCTAAATTATCAAGCAATGCCAATGAAAGTTTTTATTTGGTCGATCCGTTAGATGGCACCAAAGAATTCATTCATAAACGCGGTGAATTTACCGTCAACATTGCTTTGATTAAAAACCACAAACCTATAATCGGCATCATCTTCGCGCCGACATTAAACCAATTATATGTAGCTGATGTGGAACAAAACTATGCGCAGCTGTTTGAGTTAAACAATGAATTTGATTTGAGTAAACCACTCAGCCAAAAAGATATATCTACTGCCAATATACCCAATATACCATTCAAAATTTTAGCCAGCCGCTCGCACATTAATGCCCAGACCGAGGCTTATATCGAGGATTTACGCAACCAACATGATGAAGTAGAAATTGTCAATATTGGTTCATCGTTAAAACTATGTTTACTTGCTGCGGGTGAAGCTGATATTTACCCCCGCTTTGGCCCCACTATGGAGTGGGACATTGCCGCAGGCCATGCTATATTAAGTGCTGCAGGCGGTTATATTAAAACCGATAATGGTGATGACTTCACTTATGGTGACCAGAAAAATGAGTTTCGCAATGGCAATTTCATTGCCTATGCATAAAACCATCTATTGTTCATTCTGATCCAAAGCGCTTTCCCAATCATCGTGATCCAAGCCACTTCTAGGTGCCGATTTCACATTCTGGCGATCCAACTCATCCATTTTTTCAAGCACTTTTTGCTTTTCAGTGAGTGGTTTATTTGCCCCCATGGCAGCATCTGGGTCTATTCCAATCACGTCAAAATTCTTAAAAAATCCATAATGATGCATCGATTGCCAACTGGCTTGCGCTGCCCTGATATATTTTTTTCTATTTGTCGACCATATATCTAGGTTTTTTTTGTTGTGAAATAAATATAACCTATTGCCATAGACCTCACCATAACGCGGATCAGGTGTGACACTTACACTTGATGTCATTTTTAGCGCGTCGTAACCGCCAAATTGTGGGGCATAAATAAGCGGATATTCACGAAACGCCACTAAATTACCTTCATTTTGAAATCGCCATACGGCACCAGACCAATAATATTCGTATCGATAATCACCAGAATCACCTTGACCACGCAGAAAATACGAGATCGGATCAAAACCCGCCATCGCCGTGCCAGACTGATTGTCCACCCAATAAACAGTTTCAACTGCATGAACCTCAGTTGAGCCGCAAAACACAACCACAAACAAGCCGTTAATAGTCATGTTTCTCAAAAATTTGAAGAATACGTTTAATTTATGCGCAACCTGTTTCATGAAAGCTTGCCTTATTTCTGCTCAATTTACCCCGCATTCTGAGCTTAGATTGCAAACTTATAAAAAAGGTTAATCTTTACCAATTCTCAACCATAAACACCGTAAAATAACTGATAATCTAAGCCAATGTTCGAGGTCTACATGCAACATATCAAACAAAAACCCAGCTTTTCTCTATTAAAAGGCCTTGTCATTTGCGCAACCCTTTGCTTAGGTGGCATAAACGCGGCGGCGACTGAATTTACCCAACCTCAAACCCAACAAATCAGTGAGGCAAATAAATTCCACTCTAACGAAGTGATAGAGGCTGGCCATATATTCTTTGGCGGTGCCAGCGCCAATATTGCATCTGTAATTGAGGGTATGTTTAGCCAATTAGGCAAACCCACTGCTTATATCATTGGCGATGAGGCCTCTGGTTCAATGGTCATTGGCGTGCGATATGGCGAGGGATATATTTATTTTAAAGACGGCACGCGCTATAAAATATTTTGGCAAGGCCCGTCTTTGGGTTTTGATTTCGGAGCAGATGCTTCTAAAACCATGGTATTGGTTTATGGCGTTAATGACCCCAACCAATTAATAAACCGCTTTCCTGGTGTTGACGGCAGCGCCTATGTAATCGGCGGCTTGGGCGTAACTTACCAACAAAATGGCGAAGTTAGCCTAGGCGTGATACGCACCGGCATCGGCGCTAGATTGGGTGTCAATGTTGGTTATTTAAAATATTCAGCACAGCCTGATTGGAACCCATTCTAATCCACCCCAAACTCCAACTAGCCCCAAAAACTCAAACAAGCCTGTGCGACACAATGCGTAGTGTGATGAAGATTGATTTATCATTCAACAATCGGGTTTTGGATGGCTGAAATTAAATTCTGCATATCATACGGTAAATCATTTTCAAATTTTAGATGCTCGCCACTAATTGGATGATCAAAACCCAGCATTTTGGCATGCAACGCCTGACGATCAAGTTTGATCAGCGCTTGTTGGGCATTTTTCGATAATTTATTGGCACGGGTTTGAAACGCCATGCCATAAAGTGGGTCGCCAAGCAATGGGCAGCCAATATGCGCCATATGCACACGAATTTGATGAGTACGACCAGTTTCTAAACGACATTCAATCAAGCTTGCCACGGGGCTGCCATTTTTATCTTGTTTGCCCAATTCTTTGATAATGGTGTAATGAGTCACCGCGTGACGGCCAGCTTGCGGGTTTTTAAGCACGCCCATTTTAATGCGGTTATTGGGCGAGCGGCCAATGCGGGTCTCAATGACCGCCGATGATCTGGGCGGGTTGCTCCAAATGATGGCTTGATAAGTGCGCTCTAAATTATTAGTACGGCCATGGTCGGCAAATTGTTTGGCAAGGCCTTTATGCGCAGCATCATTTTTTGCCACCACCATCAGACCCGAAGTTTCTTTATCCAACCGATGCACAATGCCTGGGCGTTTGACGCCATTAATGCCCGATAAACTATCGCCGCAATGGTGCAGTAAAGCATTGACCAAAGTGCCAGACCAATGACCAGGTGCGGGATGCACCACCATATCGGCCGATTTGTTAATCACGATCAGGTCATCATCTTCATAGATGATCTCAAGTGGAATGTCTTCTGGCTCAGGGTCAGGATCAACCAAATCTGGTATTTCTATAACGATCACATCACCTTTTTCAATGCGGTGATTGGGTTTACTGATCGGTTTGTCATTTATGTGCACTTGCCCAGTTTTGATCAGGTCTTTAAGGCGCGAGCGGCTTAAGGCATCAAATTCCTGTGCCAAAACCACATCTAAGCGTTTCCCAATATGTTTATTTTCTGTTACAAGTGCATCCATATCGCCATGTTGCACATGCAGGTCTTTGGAGCAAGTTTAAATGCAAGAAAATGAACAAATTATACCCGTTAAAAAACCACCCACTTGGTTATATGTGATCATTTGGGGCATGGGCATTGCCATTATTGGCATGATTGCCGCCATTGGTTATGGCCTGATTGTTGGTTTTGGCGACAAAAAATTATCAACCCGCTCAACCGGCGGCGAAACCATGGTGGCGGTACCTGAAGGCAAAAAATTCCCTGACTTTCACATTAAGCTGAGTGCCAGCCAAAAAATTGAACAAGTCGAATATGAGAATTTCCGCATATTGGTATTTGTCCGTGATGCGGCCAATCAAGAAAACCTAATCATCGTTCTCAGCGCCACCAATGGCAATGAAGTGGGGCGTTTTGTGATCGGTAAATAATTACCGAAACACCTCAACCACCCTTTTTCAAATATGCTGTCTAATTCGCTGCGATCTTGGCAGCCTAGAAAATAGAACGCAGAATAAGGAAGAACACGGCGGACATGCCTGCTGCCGCTGGCAGGGTGATGATCCACGCCAAACCAATCGGCCTCATCAATTTCCAATTGGCATCCATATTGACCATACCGACACCCAATACTGAACCAATCAAAATATGCGTGCTGGATACGGGCAGACCAAGCACTGAGGCGGCCATAACCACCGTGGCGGCAGCCAATTCGGCGGCAAAGCCCGAGGCTGGATGCATTTTGGTAAGATTATGCCCGACAGTTAAAATAACCTCGCGGCCGATAAACCAAAGGCCGACGATTAACGCCACACCAAAAGTAATCATCGCAATCGGCGGCACGGCGGCACTCGAGCCAATTTCACCTGTACGTAAAATATCCAATATCGCCGCAAACGGGCCGATGGCATTGGCAATATCGTTAGAGCCATGACTAAACGCAAAGCCAGCCGCGGTTAACACTTGCAACCAAGCAAACATACGGAAGGTGGATTTCTCTAATTCTTTACCCTGCAAGGTTTTGGCAAAAATTGCAGTCGCCAGCCAAAATGCCGCGCCAATCATGCCCACAATCAACAGGCTAGAAACCATAGATATTTCCAGCTTCATGTTTTTCACCTAGAGTGAATGTGCAAACCCACTTCATGCAGCAATGCCGCCCACGACAAAAGTGGTTTGATTTTTTTATCATTCAATTTCCAAGGGTTTTTTACTTGTTTGTATAATGCTAAGCTCGTTGTTAAAACCAAGTTGGCTTGGCAAGTATCAACGTCGTATCGAGTTGCTAAACTTTGCGCTGAACGTTCTCGTATGTCTGTATGCTGCAAGGAGGCTTCCATTTCATACATTACCCCTTCTCTTAATGCCGCACTCGTAAATGTCAGCTCTGCTATTTTTAATGTCCGAAATATCGCAATTAAAATGGCTAACCCTGCGGGGTAAACTTGTCTTCTGTCTTCTTTACATTCAGCGATAATAAGGTTATCTACCGACTTTGCCGCAATAGCCTCAGCCATTAGTTGTTCTAGGTGCGTTAATGTAATTGGTGTTACGTTACTTTGATCTTGTGGAATTATTTGACTAATACAGCCAATAGAGCCCGATGTACCTAAGCAATGTTGCCATCCCAATTTAATAAACTTGTCTTCAATCAGTGCTAGTTCTTGTTGCGCTGCGGTAATCGCTTTATTAAATAGCGATTTTTTTATCAGCCCATCTTTAAAAAAACGCTGAGAGTAACTAACACAGCCCATATTTAAACTGCGTAACAGTAAGGGCGTAAATTTTTCCCCTATAATAAATTCCGTAGAGCCGCCACCGATATCGATAACCAAATTCTTATTCTCTAACGTGTTTGTGTGAGCAACACCTTGATATATAAGACGAGCTTCTTCTTGGCCAGAAATTATTTCAACAGGATATGAAAAAACTTTTTTTGCTTTTTGTACAAACGAGTGGGCATTTTTTGCTTTACGTAAGGTATAAGTCGCAACAATTCTAACCGAGCTAGGTTCAAAGCCGGTTAAACTTTCTTTTACTAGCTCTAATGACTCTATTCCTCTGGCAATAGCCTCATCAGATAGACAGTTGTCTTTTGTTAAGCCATCAGCTAACCGTACTTTTTGTTTCATTTTATGCAGGACTTGTACGGTTCCTGATATAACTCTAGCGACAACTAAATGAAAGCTGTTAGAACCAATATCTAAAACGGCAATTTTGGTTGACTCTCTTAACTCAAGATCATTAAAGGCGGTTTTGATTTTGCTCATAGTTAGCTTTTTCCAAGTGTTTTAAATAGTGATATGTTTCATTGGTTTTGGGCTTTTCTCCAGGCATCAGAAATGGTTGG
>NVUH01000007.1 GCA_002401855.1 Hyphomicrobiales bacterium
CATCGATATCGCACCGCCGCGTGCGACTTTTAGCTCTTTAGAGCCGTGAAGTTTCATGATGTCAATCGGCTCTTCGCCATCTAAATGCAGAATGATTTGGCTATCGTCGCCATAGACTGCATTGCTTGGGTTGAGTTTCATCAATGATTTCGCGGTGACGGATTTGCCGCTGCCACTCTCGCCCACCAAACCCAACACTTCGCCAGGCGCAATGGAGAATGACACATTGTCAACCGCAGTGATCAAGCCCTCATCAGTTTTAAATTGCAGGCTTAAATTTCTAACTTCCATTAGTTTTTTGGACATTAATGGTTACTCCCATACGGGTCGGCAGCATCGCGCAGGCCATCGCCCACAAATACAAAGGCCAAAACCAATGCGATGAAGAAAAATACGGGGATGAAATACCATTGATAATTTAGCAAAACATCGGTGCTGGTGACGTTTTGTAGCATCACCCCCAACGAGTTGACGGGGTCTTTAAGGCCGAGGCCAATAAAGCTCAAAGCGGTTTCAGATAGCACCATATAAGGGAATGAAATCACTAGATCGACGATGATATAAGAGGTGAAACTTGGTAATAAATGCTTGCGAATGATGTGCGCGGGAGACGCGCCACTTAATTGTGCTGCTAGCACATATTCTTGCCCGCGCTCGGTTAATAAATGGGTACGGATGCGCCGTGCCAAAGTTGGCCAGCCGATCAGCCCTAACACCATCGATATAAACAAGAAACGCGCCTCGGCACTCCATTCGGCAGGAATGAAAGCCGCAAGTGCCATAAACAGTGGAATGCTCGGAATGGTTTTTATGGTGTCGGTAATCATTTGCAACACACTGTCGAGCATGCCGCCATAATAGCCAGCAACCCCGCCAATGACCAAGGCCATCACAAAGGCAATAAACACGCCGATTGTGCCGACCGCAAGGGACGTATTGATGGCGGTTAAAGTACGCGAATAGATATCCTTGCCCGTACTATCTGTGCCAAAAATATGAATAAAACCATCATCGACGCCAAATAAATGCGTATCAAAGGTTAGGCCGGGAATGGTAAAATCGAGCGTGTCGCCGGGCAAATTAATGTTGAATTTAAGATATGTATATTCCACACCCTTGGTGAAGAATTGCACATAAAGCCGTGATTCAAGATCAGTTTTAACCGTAGTGACCCAACGGAAATTGGTTTTAATTGAACGGGTGCGCTCAAAGCCGTAAATGAACGGCCGCAGCGAGCAGCCATTGTCATCGCAAAAGCTAGGTATTTGCGGCGCGCCGTTTAAATATGCCTCATTGCGGCCTGAAATGGTCGGGTCATACGGCGTTAAAAATGGGGCGAATATACCTGAAAAAATAAGGATAATCAGCACCCAACCGCCAAATAATGCCGATTTATTGCGTTTAAAGCGTTGCCAAATGAGCTGGCCTTGTGAGGCAGTGAAATAGGCTTCTTTGAGCTTGCGATCTTTTGCCGATAATGTAGTTTCTGTATTTGTTGTTGTGTCTGTCATATCATCACCCCATTATACCGCTTCTTACGCGCGGATCGGTTAGAGCTAAAATTATATCGGTCACAAAATTTATGGCCACAATCGCGGCCGTCAACATAAAGATAATCGCCCCCGCTAACTGTTGGTCATTAGAGGTCGCCAAGGCATCGATCAGCAAACTGCCTGCTTCGGTCAATGTTAAAATCAGCGCCACAATCGGCAGCTCGTTAAAGATACGATTAAGGTCAAAACCTAAACTATTGATGATCGGGCTTAAAGCGTGCCGCGCAGGATAGCGCATCAGCAAGTTGCGGCCAGATACACCGCGTGCGGCAGCGGCTGTTACATATAATTTGCCAATCTCGTCGGACATAAGTGCCCGCACGGTTTGAATGGCAAAAGCTGTGGCTGACCAGCCTAAAATAAACACCGGCAACCAAGCGTGACCCAAGAAATCCCTCACGCGGGCCCATGACCACGCGGCGTCTCGGAATTCTTTGGAGAAAAGACCCGTTAAACTATCGCCAAAATATATGGTCGAGAATAACATAATCATCAGTGCCAATAAAAAGTTAGGCAAAGCCAAACCTAAATAGCTGACCAAACGTAAGCTGTTATTTAAAACTGCATTTTTTGATGTAGCAGCCATGATGCCAACTGGAATGGCAATGGCATAGGCTAGAAGAAGTGCAGATAGGCAGAGGCCTAGGCTGAGCCAGAATTTTTGACCCAAAAGTTGAGAAATATTTAAACGCAAAATGCAACTATCGCCAAATTCGCCTTGGAAGGCATTGATAATCCATTTGCCCCAGCGTTGCACATAGGGTTTATCTAAGCCCAAACGAACACGTTCGACTTGTATATCTGCCGGCGTGATGATCGAGCCTTGGCTGTTTTTAAAGGCGACATAACGTTCTGCACAATCGCCTGGTACAAGTTCCATAAGTGAAAACACTATGAACGAAACCAAAACCAAAGTCAGAATTGCCAAAAAGGCGCGTATCGCTGCAAATTTTAAAAATTGTAGCATGGGGTAATACTCTTGGGGCTGAACTTATAGTATAGAAACCGTGGGCAACAATTTGCCCACGGTAATGCGTGTAAAATATTCAGCTGATAGCTATTCAGTTAGATACCATTGCGGACCACGATATGGGTAAGCCCGAAGGAATGAACCTGTTTGCGCTTTAAACTTAGGGAAGTTCTTAAGATTATTGCTATGATAAACAGGCAACACGGCTTTAACTGTGCCGATAAATAGCAAGTTGTCGACCACGCTTTGTACCAATTTAGCGCCCAATCTATTGGATTCATCTGTACCAATAACCGCAGCTTGGAAACCATTGATGTCATCAATCATGTCATAAGCATATTGCGGAGGTTTGACGCCAGAACTGCCATTTGTATCGATATATTCAGCCCATAACATCGCTGTTCTGTGGTTGAAATATGTATCATATGGTGGCAAGAATAGCTCGGCATTGCCCGAAATAACTGCCAAAGGTAGGCCTTTGGAATACATAGTCACATCGAGTTTGTTGGCAGATTGTGCACTACGATATTCATCAGTCGTCACTTCTTTAACTGTGTTATCGATGCCGACATCTCTCCAGTTTTGGCCAACAAGTTCAACCAATTTAATGGAAATACCTTGTGTCGCCACTTGTAGGTTCAAGATCAGCTTATCGCCATTTGGCAAATCACGCATACCGTCGCCATCTTTATCGACCAAGCCAATTTCGTCTAGTAATGCATTGGCCGTTGCAACATCATATTGAGCGTAAGCTTGTTCCATTTCTTCGGTGACGAAGGATGGTGATGGTGAGAAGGCGGTATATTGTTGTGGATTACCAAGGCCAAGATAGGCCACTTCGTTGATTTGATTGCGATCAATGGCTACAGACATAGCTTGACGGAATTTCAAATTATTGAACACTTCGCGTTTTTGTTCGTCAGCAGATGTGACGTTGAAAGCGAATGTACCCATTGAAATTTCAGGCTCTAGCTCGACTGTAAAGTTGCCTTTTTCTTGGTTTTCAAGCAAGAGTGGAGCATAATCTAAGTTCAGCGCTTGGGTTTTATAATCAACTTCTGAGTTGACCAGTTTAAGCAAACGCACTTCGCTTGCGCCAACAAACAATTCGTCTTGCTCGCTGATATATGGCAATTGATTGCCCGCTGTATCGACTTGGAAGAAATAAGGGTTGGCCACATAATGACGGCCCTCAGTGCTTTCAGCAATCACTTTGAACGATTCAAGAGTTGGTGCAGCACCAGCTGGCATGCCAGCCACTTTGGTGGGGAAAGCGAGCATTGGTGTGGGTGTGTCCATCCAATCAGAACCACCATAATAAGCAGCGATCACTTCGTAGCCTGTGTCAAACCCAATGGCTTTGGCATTGGCATCCGCATCGGCATTGATAGCCGGATGGAACTTGCCTAGGAAATGCTTAGGTTGGAAACCTTGAGCATAGCTTTGGGCAAAATGCGCCAAGAGGCCAGGCTTAGGTGAAGGCAAGTTAAATTGAACGGTTTGGGCATCAATCACCACAACATTCATCGGCTCGCCGCCGACCAAAACATAATCTTTAGGTTTTTCGCGCACATTGGTATCAATGGCGAGATTGTCATACCAAAACTTTACGTCATCAGCAGTGAAATCGGCGCCATCTGACCATTTATGGCCTTTGCGTAAATTGAAAGTCAGTTGCGTGAAATCATCATTCCATTCCCAGCTTTTGGCAACGTTGGGCACAATGGTTTCAAGGTCATCTGAATAACGCACTAAGTTAACATGGCGAACAGACATAAGATCAGTCGTGCCAGATTCGTTGGCATTAGACAGCATATCTAGCGTGCCGCCATAAGTACCAATTGAATCATATGGTGCGACCACAAGTGGTTCGGCTGGTAAACGATCGGCCAATGTTGGCAAATCGCCATTGCCTTGAATGCGGGCATTAAAATCGGCCGCTGCAGGGTTGCCTGCAAATTCTAGTGTACAATTGGCTAGTTTTTCGAACTCGGCAAGCTCGAATTGTTGTGGGTACGCACCCACAATGCCCATATCGTCACTAACTGTGACAGCAGGGCAAGCCGCAAATGCTGCGCTGCTCAGCGCAACAAAGGCAACGCCTGACATAAATATTCTTTTCATTTTTTTCCCTCTTTTTTTTGTTATTTGATTGTTTTTTATAACCGCCTTTTAATTGCCTTATGTGAATGTTTTGTAACATTAGACAAGTTTTAATCACATTAGACAAGTTTTAATCACATGTATATGCGTCGGCATTTGACTTTTGAATGAGACTAGTTAGATAAATATGGGCAGAATTAACCACTTTAACTGTTGATTTTTCAGGATATATTGGCTTGATATTGCCACACATAGAATTATATGTTTTTGATTGTACAAAGTTATTATGTAATTTTTGAGTATTATTACCAGCTTATACTTTAGTCTTAAATTTTTCTTTTTACACAATATAATGATGGGATCCCTTCACCTCACCTCACCACGCCTTTTTTAAGTAAAATATTACCATATAACCGCGTTTCGCCTGTTTGCACCACGGCAAATGCAGCCTTAGCGCGGTCATAAAAAGCATAACGTTCTAACGAAGCGAGTGTTGCTGGATTGTCAGCTTCATCATTAATAATCTGCTGAAATTCTTTCACCGCCTCTGGCACAGCATCAATATCACCCACCACCTGCATGCTAAAAACGGGTGTTTTGGTAAAATCATCTAGCGGCATAAGGCTCAAAATTGCGCTCAGCGCTTCAGTCGCGCTCAACCCATCAAGCCGCACCACGCGCGGGCCAAGGCTTTGTGCTGGAAAATTAGCATCAGCAATGACAATTTCATCACCATGCCCCATGGCACGTAATATATATAACAGGTCGGGCGATAATATTGGGTTTATGCCACGCAGCATTATAATATCCTCTCTAATGATGATGAATTAAACACTCTATCAATCTGGAAAAATCATGCATTCAGCAGGTTTGCCAACAATCTAAAAGCCCCCGGTACCAAATATTCAACCTGATGATGCAATATAAGGCTGGTATGCGTATGCCGTCCTTTGCCAATTTGAGCGCTCAGCATAATGCCTTGATGTGGGTCTTCATCAGGGTCAGTCATTTCAAGCAATGGTATATATTTATCATCCCATTTAGCGGCAAAATACAGGCCGCGTTCTTTGTTCCAGCCTGCCCAATCGGCATCACCAATTTTGTTCGGAATGTTCATCAGTGGGTGGTCTGGCACCAAATGCGTCACAGTCGCATTTTCATCCGTAACCCGCCATCTTAAAGATGGTTTGCCAATTTGCAAAAATGCAGGCGCGGTATTTTCAGCATCCCAATTGTCCCATGGGCGATGATATAAGGTGACCAAATTGCCGCCATTCTCAACCCATTGATGCAAATTATTCAAGCGATTTTCAAGCGATGTACAGGTGCGAAAAGCAAATATACCCACAAGAATGCTATCATATTGGCTAAAATCAACATTCGCCACGTCATCTGCGTTCAGGCTATCAACCTGCACCCCCATTTTATGCAGCCAAAAATCAACCCGATCACTACCGCCGCCGATATAAGCAATGCGGCCGTTGGGCATGTTGATGTTCATAACCCGAATTTTCAGCACAGCAGGCACACAACGATTTGTCGCCCCCGTATGCTCGTAATTTGTCTGCTTTATGGTTTGTGCAGCCTGCCCATTTAACGACAGTGGAATTTCATATAAACCAGCTTTCAGCGCACCAGTTGCTCGCAGAGTCAACTCACCATTTTCAAAGCTTGAATCCCATCCATCGCCAATCTCAAACTCAGCCTTGGCATCATGAGGAAAAATATCGCTGACATTTAATTTTATTTCGCTCGGGCTTGCTAAATTCAACACCGCCTCGGTTTGGCTCAACACCGCCGAGTGAGTTGGAAAAACCAATAATCTTTCCTCAGGGTCGATATTCATCGAAATTAATTGGTCACCTTCTTGCCACGTTAAAATCACTTGTAAATCTTGGTTGGCACGGTCTGGATAATAAGTGTCGGGGTAGGGGTTGCTTGGCGCGGCATCTTTTGGCACATAAATCTCGCAACTCATGTCCAGCCATTCGCTGGTCTCCCAATCATCGGGCAATTTCACGCTGATGCTTAAATCCAATTCAGGCGTGTTATTATGAACGGTCAGCACAAAATCACCGCCTGCACGCACTTGGTTTTCAGACAATGAAACCCGCACATTCACCCCATGCGCCAATGCCAAAACGCGGGTCAACTGCCGTTTTTTGTCATTCAATCTATGGTAAGTTTCAGCCAAAGCACTGTCGGGGCATTGGGCTTGTGCTTGGATAATATTTTCAATAGCCTGCGCGGTTTTTTTTGCAATCAAACCATAGTTGGGCCATGCCGCAATGGCATCATCAATCGCGCCTTGCGCGGCCGATAGCGGCGCAGCCATGCCTGACACATCGACATAAGCAGCGAGATCACCAAGCGTTCTAGGCAAGTTGTCAAAAATCGATGCCTCATCAGTATTTTTGCCATCTACCGACCACGCCAAATTAAGCGGCCATACATTATCTTGCCCCGCCTCAACCCAGCGTCCCATGCCTTGCGTGGCGTGGAAATGCCGCGAATATTGCGCGGTTTGCGCATAGTCTATACCCGTGACAGGGTCAGCGCCTGTGGCGTTAATTTCAACAGTTTTAGGCGGTGGTGGCACGTCATCATCATAAGCATCACCGGCGCCAGACCATGCAGGCAAATAGATTTTTTTCACCTGCCACACACTAAAATCTTGTTCGGGAAATGCGGTTTTATCAGCCGCCAAAATCACCGCCTTAAATGCCGCGCGGGTCATGGCTTGATGATGCCCATGTTGGCCTGAAATATCCAAAAATGTTGGGCAGATAATGTCTGGCTTTTCACGGCGTATAATATGCACGAACCGCTCTAAAGTGCGTTCTTCACCCCATTTGTCCAGAGTTTCGTCGCCCGATTTTGAAAATCCAAAATCAAAAATTGTATCATCAGGGCTTTCAGACAACCAATAATGCGTCATGTTAATCACTTCGGCGCTACGCTCCATTTCACGGGTGCGCACCACGCCTAAATCTTTGGTAATTTCATTGCCGATATTGTTTTGCCCGCCTTCACCGCGGGTCGAGCAAGCCTGTGATAATTTCACCCCATCGCGCATGCCAATGGCGGCAAGCATGCTGGTGGTTTCATCATCTGGGTGAGCGCCCGTATTCATAAATGAAACACAAGAGCGTAACGCTTGCAAGGCTTTCCAAATCTCGACAGCGCGTGGTTTACTTTGTTGAGCTTTTAATTTGTTAATATCAGATAAAGTCATGTTTTTACTCAGTTTATTTTAAGAATATAAAGCCATAGATGGCGTGGTAATTTGGTGGATAATCATTGATGCACCGCCAATAGCAGCGGTATAATGCCCCGATGCGCCGCGCATAACGCGGTCTATTTTACGGTCTTTGCGATTGGCAACCGAGCCTTGTGGCAATTGTAAGCGGCTGATCAGCGCATCAGTGACACTATCGGGCATCGCCCCGCCAAACACAATGGTTTCAGGGTCAAATATATTTTCTAAAATGCCGATGGCTTGCGATAAATGTTTGGCAGCGATGTCAATCCACTCGATGAGTGCCGCATTATTTTGCTCCAAAAGCATTGTTAAAGTGTCAGCATCAGGAATGTCTATCCCGCGATTTGCCATAAATTTCTGCACCGACAAGCGGCTCACATAGGTCTCTAAACAGCCTTCATTGCCACAACTGCATTTGGTGCCACCCACTTGAGTGACAATATGTCCAATTTCGCCAAAATTGCCATAAGCCCCGTTTTGCGCGTGCCCATTGGTAATCACCCCAAGCCCTAAACCAGCCCCAAAATATAAAAAACAGAATGTATCCATCGACCTTGCAACGCCTGCGACGCGTTCCGAAATGGCCGCCGCTGTGGCGTCATTTTCGGCAATGACGGGGCATTCTAGCGCCGCCTCGAATACCGCTTTTATGTCAATGCTCTCCCAATCGGGCAAAATAGCGGCATTCATATCGGCCATATCAGCCGCGCCAAATGGCCCTGGCATCACCACGCCTACGCCCAAAAGTTGGGCACGGCTGCGTTTGCAATGGGCAATCGCGCGGTCGACCATATCACACACTTCAGGAACGGCTTTATCGGGCGAGCTATCTTCAAGGCTCAACCTCTCGCGGTAAATACAATCACCTTTTAGGTTTAAAGTGGCGCAGATTAAGGAATTGGGGCGTAATTCGATCCCAATCGCAAAAGCACTTTTGGGGTTAAATTTATATTGCGCTGCAGGTTGGCCGCGCACTCCGGTCTTATGGCCAACAGCCACCAGCAACCCCTCAGTTTCAAGCGCTTCGATGATATTTGACACCGCCTGAAAGCTCAATCCACAGCTTTTGGCAATTTCGGCTCGGCCAGTTGGCTCATTGGCGCGCACATAGTCCAGCACCACGCGTCGGTTGTGAGTTCGGTTGCGGCCTGCATTGCCACCAATGGGGTGAAGTTTTATGTCTTTCAACGGGATGCCTAAAATTTATAAAGTTAATGTTTATTCAAGTTATTTGAATTAAGTATTGATTAATTTTGTGGTTTGGTCAACACTATGTTTTGCAGACCCTAGAAAATATTCAAAAAATGAGAAAATTAGGGCATTGAAATTTGTAAATAATTGTTCTTGTAAACCATATACATAGTGGAGGATGTAAAATGAAATCTTGGAAGAAAACGATAATTGGCGCAACTGCGGGGGCTGTAATGGCCTTAAGTGCAGGTTTTGCTCAAGCTGTAGAAATCGAATATTGGCAGTATTTTTATGAAGCACGCGTGACAGCCATTGACACGTTGATCGAAAAATTTGAAGCTGAAAACCCAGACATTACCGTTAAGCATACAACATTCCCTTATGCTGATTATCGCACAAAAGTGGCCGCTGCCATCCCATCAGGCCAAGGCCCAGATGTTGTGCAGCTGTTTTATGGTTGGTTGAACGATTATGTCGAAGCCAAGCTTATCACGCCGCTACCGACAGATGCTTTCCCACCAGCAATGATTGAGAAAGAATTCTTCCCCATGGTGCAAGCCATGAAAAAAGACGGCGCTTATATGGCATTGCCAACCGCTGTGCGTTCATTAGCTCTATTCTACAATACCAGGCTTTTTGAAGAAGCTGGCATTGATGGGCCACCAAAAACTTTAGATGAATTGGTCGAAATTGCTAAAAAACTCACCAAAAAAGACGCTGCGGGTAACATTACGCAAGTCGGTATCACCACAGGCATGAACGCTCAAGATCACCATTGGTGGCGTGAAGTGTTGACCCGCCAATTTGGTGGTGACCCTTATAAAGACGATTATAAAACCGTCAATTATAACGATGAAGCTGGCGCTGCGGCACTAAAATGGTATTCAGAACTTGAAACTTTACATGAGGTCACCCAAGCTGGCTTTATGGACGAGGGACAAGCCGCGTTTAAAGCTGGTCGTGCGGGTATGCATATTGATGGTTCATTCCGCATCGGTGCGCTTAAAAGCACGCGTGGCCTAAAATGGGGTGTTGCAGAACTTCCTGCGGGGCCAGATGGCATGAAATCCAACTATTCTAGCTATTGGGTAAACGGCATCACATCTAAAGCCACAGGCGAGAAAAAAGCCGCTGCGCTTAAATTCTTGGCCTTTGTGACTTCAGATGAAGCCATGCAAATTTGGTTAGACACTGTGGGTGAATTACCTGCCAAACCTTCAGCTGCATTAACTGATGCCAATAAAGCTGATCCAGTGTTTGGTCCATTTATCAATGGTCTAGGCTATGCAAAAACCACAATTTTTGCCAACGAGTCTGGTCAACGTCAAGTGATTATGGATGCCATGCAACGTATTTTGCTTGAAGACCAATCACCTGCTGACGCTGTGGCTGTTGCCGCAGAAGCTGAACAAAAAATCCTAAACGAATATTATAAATAGGATATAATTTTTAGAGCGATGCACGCGAAATTTAGTGAGTGTGCATCGCTTTATTTTTTTGGAAATCAGCATGAATTGGTATCGAAAATTATCTATTAAGCAAAAGCAAGTCGTATGGGCATGGACTTTCTTAGCTTTGCCCGTCTTATTTTATGTGGTGATACGTTTTTACCCCACATTCGGTTCGGTTTTATTGTCGTTTCAAGATTGGAACTTACTGGGCAGCAAAACATGGATTGGCCTAGAAAATTACGAAAAACTCGTTGCCGACCCTGTATTTTGGAAAGTCTTCAACAATACATTTATCTATCTACTCTTAGGCACACCCGTCAGCCTGCTTATCTCTTTCATCATCGCTTATCACCTCGATAAAGTGAGCTTTTTACATGCCACCATTCGCGCCATGTATTTCATTCCGTTTATGACCTCGGCTGTAGCTATGGCATGGCTATGGCGCTGGTTTTACCAACCTGTACCCGTTGGCCTGTTTAACAATTTCTTGGCAAGTATAGGCATATCGCAATTGCCATTTTTAAAGTCGACTTTCTCGGCGCTACCATCAGTTTTAGCCCCTGCCATTTGGGCAGGCTTGGGCTTTCAAATCATTATATTCATGGCAGGTTTACGCGCCATTCCCCAATCTTATTATGAAGCCGCGCAAATAGACGGCGTTGGCCCGTGGACTGTGCTCAGAGAAATAACCATTCCGCTGCTCAAGCCGACATTAGTATTTTTGGTGGTATTTTCATCCATTGGCTTCTTACGGATTTTCGATCAAGTGTTTAACATGACCACCAACGATCCAGGCGGGCCGCTTAATTCGACAAAACCCTTGGTTTTAATGATATATGACACCGCATTTAACGCCTTCGATATGGGCTATGCCGCGGCGCAAACCGTTGTGTTATTTACTATTTTGCTCTTAGTGAGCCTGCTACAGCTATATGTTATGAGGGAGCGCACATGAGCCGAACAAAATTTAAAGCCTCACAAGCTTCACTCGGCCGAGGCTCAACTTACGCTTATAAAAACAGCCTAAAACCTGCGAGCGTCATCCGTTGGACATTGTTATTTATGGGCGGCATTTTAATGATTATGCCGATTATTTATTTGCTATCCACCTCGTTTAAATGGCCGCACGAAATATATAACCTGCAAATTATACCCGATGAACCAACGCTAGATAATTACGTCTATGTGTTAGAAGATGGCCGCTTTTTCACTTGGTTTGGCAATTCGGCAATTGTAGCAATTTGCACCACCATAAGCTCAGTCATATTCGACAGCTTGGTCGGCTACACTTTATGCAAGTTCGAATTTAAAGGCAAAACATTTGTTTTCATTGCCATTCTCTCGACCTTAATGATACCCACTGAAATGTTGATCATTCCGTGGTATACCATGGCGGTTGATTTTGGCTGGATAAACTCATATTGGGGCATTATGTTCCCCGGTATGATGACCGCTTTTGGCACATTTTTAATGAAGCAGTTTTTCGAAAGCGTGCCAGATGAGTTTTTGGAAGCCGCACGTATTGATGGCCTAAATGAGTTTCAAATTTGGTGGAGTGTCGCCATGCCGTTGGTCACGCCGGCTTTGTCGGCTCTGGCTATTTTTGTTTTCCTTGGCAATTGGACAGCCTTCATTTGGCCACTCATTGTGACCAATGACCCCGTGCTTTACACCCTGCCAGTAGGTCTGACCACATTCAGTGTCGAGCAAAGTGTCGAGTGGGAGTTGATTATGACGGGCGCTGCTTTAGCCACCATTCCAACTCTTGTGGTTTTCTTGGTATTCCAACGTTACATCATCCGTGGTGTGGTGATGACTGGTCTTAAAGGGTAGAGGGAAAAATGATAGACAATACAATATTTCCCGATCCTGCCTATAAAGACACTGTGCTTGCGCCGTTATTTAATGGCGCAAAGGCTCATTTTGTCGAGGCTGTTCGTGCTATAAATCAAGCACATTTGGTCATGCTGGCCGAAACTAAAATCATCACTACAGATCAAGCTATCGCCATTGCTACAGCTTTGGTGGATATTGATGAGAATTTGGATATATCCACGCTTGAATATACGGGCGAATATGAAGATTATTTCTTTTTAGTCGAAGCCGAACTGAAAAAGCGCATTGGTGCAGATTTGGCAGGGGCATTGCACACCGCCCGCAGTCGTAATGATATGGATCACACGGTGTTCAAAACCGTGCTGACCGCACGTTTAGATGAAATGCTCGGTTTGACCCAAGCTTTGGCGAACGCGATGATCGACACAGCCGAACGCGAAAAAGCCACTTTAATTGTGGCTTATACCCACGGCCAACCCGCACAACCAAGCACATTCGGCCACTATTTAAGCGCCGCAATTGAAGTGTTATTGCGCGATATTGAACGCTTACACGCCGCCCGTAAAGGCTTAGAAAAATGCCCAATGGGCGCTGCGGCCATCACCACATCGGGCTTTCCAATTGACCGCCATCAAATGGCCGAATTGTTAGGCTTTAAAGCCCCACTGCAAAATTCATATTCCTGCATTGCGGCGGTGGATTATGTCACCGCGCTTTATTCTGCCATCAAGCTCACATTCCTGCATTTAGGCCGTTTGGTGCAAGATTGCCAATTTTGGTCGAGCTTTGAAGTGCAGCAGCTCTATGTGCCCAATAGCTTCGTGCAAATTTCCTCCATTATGCCCCAAAAGCGCAACCCAGTGCCGATAGAGCATTTGCGTCTGCTATCATCCATCACTGTCGGCCGCTGCGACACCATGGTCAACATCATGCACAACACGCCATTTACCGATATGAATGACAGCGAGGGCGAGGTTCAACAAGCTGGTTATGGCGCGTTTGAAACTGGTAATCGCGTGCTGAAATTACTCGCAGCTTTCATCCCTGCATTGTCGATTAACGCGCAAGCCGTCAGCGACAATACCGATAAAAGCTGCATCACAGTGACTGAATTGGCCGATCAATTGGTGAGAGGCGAGGGGCTTTCCTTCCGCCAAGCGCACGAGGTTGCCGCCATAACATCGCAGTCGGTGATTGCCAAACAACAACCATTGGCAAGCGGGCATGATGCTTTTGTTCACGTGTTTGAAACCGAAACAGGGCACAAACCAAAGATGACAGAAACCGAGTTTGTACAAGTGGTTTCGGCAGAGAATTTTATCAATGTAAGAGATCGTTTCGGCGGGCCTGCAGCTGCGCCAATGCAAATTGCATTGGCCAGCTATAGGGCAACAATGGCAGAGTTTGAACAACAAACAACCGCCAACCAGCAACATAAATTAGAATCTGAAAACAAGCGTTTAAAGCTGTTTTCTGTGTTAAAGAATGAACAGGAGTAACTCATGGCAAGTGTGGAACTTAAAAATCTCACAAAATCATTTGGCAAAACCGAAGTGCTGCATGGCATAGATTTGGTGGTCGAAAATGGCGAATTTATTGTATTTGTTGGGCCTTCTGGTTGCGGTAAATCCACCACTTTACGCTTGCTTGCTGGGCTGGAAGAAGCCACATCGGGCGACATTCTAATCGGCGGCCAAGTGGTCAATAATCTCGAGCCTAAAGAGCGCAACATTGCTATGGTGTTTCAAAATTATGCGATATACCCGCACATGTCGGTGCGCAAAAATATCGGCTTTGGCCTGCGCACATCTAAGCTATCAAAAGCCGACCGCGAGAAACGCATAGATGAAGTGGCCGAAATTTTAAGCATGACTGAGCTGCTTGAGCGCCGCCCTGTGCAATTGTCGGGCGGTCAGCGCCAACGGGTAGCCATTGGCCGCGCCATGGTGCGTGATCCATCGGTGTTTTTATTCGATGAGCCATTGTCTAACCTCGATGCTCAATTGCGCACGCAAATGCGCTTGGAAATCAAAAAGCTACACCAAGACGTTGGCACGACCATAATTTTCGTGACCCATGACCAAGTCGAAGCTATGACTTTGGCCGATAGAATTGTGATTATGAAAGATGGTCACATTCAGCAAGTCGGCACCCCGTCAGAAGTTTACCAACACCCAAAAAACATATTCGTAGCGCAATTTATCGGCGCGCCTTCAATGAATATGCTCACAGGCAAACTGCTCAAAACAGGCGTGCAGATCGACAATGGCCCTATGCTAAAGTTTCTGCCAACCAACAAAACCCAAAATTCTGGCAACATAACCATCGGCATTCGCCCCAACGCACTCACTTTGGCAGCAGATGGTGATGAGGTGTTGTTTGAAGGCAAAATAACAATTGTCGAACCACTAGGTGCCGAAGCACTGATTTATGTCGACCTCGGCTATGCCAATGTGATCGCTCACGTACCTGGCTATACCCCGCCAAAAACCGGCGAAATGGTAAAATTAACCGCCCCGCAAGAAGAAATACATTTCTTCGACACTGAAACTGGTTTGACATTGAAACAAGATTAGTTTTGTTCAGCGTCATTTAATAGAATCTCTAAAAAGGCCTGCCCATAACGCTCTAACTTGGTTTCGCCGATGCCATTTATGGTCAGCATGGCTTCTGGGGTTTGCGGTTTTTGGCTGGCCAATTCAATCAGTGTTTTGTCATGAAAAATAACATATGCTGGTAATTTTTTGGCTTTAGCAATTTCACCTCTGGCGGCTTTTAGCAAATCATAAAGGCTTTTATCTTGGTCAGTTTTTAACGCACTGCTCACTCTTTTTGTGCTGCGGCTCGATCTGGTTGTTTTGGTTTGTTTGGGCGTTTCGCGCAGTTCGATGGTTTGTTTTTCCCGCAAGAAAGCCCGCCCTTTTTCGGTAACGCTTAAACCCCCATGCCCCGCAATATCCACTTCCAATAAGTTCCGTGCAACCAGCTGCCGAAAGATATTTTGCCAAGCTCTTTTATCATGCTCTGTGCCGATTCCAAAAGTGGTTTGCTGGTCATGACCAAAGCTTTTAATCCGTTCGTCATCTTTACCAAGCAATATGTCGGTTAGATATCCAACACCAAATCTTTGCCCCGTTCTATGAACGCAAGATATAGCTTTTTGTGTGGTGATGGTGCCGTCAAAAACTTCAGGCTTGGTCTGGCATGTATCGCAATTTCCACACGGTTCTGAGTTGTCGCCAAAATAGCTAAGCAAAATCTGGCGGCGGCAACTTGCCGCCTCACAAAGCCCCAAAAGCGCATTTAATTTTTGGTGCTCAATACGCTTTTGATTTTGCGGCGCGTCAGAATTATTAATCCACCCACGCTGCATCGCCGCATCATCCATACCATATATCATATAGGCATCCGCAGGCTGACCATCACGTCCTGCACGTCCTGTTTCCTGATAATATGCCTCAATGTTTTTGGGAATATTCATATGCACCACAAAGCGTACATCAGGCTTATCGATGCCCATCCCAAAAGCAATCGTCGCCACCATAATAATTTTATCCTCACGCAAAAACCGCGTTTGGTTTTTGCGGCGAATTTGCGAAGATAACCCCGCATGATATGGCAATGCGTTAAGGCCTTGATCTTGCAACCAAACCGCTGTCTCCTCAACCTTTTTGCGCGAAATACAATAGATAATGCCGCTGTTTTCAGCATGGTTTTGGGTGATGAATTTGTGTAATTGCTGTTTGGGGCTATTGCGGTTCACAATACTATAATGAATGTTAGGGCGGTCAAACCCATCAATAAACATATGCTCACGCGGTAAAACCAGCCGCTCAACAATGTCATTGCGCGTCGGCTCATCGGCCGTGGCAGTCAGCGCAATGCGCGGCACATCAGGAAACCGCTCAGCCAGCAGCGATAAAGCCGCATAGTCAGGCCGAAAATCATGCCCCCATTGCGAAACACAATGCGCTTCATCAATGGCAAATAGTGAAATTTTACATTGGCCTAAAAACTCCAAAAACTCAGGCATAACCAGCCGTTCAGGCGCCACATACAGCAAATCAAGCGAGCCATTTAATGCCTGCTCACGTATTTGATGCACCTCTGATGGATGCAGCGAAGAATTTATAGCCCCAGCCGAAATCTCAAGTTGCGCCAAGGCATCAATCTGATCTTGCATCAGCGCAATAAGTGGCGATACCACAATGGCAACACCCTCACGGCACATCGCAGGAATTTGATAACAAAGCGATTTGCCGCTGCCCGTTGGCATCAGCACAAAAGCACTGCCACCATCAATAACATGTGAAATAATGGTGGCCTGTTGCCCACGAAATTCATCAAAACCATAACGTTGTTGCAATATTTCTAGCGGTTGTTTCATAATTTCACCTGTTCGAAAATAGAAATATTTACGGCAACATTTCAAAGTCACTCAACATTAAACCTTATGCATGGATTATGCAGCATTTTTTTGCCGTTGCAATCGCCCTTTTGCCCAGTTTTAATTTTCTCTCATATCTACCAGATTAAGCTATCATTCAATATAAGAAAGTAAGTCGGGATTAATGACTAGATTACGCACACCATGAGCGTGATCACATCTGATCATGGTGATTATCTAGGCGATCATTGGAAAGGCGAAAAAGACCTATTTCACGAACCATCAGTAAAAGTGCCACTGATTATTTATGATCCCAGCAAAAAAGCCAACCCAACCCGCGGTGCAACTTGTGATGGATTGGTTGAATCAATTGATTTAGCCGCAACATTTGTAAGCTACGCTGCGGGTGAATATCCAGATCACATCATTGAAGGTAAATCTCTATTGCCATTTCTATATGGCGAAACACCCGATGAATGGCGAAAATATGCCATCAGTGAATATGATTATTCAGCCACCAATGTTGCAAAAACCCTAAACATAAAACCCAAAGATGCCCGCCTGTTCATGGTCGCCACAAAAAAATGGAAATTCATGCATTCATTAGGCGGCTTCCGCCCTATGTTGTTTGATTTGATAAATGACCCAAATGAATTAATCGACTTAGGTGATGACCCACAATTTGCAGATATACGAAAGAAATTATACCGATATTTATTCTAATGGTCATTACGTCCCTCGCAACGCACAACCAAATCCGACCAAGAGATTTATGCCGCAAGAACAGCCTCTGATGGCACAGGTATTTTACTCGGGCTTGTCGATGGCTCCGAGGTTTCTGAGGAGTTGGTGGTTAAATATCTGGGCTCGATTGAACAAAATTTCACCAAGCCAAATACACCATAGCATTATACGTAGCTGCGTTCAGCCAGCGATAAATTCGCAATCATCTCATTAATCATTTTTAACAGCATGGTTTCTGCCGCATTCAGGCTGCGTTTTGGGTTGCTTATGAGTTGAATGTCAACGGTTGGCAATTTGGTATAGGGCGGTAATTGCCACAAATTACCCAATTCGACATCGCGCTTGGCAATATGCACAGGCAAAGCACCGATGCCAATATTAGATATAATCATCCGCCGCACTTCTGGCAGGTTAGATGAAATGCCCTTCAATTCGGGTTTCATATGCGCTCGTGCGCGCAAACTGGTCACCGAAAATAACGGCCCGCTTTCAATGTCAGTTTGAAACGACACACTATCCTCGCCCGCTAGCTCCGAAATATTGATGTTATCCTTGCCAAACAAGCGATGCTTAACACCACAATATATGCCAAAATATTCACGAAATAACGTCTTAATTTCCAATAGCGGTGGTTTATTGCCAATCAAGCAAATGCCAAAACTGGCGCGGTTTTGGGCAATTTGGTTCTGCACTTCAGAACTTTCGGCAATTGAAATTGAATAAGTTACCTTAGGATGTAGCTCATTAAAGCTCTCCAAAATTTCATCAAAATGTTTTGATACCACATGGCTAGCCATCACAATATTAACATGCCCCGTCACTTCTTCTTCAATCCCCTCAAGCAATGCAGGTATTTGCGAAATAGCGCCAAAAATCGAACTGCATTCAGCATAAAGCACTTGCCCCGCAGAGGTTATTTTAAAACTATTGGGCTTTCGATCGACTAATTTACAATTGACCATTCCTTCCAATTGCTTTAGCGCACTGGATATGGTCGGCTGCTTTAACCCCAAAAAATCGGCAGCAGATGTAATGCCATTTTGTTCGACCACCACCATAAAGGTACGTAAAAGATTCCAATTTAAATTCCACGGAAAACGCTGTTCATAAGCTTTCAACATAGATTTTTCCTATGATTGGTATTGAGATTATTTATTTGCTTAATGACTATAAACCATGCAATTTCAAATGACGAGCACTGAATGCAAACAGGATAAATCTGCGAGCAAAATTATAGCTCACAAACAAAGGGAGAATAATATGACAATATTGAAAAAATTATTAAAATCTGCAGCCGTGGCGAGCGCCGCCGCCGTGATGTTGATGGGCGCAACAAATTTAGCATCAGCCGATGAGCTAGACACCATCAAAGAAAAAGGCGTGATGCGCATCGCTATGACAGGCCAATATCCACCATTTAACTTTGTCAGCGAAACCAATAAAGTTGTGGGTTTTGACCCCGCAATCGGCGCCGAAATCGCCAAGCGCTTGGGTGTTAAAGTTGAGATTGTCACCACAGCATGGGATGGCATTATTGGCGGCTTGCTTGCCAATAAATATGACGCCATCGTAGGCTCAATGTCAATCACCGACAAACGCAAAGAAGTTGTTGATTTTGTTGGTCCTTATTACCGTATGAACCGCGCCATCTTCATTAAACAAGGTGCAGATATAGCTGACATTGCGGCTCTTAAAAGCCATAAAATCGGCGTCACATTGGGCGAGACTCACGAAAAATGGGCACGCACTCAAGATGGTTGGGAAATCAAAACTTATAAAGGCCTACCAGAATTATTGCTAGAGCTTGATAATGGCCGTATCGATGCCATCGTAAGTGATGACATTCCTGTGCTGCTTGCCATTCAAAAAAATGGCATTGCGGTTTCAGCGTTAGATACATCTAGCCTTTCTGGCACAGCTGATAGCGCTGGTATCGCCATTCGTCAAGGCAACCCAAAGCTCTTGGCCGCCATGCAAGACGCACTAGACGCCATGCAGGCTGATGGCACATACACTGCCCTTGCCGAAGAATGGATTGGTGCTGATATTCGCTAAATCACACGAGTTTCAAACGGTGGCTCCCCCCACCGTTTGAATTTTTTAAAAAATAAAGATAGGAATGTAAAATGGATATTGATTTGATGTTACGCGTCTATCCTTATTTTTTAGAAGCCACTCTGATCACCATCCAATTGGCTGTGTTGACAGTTGTTTTGGGTTTAATATGCGGTGCATTGGGTGCAGCAGCTAGGCTTTCTGGCAACAAATATATTAGATTTCTAGGCGCGACTTATGTAAGTGTCATTCGCGGCACACCCGCGCTCATTCAGCTATTCATCCTCTATTATGGCGGCTCACAGGTCGGTATTAATCTCGATGCGTTCGAAGCAGGCGTCATTGGCCTTGGCTTTAACATCGGCGCATATATGACCGAAACCATACGTGGCGCAATCATCGCCGTCGACAAAGGCCAAGTCGAAGCCTCTCGTACATTAGGCATGAGCAAAAGCCAAACTCTAATTAAGGTGGTCTTGCCCCAAGCCGCAAGGCTAATGATCAGACCGCTAGGCGTCAATATCAATGCTCAAATTAAGGCCACCGCATTGGTTTCGGCCATCTCAGTTGTTGAGCTAACCTATACCGCTCAGCGTTATATCGGCTCAACTTACAAACCGTTTGAAATGTTTTTTTTGGCAGGTGTCATTTATTTGGCGCTTATTTATGTCACCAGCCTGTTGATTAGTTGGTTCGATCGTAAAGCACAAATTAAATAGGAGGAGGCAAAAATGGGTTTAGATTTCAATGTAGTACCTGAGTTTTTAGATTTGATACTCATCGGCGCAATGTGGACGATTGCCATCACCTTAGTGGCGGGCGCCATAAGCCTTGGTGGCGGCGTGTTATTTGCAGTCATTGCGCTATATGGGCATTGGCTAGTGCGCTACCCCATCAAGTTTTTTGCATGGTTGTTTATGGGCACACCATTATTGCTGCAATTATTCCTTATCTATTTTGGTTTGGTACAAGTTGGCATAGATTTACCAGCTTTTGTTGCTGGGGTTATCGGCCTAGGTCTGCATTTTGCGGTTTATAATTCAGACATTATACAAGCCGGAATTTTGGCAGTCGATAAAGGCCAAACTGAAGGTGGGCGCACTTTAGGCCTAAGCCAATTTCAAACCATCTACAAAATTATTGTCCCGCAAGCCTTACGCAACACATTGCCGCCCATTGGCAATAACATCATTGCCTTGCTTAAAGATTCGGCATTGGTTTCGGTGATTGGCGTTACCGAGTTGATACACGCTTCACAGCTTGCCATTAGCGAAACCTTTCGGCCGTTCGAATTTTATATCACGGCAGCTGTTTGCTATTATGCCATCAATTTAGCTTTAGAAGCCATTTTAAGAAAAATCGAAAACAACGCGCAAATTGCCCGTTAATTCACGCATGGAGAAAAAATGTCACCAACCCAACCGTTTATAAATATCCGTCATGCCAAAAAGAATTATGGCGATTTAGAAGTGTTAAAAGACATCAGCCTACAAGTCGAAAAAGGTCAAATTGTTGCCATTATTGGCCCCAGTGGCTCAGGCAAAAGCACGCTTTTACGCGCGATTAATGATCTTGACTCACTCACCGAGGGCGAGGTGTGGTTAGAAGGTATGCAGGTCAATAAAAAACTCCCAACCCGCCAATATGAAAAACATATCAACAAATTACGCCAAGAAATTGGTATGGTATTTCAACATTTTAACCTATTTCCGCATCTAACAGTACGCGAGAACATCACCCTTGCGCCCAAAATGTTAAAAGGTTTATCAAACGCCAATGCCAATAAGTTGGCACAAGAGCAATTAGAGCGTGTTGGCCTTGGCGATAGAATTGATTACTACCCCTCACAACTCTCAGGCGGTCAGAAGCAACGAGTTGCCATTGCCCGCGCTTTGGCCATGAAACCTAAAGTCATGCTATTTGATGAAGCCACATCCTCCCTCGACCCAGAATTGGTTGAGGAGGTGAATTTGGTCATGAAGCAATTGGCCAAAGAGAATATGACCATGATCATTGTGACCCACGAAATGGCGTTTGCCCAAAGCGTCTGTGATAAAGTATTATTTATGGATCAAGGAGTGGTGGTTGAAGAGGGATTGCCGGAAATTATTTTTAAAACCCCGCAACATGAACGTACAAAAAGTTTTCTAGCCAACCATTTAAATGGAAGATTTTAGTTATATGAATGATAAAAAACAATCAAATCTATTTTACCAATCAAGCGGATCTAAGCCAATGCTTGATTACGCAAAAGGCATATATCTATATGATATAGAAGGTAAAAAATATTTAGATGGTAGCAGTGGTGCCATGGTGTCTAACATTGGTCATTCCAACCTCAATGTTTTAGCCGCGATGAAAAAACAAATGGACAAAGCCACATTTGGCTATCGTTTGCATTTTCAAAACGAGCCAGCCGAACAATTGGCAACCATGACAGCAAACTTAATGCCTGAGGGTCTAGACCGTGTATTTTTTGTATCTGGCGGTTCAGAAGCTGTCGAGAGTTGCATTAAATTAGCCCGCCAATATGCACTCACCAAAGGCGAGGACAGCCGCTATAAGGTCATTTCGCGTTTTCCATCATATCATGGCTGCTCATTGGGCGCTTTAGCACTCACAGGTTATGACCCGCTGGCAAAACCATTTATGCCGATGATGCATGACATGCCCAAAATTGCCGCTCCAACTTGTTATCTAGATCAAGATAATTTAGACGATGAAGCCCGTGGCATAAAATATGCCGAATTGCTACGCGATGAAATCATCGCCCAAGGCGAAGACACAATACTCGCTTTCATAATGGAACCCGTCGGCGGCGCATCAACAGGCGCACTCGTCGCCCCAGATAGCTATTACAAACGCATCCGCGAAATATGCGATGAATATGGCATTCTGCTCATTTACGATGAAGTGATGACTGGTGCAGGCCGCACAGGTAAATTTGTCGCTTCCGAACATTGGGGCATCATCCCCGATATAGTCGCCCTATCAAAAGGCTTTGCCGCGGGTTACGCTCCCCTTGGCGCCATGGTCGCAAAATCCGAGATTGTCGATGCTGTGCTAGATTCAGGCGGGTTTTTACATGGCTTCACCTATGCTGGCAATCCTTTGGCTTGTGCGGCAGGCGTTGCAGTCCTCACCGAATTGCAGGATCAAAATATAATCCAAAATGCCGCCAAGATGGGCGATATTCTCAAAGCCAAGCTCACCAAATTAATGGATAGATACCCATTCATTGGCGATGTGCGCGGCCTTGGCTTGCTGCTGGCTTTTGAGCTGGTGTCCGACCGTAAAACCATGCAAGTGCTGCCCAAACAGCTTAACGCCTATAATCGCTTGGTCGATTTGGCTTATGAACGCGGCCTCATCATCTATTCTCGCCGCACCAGAGGCGGCCTAGAGGGCGATCATTTCCTCATTTGCCCGCCGTTAATCATCAACGAAACGCAGATAGAAGAGCTAATCGGCATTTTAACCGAAAGCCTAGATGTAATGGCTGCAGAAATGAATCTAACGGTGAATGATTGATGACATTAGCCAATAAAACAGCTGACATTGCCGCGGCTATTAAACTCATTCCCGATGGCGCAAGCGTTATGGTCGGTGGCTTCGGCTCGCCTGGCACACCATTTTGTTTGATTGAGCAATTGGTCAAACAAGGCTCAAAAAACCTGACCATCATTAAAAACGATGCCAACCAAAATGACATGGGCATTGATTTGCTGCTACAAAATGGGCAAGTCGATAAACTCATCACCAGCCATATCGGCCTAAACAGCAATGCCATCGCTTTAATGAATGCAGGCAGCCTAGAGGTTGAATTTGTCCCGCAAGGCATTTTGGCCGAACGAATCCGCATTGCGGGGGCGGGGCTTTTGGCTTTTGTCACCGATGTTGGCATCGACACCAGCCTTGCAAACGGCAAACAAACAATTACGCTCAAAGGTGTAGATGGCGTAGCAGGCATATTGGAAACAGCATTAAGCGCCGATTTTGCGCTCATCCATGCCGCCCGCGCCGATACATTTGGCAATTTATCCTACGCCGCCACCGCGCAAAACTTTAACCCCGCTATGGCCATGGCAGCACGGCTAACCATCGCCGAAACCACTGATATCGTACCGTTGGGTGATATTGACCCAGATTGTGTCCACACACCCGCACCATTTGTCGATAAATTGGTGCATTTGCCAGAATTAACGGAGGCTTATAATGTCATCAAACGCTAAAAGCCGTATGTTAAGCCGCGCCGCACAAGACATAGCGCCCAACATGATTGTCAATTTAGGCATTGGTTTGCCAACTGGTTTGCTACAATTTTTACCACAAGATTTCCCCGTTTGTTTGCATAGCGAAAATGGCATTGCAGGCATCGGCCCCCAAGTGGCTTACGATGATGCCGATCGCAATTTAATCGATGCAGGCGGCGCTTATATTTCGCCGATAAAAGGCGCGTCATATTTCGATAGCGCCACATCATTTGCCATTGTGCGCTCTGGCAGGTTGGATTTAACGGTGCTAGGCGCATTTCAAGTGGCCGCCAATGGCGATTTGGCCAATTGGATGATACCGGGATCTTTCACCCCAGGGGCAGGCGGCGCGATTGAACTAGCGCAAAAAGCCAAGCGGGTGATCGTGACCACCATGCATACCGACAAAAATGGCAAACCAAAAATAGTCGAAAATTGCAACTTGCCGTTAACCGCCAAAAACTGTGTGAACCGTATTTACACCGATATGGCGGTATTAGATGTGACAGATAATGGCTTGCTTTTGGTCGAGATTGCCGAGGGCAACAGCCTGCAAGATGTCATAAACGCCACCGCCGCGCCGCTTATCCTTCCGCAAGCCGAACCGCCAACTTTCTGATAGAAAAACTATGAATATGCCACATGAAAATGACATTTTAAAAGCTGTTAATCTTCTGTTTGATGATCAGTTGGATTTTTTAAGCACGCTCACTTCGCACCCCTCCACCCGTGGCAATGAGCAATCCGCGCAAAATTTTATGGCATCCGAACTGGCTCAGCGCGGCTATCAGGTCGATCATTGGAATATCAATGTCAAAGACATTGAAAATATGCCAGGTTTTTCACCCGTAATCGCTAACTATGATGACGCGCTCAATGTGGTAGCCACCCATAAAAGCCGCACAAATCAAGGCAAATCACTCATTCTAAATGGCCATATAGATGTCGTGCCAGCAGGGCCACTAGACATGTGGGATAAACCACCGTTTGAGCCATATATCAAAGATAACTACATGTATGGGCGCGGCGTCGGCGACATGAAAGCTGGCCTCGCCGCCAACCTATTTGCTTTAGATGCACTCAAAAGCTTAGGCTTTGCCCCCGCAGCAGATGTGCATTTTCAATCGGTGGTTGAAGAAGAATGCACAGGCAATGGCGCACTAGCATGTTTGCAACGCGGCTATAAAGCCGATGCTGTGCTGATCCCCGAACCATTTGCCGAACAGCTCGTCACCGCACAAATTGGTGTCATTTGGTTTCAAGTGCATTTAAAAGGCGTCCCCGTGCATGTGCATGAGGCACAAAATGGTGCAAATGCCATCGAAGCGGCAATACCCTTAATTGCGGCCTTGCGTGAAATGGAAAAACGCTGGAATTTACCCGAGCATAAAAATAAACACTACCATGATTGCCACAATCCGCTTAATTTAAATATCGGCAAAATAGCCGGTGGTGATTGGGCGAGCAGCGTACCTGCATGGTGTGTGTTTGATGTGCGCATCGCCATATACCCGAATCAGGATATAAAAAAAGCCAAACAAGACATTGAAAACACAATGAAAAGAGCCTCGCAGCAGAGTGAATATCTAAAAACCAACCAGCCCGAGATTATCTATCACGGCTTCTTGGCCGAAGGTTATGCATTAGGTGATGACAGCTCAGCCAACGCGGCACTAGCTATAAACACACTCGAAACCGCGCACAGTTTTGTCAGCGGCCAAAAACTCAATAAAGTCGCCATCACCGCCACCACAGACGCCCGCTTTTTTGGCCTTTATGCCGATACACCCGCCTTGGTGTTCGGCCCCGAAGCCAAAGCGATCCACGGCTTTAATGAATGCGTTAATTTAGAATCCCTACGCCGCGTCACCCAGACAACCGCTTTATTCATCGCCAATTGGTGCCAGCTCGAAACTCTATAAATTTGCTCAATAAAAAGGATAATTCTATGCGTCAAGCTGTGATTGTTGCAACCGCCCGCACGCCCATCGCCAAGGCTTATAAAGGTAGTTTTACCGAAATTACTGTACCTAGCTTAATGGCGCATGCCATGCAAGCTGCGGCCAAACGTGCAGGGCTTAGCGGCCATGAAATTGAAGATGTAACCATCGGCTCAGCCTTAACCCAAGCAGGTGCAGGGGTAAATTTAGCCCGTCATGCCGTCATGGCAGCAGGCTTCGGCGATACAGTCGCCGCGGCCACCATCGACAGACAATGCGCCTCTGGCCTAAACGCCATCGCCATTGCCGCCAACCAAGTGGTCAATGAGGGCGTGGAGATCGCGCTGGCTGGTGGAGTAGATAGTTGTTCATTAGTGCAAAATGAGCATTGGAATGCCTACAAATATAACGACAAAAAAGTCAAACCACAATTCTATATGTCAATGATAGATACCGCCGAAAATGTCGCCAAACACCATGGAATTTCGCGCCAAGCCCAAGATGAGTATGCGCTGCAAAGCCAACAACGCACAGCCTCAGCGCAACAAAATGGCCTGTTTAATGATGAAATTGTCAGCCTGAACGATGTGAGCCAAGATGAATGTAACCGACCCACCACACAATATGAGAATTTAGCAGGCTTAACCCCAGTTATGGGCGGCGAAAAATGCATCACAGCAGGCAATGCCAGTCAATTATCCGACGGGGCATCGGCTTGCATCATCATGGAAGCGGCACAGGCCAAACGTCGCAACCTAACACCGCTTGGTATGTATAAAGGCATGGCCGTAGCAGGCTGCGCGCCTGAGCAAATGGGCATCGGGCCAATCTACGCCATTCCCAAATTATTAGCGCGGTTTGGATTGAATATTAACGACATCGGCCTATGGGAAATCAACGAAGCTTTTGCCTCACAGCTCATCTATTGCCGTGACCATTTGGGTATCGATAACCACAAGCTCAATGTCAATGGCGGCGCAATTTCCATCGGCCACCCTTACGGCATGAGCGGCGCGCGTATGGTCGGCCATGCGCTTATTGAAGGCAGGCGCCGCGGCGTAAAATATGCAGTTGTCAGCATGTGTGTTGGTGGCGGGCAGGGCGCTGCTGGCCTGTTCGAAATTATGTAAATAACGCTTGAAAATTCACACTCATTTGTTAGGGTGAAGTTCAGCGTAGCAAGCGTTGATTTTCACACTTACACTTTTAAATTATAGATCGTTTCTTCGGAGATATATATGTTAAATCTTAAAGACAAAAGCCTACTCGAAACCCGTGCCTATATAAATGGCGAATGGGTTGAAAGCCAAAAAACTTTTCCTGTTTACAGCCCGATTAATGGCGAGTTGATTGCCAACGTGGCCGATATGCAAGTGGTAGATACCAAACATGCCATTGATGCCGCGTATGCAGCGCAAAAAGCCTGGGCCAAACAACCCGCCAAAAGCCGCGCACAAATTTTAAACAAGTTATTTAGGCTTTTAATGGAAAACCAAGACGATCTGGCCGCCATCATCACCGCCGAAATGGGCAAACCGCTTGCCGAAGCCAAGGGCGAAATTGCCTATGGCGCCTCTTATGTCGAATGGTTCGCCGAAGAAGCCAAACGCATTTATGGCGATACCATTCCCGCTTTGTCTGAGCATCAACGGGTTTTGGTCACCAAACAGCCAGTTGGCGTGGTTGGCTCTATCACCCCGTGGAATTTCCCCAATGCCATGATGGCACGTAAATTAGCCCCAGCTTTGGCTGCAGGCTGTAGTTTTGTCGCCAGACCCGCCGAGTTAACCCCGCTTTCGGCTTTGGCCGTAGCCGTATTGGCCGAACGGGCAGGCATTCCCGCTGGTGTGTTTAATGTCATTCCGTCGCATGATGCCGCATCAATTGGTGCAGAGCTTTGCGCCAACCCAAAAGTCGCTAAAATCACCTTTACAGGCTCAACCCGTGTTGGCAAAATTCTCATGCATCAATGTGCCGAAGGCATTAAAAAAATGTCGCTGGAATTGGGCGGCAATGCTCCTTTCATCGTGTTTGATGATGCCGATATTGATGCCGCAGTTGAAGGCGCAATCATCGCAAAATACCGCAATAGCGGTCAAACCTGCGTTTGCGCTAACCGCATCTATGTGCAATCGGGCGTTTATCAGCAATTTGCCGAAAAGCTATCCGCTGCGGCTCAGAAATTAAAAGTCGGCAATGGCTTTGAAGACGGCGTCAATATGGGGCCATTAATAAGTGAAGCGGCGTTAGAAAAAGTCGAATCTCATTTATCAGATGCCAAATCCCACGGTGCAAAAATTATAACAGGCGGCAACCGTCACAGCCTCGGCGGTACATATTTTGAACCGACCGTCATCACGGGCGTAAAAAGCAATATGCAATTTGCCACCGAAGAAACCTTCGGCCCACTAGCCCCCTTATTCGAATTTGACACAGAACAGCAAGTGATAGATCTTGCCAATGATACCGAATTTGGTTTGGCAGGTTATTTCTACACCAATGATATGGCCAAAATATTCCGCGTCAGCGAAGGTTTAGAAGTCGGTATGGTCGGCGTCAATACAGGCATTATATCCAACGAAGCCGCGCCTTTTGGTGGCATAAAGCAATCTGGCATGGGTCGCGAAGGCTCAAAATATGGCATAGAAGATTATTTAGAGATTAAATATATCTGCATCGGTGGTATTTAACGCAAAATCAGCAAATAAATTAAAAACTATTTATGTTCCAGAACACGTTTTAAGCCAATTCTGATAACATTTTCCATCGCAGTTCTCGCCCGGTGTCCATCTCTATCAGCAATCGCCAGCACGATAGCCCGATGCGCCGAGGCGTTTTCATCTACCTTTTTGGTATCATCTCGTGGCGAGCTAATGGCAAATATCCCTGCCAGCGCCGCCTCAATCATCGAACCTACCGAATGCATGATCGGGTTTTTTGATGCCGTTATCAGCGCCAGATGAAACTTAACATCCACTTCGGCACGCTTAGCCCGAGAATCGGTCGCCACACCCATGGCCTCGGCCAAATCAAAAAGTTCGGCAATATCTTGTGCATTGGCATTCTTAGCTGCCAATTCTGCAGCATATGGTTCAAAAGACAGGCGTATTTCGCTTAAATGTTGCAAAAACTCAGTATCTACGCCAGATTCAAAATGCCAAGCGATAACATCATAATCCAACAGGTTCCAATTGGATTTATTTTGCACCCGCGTGCCCACTTTGGAGCGCGGTAAAATAAGCCCTTTTGCACTGAGTGTCTTCATGGCTTCTCGGATGACGGTACGTGAAACGCCGTATTTTTCCATTAAATCCAAATGCCCAGGTAAAATCGATTCCAACGGAAATTCACCTTTAATGATCGATAAGCCAATTTCGTGCACCACATAGGCGTGGCTATTGCGCATAACACGGCTCGAAATAATGGCTTCCATTGACCCCATAGATAGGTGCACCTTAAATAGTTATTTTTTCTGGGCTGACGCGGCTAGTAATAAGCCTTTTTGCATCAGAATAAAAGCGAAAAGTAATATGCCGATGACGATCTTTGTCCACCAGCTAGAAAGCGTGCCATCAAAGATAATATATGTCTGTATCAAACCCATGATCAACACGCCAATTAATGTGCCAGCTATAAAGCCACTGCCCCCCGTAAGCAACGCCCCACCAATAACCACAGCGGCAATGGCATCCAATTCTACACCTACAGCGGCTAGGGAGTAACCAGCCGAGGTGTAAAGTGAAAATGTAATGCCCGCCAAGCCAGCTAAAAACCCCGAAATGGCATAAATACCAATGGTGGTTTTGGCCACAGGCACACCCATTAGCTTAGATGTCGGAATGCCGCCACCCAAAGCAAATACATTGGTGCCAAAGCGTGTGCGATGGGCAATAATAATGCCGACAAAAAACACAACTAACATGGCGGCGCCAATAACCGTAATGCGCCCGCCACCCGGCAAGCGGTAAAAACTATCTTGTAAAAACGTATAAAACTCGTGTTTAACCGGCACACTATCGGTGCTGATGACAAAGGCAATGCCCCGCGCCAAAAACATACCCGCCAAAGTCACCACAAATGGCGGCATTTCCAAGTAATGAATAATCGCCCCCATAATGCCACCAAAAATAGCCGTGATGATCAGCACTAAGGCAAACACCACAAGCGGATGTAACGATGTTTCTTTAAGCACAACCGCAATAAACACGCCCGTAAATGCAATGACCGAGCCGATGGACAAATCGATGCCGCCCGAAAGAATGACAAATGTCATACCGACCGCCGCAATGCCCAAAAATGCATTGTCAGTTAATAAATTACCCACCACGCGGGTTGAGAGCATAAACGGAAACTGCCAATAGCATAACGCATAGGCCAAAACAAAAATTAAACAGGTCGCAATAAGCGGTAAATAGCGTGATTTCATCATGATGCTGCATCCTTGCCTACGGGTGTTTTTCCCGTCTCTCGTCGATCTCGATACTCTATATATTTAGATTGCAGGGCAGGCGATTGAATGACCAAGATTATGACTATAATAGCCGCCTTGATGATTAAATTAAACTCAGGAGGAAAACCTGATAGCAATATACCTGTATTGATAGATTGAATGATCATCGCCCCAATCAATGAGCCAATCAGCGTAAAACGACCGCCCAGCAGCGAAGTGCCGCCAACCACAACCGCCAAAATGGCGTCTAATTCCAACCACAGGCCTGCATTATTAGCGTCCGCGCCTCTAATGTCTGCCGCAGCAATGGTGCCCGCCAATGCTGCGCAAAGGCCGGAAACCGCATAAACCAAAATCAGCAATACCCGCGCATTCACCCCCGAAAAAGTACTCGCACGCTGGTTAATGCCAATCGATTCAATCAACATACCCAACGCCGTACGCCTCACAATAAACGTAACAATGATACCAACGGCAATCCAAATTAAAATAGGCATAGGAATGGAAAATATCGAGCCACTGCCCACAAATATAAGCCCCTCATCATTAAAGGTGAGAATCGCTCCCTCGGTGATAAGTTGCGCAATGCCGCGCCCCGCAACCATTAAAATTAAGGTCGCAATAATCGGTTGAATGTTCAAAACCGAAACCAAAACCCCGTTCCAAATGCCGCAAATAAGCCCCGCCAATAAAGCCAATGACAGCGCCATAAACACCCCGCCGCCACTATCAACAGTAGATGCCGCTACCGCACCACAAATCGCCATCACCGCGCCGACCGATAAATCAATGCCCTTGGTGGCAATCACCAAAGTCATCCCAACGCATAATAAAGCTACAGGCGCACCGCGGTTTAAAACATCAATCAGCGTGCCATAAAGCTTGCCATTGGCAATCTCGATTTTAAAGAAATCAGGAAATACCAGATAATTTAGCAATAAAACAATCGCTAAAGTGGTCAGTTGCGGCGCATATCGTTTTAGGCTGTTCAAGATATAACCCCTTTTAATTCATATTGACCGTTGTCGACATTCAAATCTGCCGCGATGGCTTCAACAATATTATTGGTGGTAATCTCGCTACCAACCAATTCAGCAATATGTTGATGGTCTCGCACCACAATAATACGGTGGCTATAAGCCACCAATTCATCTAACTCCGACGAGATTACCAATAATGACATGCCGTCTTCACAGAGATTTTCAATCAATCGAATAATCTCAGCATGCGCGCCCACATCAATGCCGCGCGTCGGTTCGTCTAAAATCAAAAATGCTGGGTTAGTCGCCAACCAACGCGCCAAAATAACTTTCTGCTGATTGCCACCCGATAATAACCGTATCGGTTTTTCAGCATCAGTTGGGCGAATGTCCAGGGCTTTTATATATTTTTTACAAATTTCATCTTGTTCAGATTTTGGCAATGGGTTTGCCCAGCCACGTTGAGCTTGCAACGCCAGAATAATATTCTCCCGCACCGTTAAATCAGCAATAATGCCATCTGTTTTGCGATCTTCGGGGCAAAACCCAAAACCATTGGCAATCGCCGCGCGCGGCGATGAAAGATTGACGCTTTTATTTTTAAATGTAGCCGTGCCGCTGTCATGCGGCGTCACACCAAACAAGGTCTCGGCAGTTTCAGTACGGCCAGAACCAAGCAATCCAGCAAAACCAACCACTTCGCCTTTACCAACAACAAGGTCGAACGGCTCAATCGATTGTTTGTGGCCAAAATTGCTAAATTCAACCAATATCTCGCGTTCTACCCCATCATGTTCTTTCGATTTAGTCTCTTCACCAAGCTCATAACCCAGCATCATAGTCACCAAATCAATGCTCGAAATGTTCACAGTGGCCACACTTTCAATAAGTTTGCCATTGCGCAACACTGTGATTGTGTCACTAATTTCAAAAACTTGATCAAGAAAATGCGAAATAAAAATGATGCCAATATTCTTTTGCTTTAATTTGCGTATCACCCCAAATAGCATTTGCACCTCTTTGGCATCAAGACTCGCTGTGGGTTCGTCTAAAATCAACACTTTGCCCGAAAGATCGATCGCACGGGCGATGGCAATAATTTGCTGAATGGCCACGCTGTAAGTCGAAAGCAATTGCGCGACATCAATGTCAAGACCATATTGGCTCAGAATTTCTTTGGTTTGCCAATTCATCTGCCCTGTTTGAATCATTCCCCATCTTTGAGGTTGCCTGCCAATCATCATATTTTCGGCCACAGTTAAATTGCCCAATAGGTTCACTTCTTGATAAACTGTGCCAATTCCCAAACCTTGCGCATCCAATGTATCGCGCGGGCTGATGGTTTCGCCGTTTAACAAAATATCGCCGCCATCACGATGATAAGCACCCGTTAGGCACTTAATCAGTGTGGATTTTCCCGCACCATTCTCGCCAAGCAATGCATGCACTTCACCGGCCTTTAAGGTGAAATCGACCCTATCAAGCGCGACAACGCCAGGGAAAGTTTTGTCAATTTTCGTTGCTTTTAGTAAGGGCTGATTTTTATTCATCGCGACCTCAGATATGTATTTTTTAAGTGGTTTATAAAAACACAGGCCGGCCTTGGAGTAAACCCAAGACCAACCCATATTTTATAGCTAAAATATTATGACAATATCTTAGTAGCCGAGGTCTTTTTTCAGGTCATAAATGGCTTGTAGATCATCATCCTTAGTGTAAAGACGAGATTCAGACTGAATCCATTTCGGTGGCAATGTGCCATCTTTCAAGAAGGCATCCAAAGCATCAAACGCAGGGCCAGCCATGTTAGGCGTAAGCTCAACAGTTGCATTGGCTTCACCAGCCATCATGGCTTTGAAAATATCTGGCACAGCATCAATAGACACGACAAGAATGTCAGAACCAGGTTTTAAACCAGCTTCTTTAATGGCCTGAATAGCGCCCACTGCCATGTCGTCATTATGTGCATATAGCGCGCAAATGTTTTTGCCGCCACCTTCAGCTTTTAAGAAGCTTTCCATAACCTCTTTACCTTTTGTACGGGTAAAGTCAGCCGTTTGGCTGCGGATGATGGAAACTTTAGAGCCAGCTAGACCTTGCTCAAAACCTTCTTTACGTTCAATAGCAGGGGCAGAACCAGTTGTGCCTTGCAGCTCAACTACACTACATTCCTTGCCATCAACCGCGTCAACAAGCCATTTGCCAGCCACACTGCCTTCGAAAATAAAGTCAGATGTCACAGCGGTAAGATACAAATCATCAGATGAATCGATGGTTCTATCGAGTAAAATAACTGGAATGCCAGCTTCTTTCACTTCTTTAAGAACGCTATCCCAACCTGTTGCCACCACGGGTGCCACAAAAATAGCATCAACACCTTGTGCGATGAATGAGCGTAAAGCTTTAATTTGGTTTTCTTGTTTTTGCTGAGCATCAGCAAATTTAAGGTCAATGCCACGGTCTTTTGCTTGTTGCAAAGTGATTGTGGTTTCAGCAGCACGCCAGCCAGATTCAGAACCGATTTGTGAAAAACCCACAGTCAGTGCCAAGGCCGATGTCGTAGAAAGAGCAACTGTTGCGATAACCGCAGCACTTGCGAGAACTTTTTTTAGAAACATTATATTCCTCCCAAAATATTAATTTATTTTTAACAATTGAAATATGTCATATAGTACTACTAATGTAAATTATATAATTAAATAATGGTTTCAATAATTTAATATATAATTATTTCAATGAGTTATAAATGTACAAGGAATAATTAAGGCATATAGTAGTACTAATTAATCCAAATTTTAAGATGATATAAGTCTAAAACCTAATGAAATATGGCAAAGCTGCGCTTCCGATATTTTTGAGAAATAAGGCCATTAAACAAACTAATTGACATTTAAATACTAATATATGTAGTATATCAATATAATTAATATATTAATTTAAGTATAAAGAGGGAAAAATGAAAAGTATTATTAAAGGATTGGGCATTGCAGCGATACTTGCAACGTCTGTTGCCATAGTGACACCAACTTTGGCCGCCACCACCTTAAGAATCGGCACCGTGCTTGCACCAACCGATCCAATGGGGCAGGGGCTAGATAAATTTAAAGCCGATGTCGAAGCCGCCACCAATGGCGATGTCATCATCGAGGTTTTCCATAATTCACAATTGGGCGATACCACAGAAATGATCGACCAAGCACGGGCAGGCGCCAATGTTGGTACAGTGACCGATGTGGCCCGCCTATCAAGCTTCGTGCCATCTTTGGCCATTTTGTCAGCCCCGTTTTTATTCGATAATTTCGAGCAAGCCGATAAATTTGCAGCATCAGAAGAATATCTAGGCTGGGCAGCACAATTAGAAGAAAAAGCTGGCTTGATCATGATCGCTTCAAACTGGTATCAAGGCGCACGCCATGCGTTGACCCAAAAACCCATCTCTGGCCCTGCCGATTTAGCAGGTGTGCGCATGCGTACCATTGGTGCTCCCGTTTGGATTGAAACCATCCGCGCCATGGGTGCAGAACCCACACCAATAGCCTGGGGTGAAGTTTATTCTGCTTTGCAATTGGGTACAATTGATGCAGCAGAAGCCCAACCAACCGCAATCTGGGGTGCAAAACTTTATGAGGTTATCAAACATGTGACTAAAACAGGCCACATTCAATTGGTAACTGCCATTGTTGTCGGTGCAGATAGTTGGAACGAAATCTCAGCCGAAAACCAAGCCATTGTGCGCGAACTAGCTGTAGAAAATGGCCGTTATGCCTCTAACCTAACCATCGAATTGGGCAAAGAAGCGATGGTAAAAGTCGCTGAGTCTGGTGTGACCATCAGTGATGTCGATTTGGCACCATTTAAAGACGCTGTGAAATCAGTCTATACGCTTTTGGAATTAGAATCAGAAGCCGCAATCGTCAACAAAGTTTTGGGTCGTTAATTCAATCCAAATACAGAGGGTGAATAGGCCGTTTCCGAGTCTATACACCCTTCTCCCAAAACATAAATCCATCGCATTTAGCGATGCGATGGACATAACAATAGGCAACATAATGTATCGAAAAATAGAAATGGCCAGTGCCGTTTTATTGCTATTGGGCATCGTGCTTTTGGTCGGCATTGCATCCGTCAGTCGCGCCGTCGGCAGCCCCATCATCTGGTCGGTCGAAATCGCCCAATTATTGTTTGTTTGGCTCTGCATGTTAGCCGCCGACATTGCGTTGCAAGATGGTCGGCATTTCGGCCTGCTTATATTACTCGACAATTTAAGCCCAAATATACGGCGTTTATTCGAAATTTTCAACCTTGTCGTCTTAATGGCTTTACTGCTTTTACTTTTCACCTATGCATGGAAAAATGCAATTTTAATGCACCCACGCCTCATTGGCGCCACGCAAATGCACGCGTCCCTGGTTCATGCATCTATGGTCGTTGGTTTGGCGCTCTTAATGCGAACCATGGGCATTCAACTCTTTAATAAAATTCGTCAAAAGGCTGATATTTAATGCTTTTATTAATCGCCGCATTATTTGCAATATTCCTAATCATCGGCATGCCCGTCGCCTTCGCGCTGATGCTTTCATCAATCCCAGTTTTTCTATTAACCGGCACAATGCCGCCTACCGTTGCCGTGCAAAAAATGGTCACCGCCACCCAAAGTTTTCCCTTATTAGCTGTTCCCTTTTTTATATTCGCGGGTAATTTAATGAATGAAACGGGCATTACCGAGCGTTTGGTAAAATTCGCACGGCTTTTAACTGGTTGGATGGCGGGCGGTTTAGCCCAAGTCTCCATCATACTAAGCCTCATGATGGGCGGCATTTCGGGCTCGGCAGTTGCCGATGCCTCTATGGAATCCCGCTTGCTCGGCCCCAGTATGATCAAACAAGGCTATTCCAAAGCCATAACCGCAGTCATTCTAGCTTTCGGCTCCATCATCACCGCCACCATCCCCCCCAGCATTGGCCTCATATTATTTGGTTTTATAAATGAAGTCTCAATCGGTAAATTATTCTTAGCGGGCATCATCCCAGGCGTCATACTCACCTCATTGCTAATACTCACAACATGGATTGTCGCCAAACGCAATGGCTACGCCCCAGACACCAAAGGCTTGCCAACAGGCCGCGAACTTTGGCTAAGCTTTAAAGACAGCATTTGGGCGTTGGCATTTCCAATAATCCTAATTGTCGGTTTTCGCTTCGGCTTTTTCACCGCCACCGAGGCGGGCGCATTCTTAGTTTTCTATGCGTCATTCATTGGTTTTTTCGTCTATCGCGAGCTGAATTGGCAAAAATTATACCAAGCCATGCAAGCCACAATCAGTGATTTAGGCATGGTCATGCTGCTCATTATGATGGCGGGCGTGTTAGGCTACGCCGTCACCATAGAGCGCGCCCCCCAACAAATCACCGAATTTGTAACCACCCTAACCAACGACCCGATGCTAATATTAATGCTCATCGTTGCACTCTTGGTGGTCAGCGGCATGTTTTTAGAAGGCGCCGCCAACATCCTGCTCATCACCCCCATTGTGCTGCCAGTGTTAATAAGCGCAGGCTATGACCCCATCCATATGGGCATATTAATTGTAATTCTCATCAATTTCGGCGGCTTAACACCACCTGTGGGGGTTATTATGTTTACTGTTTGCGGGGTGCTGGGGGTCAAAACAGGCGAGTTCACCAAAGCCTCATTGCCCTTCATGGCAACGATGTTGATTTTCTTTATAATAATGGCGGCGTTTCCTGTGTTAACACTATTCCTACCCAACGCGATGATGTAATATGAAGCTTAAATTTAATCTGGCGATTCTACGAGTGAGTCTATCAAATGAATAAAAACCCTTTTATGATTGGTGCCGATAATTTCGGTGATAACCCGTCTAAAATTAACGCCTACACCCCCGCATCCACACGGGTTTACGATGAGTTGCGCGAACGAATAATATCCATCAACATGCCGCCAGATACAACCATTATACGCTCGGAACTCGCCGAACTATTCAGCGTCAGTCAATCCCCCGTGCGTGAGGCAATCACACGGCTAGAACGCGACGGATTGGTTATTTCTTACCCGCAATCCCGCACCATAGTCACAAAAATTGATGCCAACAGAATTCGCGACGAACATTTTCTGCGCTCAGCGGTAGAGTGCGAGGTCGTGCGGCAACTGGCAATTAATGGCGACCCGAAAATCATAATCAAAGCCAAGGGATTCGTAAAAATGCAAGGCGCTTTGGTCGATGATATCGAACAAGTCGGCCTGTTCAAACAGCTAGATGAAGCTTTTCACGATGCACTATTCGCGGGTGTGAACCAGCTTGAATTAAGCGCACATTTAGCCTCTCGTTGTGGTCATTTAGGCCGCGCCAGATCGCTGGATTTACCACGGGTTGGAAAAATGTCTTCAGTCCTAGAAGATCATCAAGCCATCATAACCGCCATCGAAGAAAAAAATGTCGAAAAATCCATTCAAATGATGCGCGCGCATTTGTCAGGCACAATGGAACGATTACCGCAAATTATGGATGAAAATAGAGAATTATTTTCATAATATAGGCGATGATTTATGAAAATTATAAATGCCGAGACCTTCTGCGTTTCAAAAAATAAATTGGGCGAATCCCCAGTTTGGGTAGACCAACAACAAACTTTATATTGGATAGATTTAACCGCCGCCACCCTCAACAGTATTAAACACAACAAGCACAAAATATTCAATCTAGCCGATCCAATCAGTGGCTTCGCGCAATCTAATGATGGAAATTTCATCTGCGCCACGCATAACGGATTCTCCGAGCTATCTTTCACCAATAATAAAGTTCAACAAAAATTAATTGTCGATTTATTCGGCAACAAAAGCAACTTTAGAATGAATGACGCTGCTTTAGATCGCCAAGGCCGCTTCTGGGCAGGCAGCCTACAAATAACTGAGGTCAATGCCGCAAAACCCAGCGGGCATGTATATTGCCTCACCAATCAGCAAGCCAGCGCAAAATTAACTGGGTTCAAAGTTCAAAATGGCTTGGCGTGGAGTCCCGATGGCAAAACCATGTATGTATCCGATTCCCACCCCTCCATAGCATCAATTTGGAAATATGACTTTGATACAGAAACGGGCATCCCCACCAACAAACAGCTATTTGCCACCGATAAAAAACTCGGCGGCAGGCCAGATGGCGCGACAGTCGACACTGATGGATGTTATTGGATCGCCGCCAGCGATTCAGGCAAAATATTGCGCCTAACCCCAACTGGCAACATAGATGCCATCATAAATGTCCCCACCAAAAACGTGACCAATATATGCTTTGGTGGCACAAACCTGTCCACCCTTTATATCACCACCCAAATTTATAAAGACCCAAATGAGCATGCTGGCAATCTATTCGCCATCGAAACAAGCTGGCAGGGCATAAAAGAAACAAACTTCCAAGGTTAAGCCGAAATTTAAAATTCACGACCCATATTATAAAATTCTTTATTGGCTGGAATGCTCAACGCGTTGGCAATGCGGTTAGACATGCCAAAAAATGCCGAAATAGCCGCAATGTCCCAAATATCCTCATCATCAAACCCATGGTGATGCAATATTTCGCTGTCCGATGCGTCAATCTCATAAGCATTCTGCGACACTTTAACCGCATAATCTAGCATAGCTCGCTGTCTTTTCGTGATATTCGCCTTGCGATAATTCACCGCCACTTGATCGGCGATAAAGGCATCTTTGGCGCGAATGCGCAAAATAGCCCCATGCGCCACCACACAATATTGGCACTGGTTAAAATTACTCGTGGTCACCACAATCATTTCGCGCTCAGCTTTGCTCAGGTTGCCGTCTTTTTCCATCAATGCATTATGATAAGCAAAAAACGCCCGAAATTCATCAGGCCGACGCGCCAGAACTAAAAACACATTAGGAATAAACCCAGATTTTTCCTGCACATCAAGAATAATTTTGGCAATGTCATCAGGCAATTCATTTATATTGGCTGGTGGATAGGGGTTGGCTTTCGTTTCAATCATCAATTAACTCCTTTTATTAGGTTAAGGGCGCGTTTATAATGCGGCTGGTCAATCATCTCACCATCCAATTGTGCCACGCCGCCGCTAGTCGAATTCTCGATCGCCGCGATCACTTGTCTAGCATGAGAAATCTCGGCTTCGCTCGGGCTAAACACAGCATTGACAATGGCAATTTGGCATGGGTGAATGAGCATTTTACCCTGAAATCCTTCGGTTTTGGCACGCTCAGCCTCCGCTCTCAATCCAGCATCATCCTTAAAATTGGTGAACACTGAATCAATGGCAGCGACCCCAGCGTGCGCAGCCCCTAACAAACAAAACGACCGCGCCATTTGATAAACAGGAAAATAAACCCCATCGGCATCTTTGTTATTTTGCGCGCCCAATTCAGCCGATAAATCTTCAGCCCCCCACGTAAGCCCAGCCAATGCCTCACCACTATTTTTAAAGCTCGAGATGTTAAACATAGATTCAGGCAATTCAGTCACCAAAGCAATAATTCGGGTTTTGCTAGCAGCTTTAACATTGGCTTTTATAAGCCCATTTATAGTCGCAACATCCGCGCCAGAGCGGGCCTTGGGAATAAGAATATAATCAGGCGCCAGCGGCAAAATAGCCACCATATCATCCTGCCAAAACTCAGTATCCAAAGCATTAATGCGAATAATAATAATTTTATCAGTTGTAAGATGGCTAAAAAAATCAACAACACTGCTACGGGCTTTAAGCTTATTGCCAGCAGCAACGCTGTCTTCCATATCTAAAATAATCGCATCAGTGGCGCTATCTAATGCTTTTTTCTGCTTTTTTGCATCGTCAGCAGGCACAAATAATAATGATCTCATAGGTCTGGCCTTTGTTCAGTCAGTTGGCTGTTTCTTCATAAAAGCTTTGCGCGTGCATGTAGCTACCAACACATTATTTTGGTTATAAGCGCGGTGCAACATAGTAACAATACCCGCATTCGGCCGCGATTTACTCTCTCTTTTGTCAAGAATTTCAGTTTTAACATAAATGCTATCCCCCTGAAACACTGGTGCAGGGAAATTCACATCCGTCATGCCCAAATTGGCAATTGTTGTGCCGATGGTTGTATCATTAACACTAATGCCAATCATCAACCCCAAAGTAAAAAGTGAGTTAACCAAAGGCTGCTTAAATTCGCTTTCCGCCTCACAGAAATGTTTATCAATATGCAGCGGCTGGGCATTCAGCGTCATATTACAGAACAGCATATTATCTGCTTCGGTAACCGTTTTGCTCAACCCGTGTTCAATAATTGTACCGACTTTAAATTGTTCAAAATATAAACCTTGCATGGCAATCTCTTTCGCTGTTTCTATGGCTCTAACTTAGCAAATCAGAGTTCGTGGTCAAACAAATAATTAACATTAATAGGAAATCTACGTCAATCTAACGCTTCCATACTTGCTTTTTACCTATGCTCGACTTACGATAAGGTAAATCAATCGAATATTTAGATGTAAGTGGAATGGCTTGTGATTAACTCAATTTTAATTGCCAATAGAGGCGAAATTGCTTGTCGGGTTATCAAAACCGCAAATAAAATGGGGGTGCGCACCATCGCCATATATTCAGAAGCCGATGTTAACGCTTTACACGTAAAAATGGCCGATGAAGCACATTTAATTGGCGCTGCTCCCGTTAATGAAAGCTATTTAAAAGCCGATGAAATTATTGCTTTGGCTTTAAAAGTTGGCGCACAAGCAATCCATCCAGGTTATGGGTTCTTATCTGAAAATGCCGAATTCTCTCAAAAATGTGCTGACGCAGGGGTTAAATTTATCGGCCCGTCTGCCCACGCAATTAAGTCAATGGGACTCAAAGACGCCGCGAAATTGCTGATGCAAGACGCAAATGTACCCATTGTGCCAGGCTATATCGGCGACAATCAAGCCGAAGCCCATTTGGCCGCACAAGCCGAAAAAATCGGCTATCCCGTGATGATTAAAGCCGTAGCGGGCGGTGGTGGCAAAGGCATGCGGCGGGTCGATAAAAAAACCAATTTCTTAGACGCACTAAACGCTGCCAAACGCGAAGCTAAAGCCGCTTTCGGCAACGACATCGTGCTGATTGAAAAATTCATTCTAAGCCCAAGGCACATCGAAATTCAAGTGTTCGGCGATCAACATGGCGAGGCAGTTTACTTGTTTGAGCGCGATTGCTCATTGCAAAGACGCCACCAAAAAGTGGTCGAAGAAGCGCCCGCCCCAGGCATGACACTAGAAGTGCGTAAAGCCATGGGTGAGGCGGCAGTACGCGCCGCCAAAGCGGTAAATTATGAAGGCGCAGGCACAGTTGAGTTTATTGTCGATGGCTCGGCAGGCCTTAAGATCGATGGTTTTTGGTTCATGGAAATGAACACGCGCTTACAAGTCGAACATCCCGTAACCGAAGCCATAACGGGCCAAGATCTGGTCGAATGGCAAATAAAAGTGGCATCAGGCGAGGCCTTACCCAAAACCCAAGATGAATTATCAATTAACGGCCACGCGGTCGAAGTGCGGGTCTATGCCGAAGATGCCGAGCATGATTTTTTGCCATCAATCGGCAAAGTTTTTGCTTTTAATGTACCGCAATCTAGCGGCATTCGTGTCGATACAGGCATCGAAGCAGGCGATGAAATTAGCCCCTATTACGACCCGATGATTGCCAAAATAATTAGCCATGCACCCAGCCGCAAACAGGCATTGGCCAATTTAGCCAAAACACTGCGCGCCACGGTAATTGCCGGCGTAAAAATCAATATCAGCTTTCTGCGTGATTTATTGGAAGATCCAGAATTCATCGCCGAGGATTTTGACACAGGCTTTATCGAACGGTTTTTTGAAAAATCGAAAGAAGCGGAAAACATGGCACCCATCAGCGCCATGGCAGCCGTGATGCTGATTGAGAAAAACCTCAGCACATCGAGTAATCAAGCGTGGGACAGGTCAGACGTATTCGATATGGCGCAGGGCACCAATGGCCGCACATCCATCATGGATGTGATGATCAACAACCAATCGCATCAAGGCCAATACATCATTGATGCCACAGGTGTGCACCCTGCTGTAACAAGTGAAAATATACTGACACTGATTAACGGCAAACCACATGATTATATAGTTGACCAAGGCAAAAGCTACCAAATCGATGCCCGCATATATGATGACAGCGGCCAAAGCGAAGCCGGCGGGCAAGTCACCTCGCCAATGCCGGGTTGCTTGTTTAAGCTCAATGTGGCCTTGGGTGATGAGGTGGCCGAAGGCGATGTATTGGCCATTGTTGAAGCCATGAAGATGGAACATAATTTAGTCGCCGAAATCTCTGGCATCATTACCAACCTGTCAGTTTCAGTTGGCGAACAGGTGGTTGAAGGTCAGTTAATTTTGAGCATTGAATGAAGGGCCGATCTATGAACAAACATATGATACCCATAAGGCAATTGACCGACGAGTTCGGAATCACCACCAGAACCTTGCGTTTTTACGAGGATCAAGGCTTGCTAACCCCCGAACGCAATGGCCGAAACCGTATCTTTAGCGAAGGTGACCGCACCCGCCTAAAACTCATCTTACGCGGCAAACGCATGGGTTTTACGCTGGCCAAAATCCGCGTCATTATCGATATGTATGAAGATAAATCAGGCGAATTACAGCAATTAAACCATCTGCACAAAAATATCATTGAGCAACGCCAATCGCTCATGCAAAAGCTAGCAGACATTACACAATCTCTAGATGAATTGGGCAAAGTCGAAAAAGGTTGTGTCGATAGAATGCGCGAATTGCAAGTGACCAATACAGGAGACGCAACATGATAAAAACCCACGGCGATTATAAACAAAGATTGCATGATAGTTTTTACAAACAAGGCTTGATGCAAACTCTAAACTGCAAATTAGGCGAAGTTTCGGCAGGCAAGGTCGAGGCCATTATGCCATTTGATGACAAATTCACCCAGCAACACGGTTATTTTCATGGCGGCATTACAGGCGTTATGGCCGACAATGCGGCAGGCTATGCGGCCTTCACCTTATTTGAAGAAGACGACAGTGTGGTAACTGCCGAATATAAAATAAACCTACTTGCCCCCGCACAAGGCGAAACCATAATTGCCCGTGCCGAAGTGATTAAATCTGGCCGCACCTTATCAGTGGTAAAATCCGATGTTTATACCCGTTTAAACGGCCAAGAAAAACACGTAGCCACAGGTCTTTTTAGTATCATGCGGCTTATCGGTGCCGCAAAAAAAGAAATTTAACAGGAGATAATTATGAGCTTTTACGAATTACCCAGTATGAATTTTGGCCTCGGCGAAACCGCCGATATGATCACCGACATGGTGAAAAAATTTGCCAATGAAAAAATCGCCCCCCGTGCCGCCGAAATCGATACAACCAACCAATTCCCGCGTGATTTATGGCCAGAATTTGGCAAATTAGGTTTGCTTGGCATCACCGTGCCAGAAGAATTTGGCGGTGCGGGCATGGGCTACCTAGAGCATTGCCTAGTCAACGAGCAAATCAGCAGGGCGTCAGCCTCAGTCGGTCTTTCATATGGCGCGCATTCTAACCTTTGCGTCAACCAAATTAACCGCAATGGCACAGCCGAGCAAAAACATAAATACTTGCCCAAACTTATCTCAGGCGAACATATTGGCGCTTTGGCGATGAGCGAACCAAATGCAGGCTCTGACGTGGTTTCGATGAAATTACGCGCCGAATTAAAAGGCGATCATTATGTGCTAAATGGCACCAAAATGTGGATCACTAATGGCCCCGAGGCCGATGTGCTGGTGGTTTATGCCAAAACCTCGCCAGAATTGGGCGCCAAAGGCATCACCACATTCATCATCGAAAAAACCTTTAAAGGTTTTTCTACCGCGCAAAAACTTGATAAATTGGGCATGCGCGGCTCTGACACTTGTGAATTGGTGTTTGAGAATTGCGAAGTGCCTGTCGAAAACATAATTGGCGAATTGAATGGCGGCGTAAAAGTGCTCATGTCTGGCCTAGATTACGAACGCGCAGTCTTGAGTGCAGGGCCAACTGGCATAATGATGGCCTGTATGGATGTGGTTGTGCCTTATGTTCACGAGCGCGAACAATTTGGCAAGCCGATCGGCACATTCCAGTTGATGCAGGGCAAACTAGCCGATATGTATAGTACAATGAATGCCTGCCGCTCGTATGTTTACACCTTTGCTCGCGCCTGTGACAGAGGCGAAGTGAGCCGCAAAGATGCAGCAGGAGTGATTTTATACGCCGCCGAAAAAGCCACATGGATGGCGCTTGAAACCATTCAAGCTTTGGGCGGCAACGGTTATACCAACGAATACCCAGCAGGGCGTTTGTTGCGCGATGCAAAATTATACGAGATAGGCGCAGGCACCAGCGAAATAAGACGTATGCTGATTGGCCGCGAAATGTTTAACGAGACAAAATAATTTAAGGCTTCGATCATGAAATTGACCACCAATGTGAATGTAAATAGTGACTCATTTATCCAAAATAAAGCCAAAATGGCCGAATTGTTAGATGAACTCACCACAAAACGCAGCCAAGTGGCAGCAGGTGGTAGCGAGCACGCCAAAGCCAAACATGTAGGGCGCGGCAAATTATTACCGCGCATGCGGGTCGCAGAATTACTCGACAAAGGCTCAGCCTTTCTAGAGGTTGGCATGTTAGCCGCCAACGACATGTATAGCGGCGACATTCACGGGGCAGGGCTGATTGCAGGCATCGGCCGCGTATCAGGCTTTGAATGTATGATCATCTGCAATGACGCAACCATCAAAGGCGGCACCTACTACCCAATGACCGTGAAGAAGCATTTGCGGGCGCAAGAAATTGCCGAACAAAACTGCTTGCCATGCATCTATTTGGTCGATAGCGGCGGCGCGAACTTGCCCAACCAAGCCGAAGTATTCCCCGACCGCGAGCATTTCGGCCGCATATTTTACAATCAAGCTCAAATGAGCGCCAAAGGTATTGCCCAAATTGCAGTGGTAATGGGCTCCTGCACCGCAGGCGGCGCATATGTCCCCGCGATGAGCGACCAAACCATCATGGTGCGCAACCAAGCCACCATATTTTTAGCAGGCCCGCCATTGGTAAAAGCCGCAACAGGCGAGATCGTATCAGCCGAAGATTTAGGCGGCGGCGATATGCACACCCGCATATCAGGCGTGGCCGATCATTTGGCCGAAAATGACAATCATGCACTAGAAATCGCCCGTGAGATCATCGCCAATCTAAATCATCAAAAACCCGTAACCGTTGTCCAAAAACCAATCGAACAACCATTATTTGACGGCGAAGAATTAAACGGCATCGCCCCTCAAAACCTGTCAGAACCAGTGGACATCAGAGAGGTCATCGCCCGCATTGTAGATGGCTCAGAATTCAGCGAATTTAAAAAACTATACGGCAAAACCATCATTTGCGGTTTTGCCCATTTAGAAGGCATGCCTGTTGGCATTATCGGCAATAATGGCATTCTATTTTCAGAATCAGCGCAAAAAGCCGCACATTTTATTGAGTTATGCGCCAAACGCAAAATCCCATTGCTATTTTTGCAAAATATATCAGGCTTTATGGTCGGCCAGCAATATGAAGCAGGCGGCATTGCCAAAGATGGCGCCAAAATGGTGATGGCGGTTGCCAATGCCAAAGTGCCAAAAATCACCCTCATTGTTGGCGGCAGTTTTGGCGCTGGCAATTACGGCATGTGTGGCCGCGCTTATAGCCCTCGCTTCATGTTCACATGGCCAAATAGCCGCATTTCAGTTATGGGCGGCGCGCAAGCCGCGGGGGTGATGGCAACCTTAACCCGCGATGCCAAACAAGCCAAAGGCGAAGAGTGGTCAGAAGCCGAAGAGCAAGCTTTCAAGCAACCAATTTTGCAAAAATACGAAGATGAAGGCAACCCCTATTACGCCACTGCACGGTTGTGGGATGATGGCATCATCACCCCATCCGAAACCCGCCGCGTACTAGGCTTGGCATTTTCGGCCTGTTTAAATGCCGAAATTGAAGACACAGAATATGGTATTTTTAGGATGTAATGAATATGAATAGCCATGTGATAGGCGCAAATACTCCTGCCAAAATTGACTTTACAATAGGCCAAGCTTTGGATGAGGCAGCAAAAAACTGGCCAACTCAGCCAGCTCTTATAGATTGCGCCCAGAATGTTCGTTTCAACTGGGCAGAATTGTTACAACGCAGCAACCAATTGGCATCAGGTTTTTTGGCACTGGGCTTAAAACCGGGCGACCGCATCGGCATCTGGTCGCTCAACCGCTATGAATGGGCATTAACTCAATTTGCCGCCGCTAAAATTGGCCTCGTATTGGTCACCATAAACCCAGCCTATCGGCTGTCCGAGCTAGAATTTTCACTCGCCAAAGTAAAATGCGCCGCCCTAATTTTAACCCCGAAATTCAAAACCAGCGACTATATCGGCATGGTGCAAACTTTAATACCTGAAATGGCCGATGCCGTGGATGGCAAAATCACCTCAGCACGACTGCCCGCTTTGCGCCATGTGATACAATTAGGCGGCGAAGCGGCACAAGGCGCCATCGCCTTTGCCACAATCGAACAGCTAGGCAAAACCGCCGACCCCCAAATATTAAGAACCACCGAAGCCGCTTTAAACCCCGATGACATCATCAACATTCAATATACCAGCGGCACAACAGGCTCGCCCAAAGGCGTCATGCTAAGCCACGCCAACATTCTAAACAACGGCTACTTTTGTGGCGAGGCAATAGAACTAACATCAGCTGATAAAATCTGCATTGCCGTGCCACTTTATCATTGTTTCGGCATGGTAATTGGCAATTTAGCTTGCCTAACTCATGGCGCAGCAATGGTATTTGTCGGCGAAGGCTTTGACCCCATCGCCACCCTCAAAGCCGTGGCCGATGAGAAATGCACCGCACTTTTCGGCGTCCCCACCATGTTCATTGCCGAGCTAGAGCATGAAGATTTCGCAAATTATGATTTATCAACCTTGCGCACTGGCGTCATGGCAGGCTCACCGTGCCCGATGGAAATTATGCAACAAGTCACCGCGCGCATGAATATGCATGACCTAACAATATGCTACGGCATGACCGAAACCAGCCCTGTAAGTTTTCAAAGCTCGACCAAAGACTCGCTAGAAATGCGGGTCTCAACAGTCGGCCGCATTCACCCGCATGTTGAAGTGAAAATCATCGGCCAAAACAACCAAATAGTGCCGCGCGGCGTGGCAGGCGAATTATGCACCAAAGGCTATTCGGTGATGCTAGGCTATTGGGATGATCCAGAGCAAACCGCTCAAGTGATTGATGCAGAGGGCTGGCTGCATAGCGGCGACATCGCCACCATTGATGAACAAGGTTTTTGCAAAATCGTTGGCCGAATTAAAGATTTAGTCATACGCGGCGGCGAAAATCTATACCCCCGCGAGATTGAAGAATACCTATATCAGCACCAAGCCATTCGCGATGTGCAAGTGTTTGGTGTGCCCGATAAAAAATATGTCGAAGCACTGGCGGTTTGGGTGATTTTGCACCCGAATTCAACACTCACCGCTGCAGGGCTAAGAGATTTTTGCCAAGGCCAAATAGCCCATCAAAAAATCCCCACTCATATCAAATTTGTGCAAGAATTCCCAATGACAGTAACAGGCAAGATTCAAAAATTCATCATGCGCGAAGCAATGATCAAAGAGTTGGGGTTGAGCGAAACGGACACAGTATAATATAACCTATTTTTGCAAAAACATCTCAACCGCATTATCATGAATGCGTTCCAAAATATTGGGTATTTTTTCGGTCGAGAAAACCCCTTGCGCCATAATATAGCTATAAATGGTAAAGGCGCGCATTTCAGCAATATCTTCACTAAACCCCATATCAATCAAGCGTTGCTGTGTCCAAATTATCCGCTCTTTATCAACCATCGCCACAGCCTCAGCAGCTTTTTCATCATTTCTCGCCCACGAGCGCACAGCAAGCTCAGTCGCGCCACTTTTATTGCGCCTCACTGACCGTGGCACACTAGCCAATAAGTTTTTAAGCATGGTTTTAGGCGTGCCGCCAATGGCCTCCACGCGGTCAATAACCCTTTGTTCGAGCCGCCATTTTTTCAAAATCGCATCCAGCAATTCTTGACGGTTTTCAAAGTGCCAATAGAAGCTGCCTTTGGTAACACCCATGTTTTTAGCCAAAACCACCACCCTGACAGCCGCTACACCGCTTTCACTCAAAGTTGTGAACGCTGCTAGAACCCAATCTTCTTTACCTAAGCGTTTGTTATTGTTATTCTTTAATTGCGTATTCATATTATTGTTCTTTTTCCATACTGTAGGGTATTGACCTGCTGAATTTAATCTTATAGGTTAACATTTATAGGTGAAAAACACCAAGTTTGGCTCCGCTTACGCCGCAACCATACTCTAGGGTATTGAGGGTTAAGGTTAAACTAGAATTTCGTCTATGTAAATTAAAGATATTGCAAAAACCAATTGTTACACATGCGCATAATAATAAAAATAAGCGCATTTTAATAGTTGGGGTCTCATATAAATTGAGATTTGGGAGGTTATGTGGATAAAAATACAAATGTGCTGTTGCAGGCGCAGGATATATCGCTGAGATTTGGCGGTGTGCATGCATTGTCAAATGTAAGTTATGACATTAAAAAAGGCGAAATTTTCTCCATCATCGGCCCCAATGGCGCGGGCAAAACCTCTATGCTCAATTGCATATCTGGCCGCTACACGCCCACATCTGGCGAGATATTGCTCAACGGCAAATCACTCAAAGGTTATTCGGTTAATGACCGCGCGGGTTTAGGCATTGGCCGTACATTCCAAAATTTGGCTTTATTTGGCCATATGAGCGTGCTCGATAACATTATGGTCGGCAGGCACCATCAGCTTAAAAATAATTTCTTGAACGGCATGTTTTATTGGCTCGGCGGCGCGCAAAAAGAAGAGATAATTGAACGCCGGAAAGTCGAAGATATTATAGATTTTTTAGAAATCCAGCATGTACGTAACAAACCAGCGGGCGAATTATCCTACGGTTTGCGCAAACGTGTTGAGCTTGCCCGCGCGGTGGCACAAAGCCCGCAGATTATTTTACTCGATGAGCCAATGGCCGGCATGAATTTAGAAGAAAAAGAAGATATGGCGCGCTATATCATCGATTTGAACCAAGAATTAGGCATGACCATTGTGATGATCGAGCATGATATGGGCGTGGTGATCGATATATCCGACCGCGTCATGGTGCTAGATTTTGGCCGCCAAATTGCACTTGGCCTGCCCGAAGAAGTGATGCAGAATGAACATGTGAAAAAAGCCTATCTAGGCGAAGAAGATGATTATATCCGCGAATTAGAAGAAGATGATGCGGAGGTGATGTCATGAATCAAATCGTTAATTTAGACCCCAATACAGGCAATAATAATTTCAACCGGATGAATGTATGGCCAGAAAAAGTTGATGGCCTACTCGATCTTTCCGGCATCGAAAGCCTGCCCGCTGTGATGCTGCACAATATGAACCATCATGGCAATGAAACCGCCATGCGCGAAAAAGAATTTGGCATTTGGCAAAGCTACACATGGATAGATTATTACACTCATGTGCGCAATATTGGCCTCGCTTTGGCCGATTTCGGCTTCGAAAAAGGTGACATTGTCGGCATCATCGGCGACAATCGCCCTGCATGGATTTGGGCAGAGATTGCCTGCCAAGCCAACCGTGGTATGAGTTTAGGCATTTATCGCGATGCGTTAGAAGACGAGATTGCCTATCTGCTAGATTACGCCAAACCAAAATTTATTTTTGCCGAAGATGAAGAGCAAGTCGACAAATTCTTAAATCTAGGCGACCGAATTCCATCTGTGCAAAAAATCATTTACGCCGACCCACGCGGTATGCGTAAATATGATGATGAACGTCTCATCAGCCTAGCGGATTTTGAGGAGATCGGCCGGAAAATCCAAGCCAATGACAATGGTGTATTTAGACGCTTGCTCAAAAAAGTTAAAGGCAGCGACATCGCTTTATTATGCGCAACCTCAGGCACCACAGGCAACCCAAAACTCACCATGATTAGCCACAAATCATTAATTCATCATTGTGTAAACTATTTGCAAGCCGACCCCAAAAATTCCGACGACGAATATGTCTCTACCCTGCCACTAAGCTGGATTATGGAACAAATTTACGCAGTCGGTTGGTCACTCTTGGCACGCATGAAAGTCAATTTTGTCGAAGAAGCCGAAACCATGATGAGCGACCTGCGCGAAATTGGGCCGACCTTTGTTTTATTTGCCCCGCGCTTGTGGGAGCAAATCGCTGGCGACGTGCGCGCGCAAATTATGGATGCCGATAAATTCAAGCAATTTATGTATAAATTAGGCATGGATATGGGTTTGAAAGCCGTCGATGATGGCGCAAAATCCCCCTTGGCACATTTCCTTTTATTCCGCGCGTTAAAAGACAGCCTCGGCTTAAGCCGCGTAACATCTGCTGCAACTGGCGGCGCAGCACTCGGGCCAGATACATTCAAGTTTTTTCTAGCCATGGGCGTTCCCCTACGCCAGCTATACGGCCAGACCGAAAGCTTAGGCGCCTACACATTACACGAAACCAATGATGTAGATTATGACAGTGTTGGCCACGGTTTTAACGATGTCGAAATGGTGATTGATCAACCCGATAAAGAAGGCATTGGCGAAGTTGTGGTGCGCCACGCCAATATGATGGACGGCTATTATTTAAACGAGGAGGCCACCAAAGAGGCGTTTACCGAGAACCACTGGATGCGCACTGGCGATGCAGGCTATTACAACGATGCAGGCCATTTGGTGATCATCGACCGCATTTCAGATTTGGCGACAACCAGCCAAGATGTGCGCTTTTCACCTGCTTACATAGAAAACAAACTTAAATTCTCGGCCTATGTAGCCGAAGCAGTAATTCTAGGCTCAGGCCAAGATTATCTAACCGCAATGATCTGCATTCGTTTCCCGATAGTCTCGAAATGGGCGGAAAAAAACCGCATCAACTTCACCACCTATACCGACCTTTCTGCACGGCCAGAAATTTACGAAATGCTGCGCAAAGAGGTTGAAATGGTCAATAAAACCCTACCAGATGCGCAAAAAATCAAAAAATTCATCCTGCTTTATAAAGCCTTAGATGCCGATGATGGCGAGCTAACCCGCACCCTAAAAGTGCGCCGTAAAGTGATCACCAAGAAATACGCCGACATCATCGAAACGCTTTATTCAGATAAACAAGAAATTGATATCGATACCGTCATTCACTTCCAAGATGGTGGTCAACAACGCATTCAAACCACTGTCAAAGTCGAAAAGATATAAAGAGAGGGCATTTACATGAATTGGGATCTACTGTTTCAACTTTTAATTAACGGCGTGATTGTCGGCCTATTATATGGCGTGGTCGCCATGTGTTTTGTGCTGATTTACAAGTCAACTCAAGTGGTTAACTTTGCCCAAGGCGAATTTTTATTATTGGGCGCATGGGTTTGTTTGTATTTTTTAGTCGAATATGAATTGCCGTTCTGGATTGGCTTCTTGCTGACAATGGGCTTTATGGCAGTATTTGGCATTGTGGTGCAAATGCTGATTTTACGGCCACTAATTGGCGAACCAATCATTTCCATCATCATGGTGACAATCGGTTTCTCAAGCTTTATGCAATCGCTAATGAGTTGGATTTTTGGCAACAGCGCGGTGAGTTACCCTCAAATATTCGAGGTCGAAGTGGTCAATATTGGCGGTCTCAACGTCGAGACGGCCTATCTAATGTCAATCGCCATGTCGGTTGCGATTATGATTATTTTCTTCCTATTCTTCCGCTATTCTCGCTTCGGTTTGGCTATGCGTGCCACAGCTTACAACCAACAAATTGCGCAATCTTTAGGCATATCCATCAAGCAGGTATTTATGATGGCATGGGCAATCTCGGCCGTGGTTTCAGCAGTTGCAGGCATCATCATCGGCATGGTATCAGCCGTTTCAACCGCGCTCTCCTTCATCGGCATTAAAGTCTTCCCCGCAGTCATTGTTGGCGGCATGGATAGCATTGTCGGCGGGGTGGTTGGCGGCGTCATCATTGGTGTGCTAGAAAATTTGGCCGAATTCGTAGATGGTCAATATCTACACATCGGCAACATGTATCAAATCGCACCATTTTACATTTTAATTGTGATTTTAATGATCAAACCATATGGCTTGTTTGGCACGCCAGACATTGAAAGGGTTTAATTATGGCGGGTATTTCTTCTCCACGCCCGTGCGGTGATTACCGCACTAGCTACAAATCAGATATGACGATTTTTCCATCGAGAAATTCATTATATGCGGCAATTGCTGGGCTGTTTTTGCTACTGGCCTTTCCAATGATTGGCAATGATTATCATCTCAGCCTCCTCATCCAAATCGGCTATTACAGCATCGCCGCCATTGGCCTGAATATATTGGTTGGCTTCACAGGTCAAATTAGCCTTGGTCATGGTGCATTTTTTGGCTTTGGCGCCATATTCAGCGCCTATTTAAACAACGCAACAGGCATCCCCGTATTCTTTACCATCCCGCTAGCAGGTTTTGCCACCGCGGCTGTTGGCCTGATATTCGGCATACCCGCAGCACGCATCAAAGGCCTATACCTAGCCATCGCCACCTTAGCCTCACAATTTATATTGGAAGATTTCTACGCCCGTGCCGATTGGTTTTCAGGCGGATCATCAGGCTCATTGGCCGAAATCGTCAACTTTTTGGGCATCGATTTAGACACCGACCAAAAATATTTCTACCTCGTTCTATTCTGGTTAGTCGTCAGCCTCATCGCCGCTGCCAACCTAATCCGCACCCGCGATGGCCGTGCATTGGTCGCCGTGCGAGATCACTATTTATCAGCCGAAATTATGGGAATTAACCTCACCAAATATCGTATTTTATCGTTCGGCATATCCAGCGCCTTCGCTGGCATTGGCGGCGCACTATACGGCCATTATCTAGGCTTCGTATCAGTCGAAGGTTTTACCCTTGGCCTGTCAATTTCGTTTTTAGCCATGATCATCATCGGCGGTTTAGGCTCAGTAATGGGCTCAGTGTTAGGCGCTATTTTCATCACATTATTGCCCGAATTTACCGAAATTATGGCCGATTTCGTGCTGCCAGAATCAATCGCCGACGGCAAAGCCTATGTCAAAGAAATGAGCGTTGGCGCCGCAATTATATTATTTCTAGTCTTTGAGCCAGAAGGTCTGGCACATAGATGGAAACTCATTAAAGCTTATTGGAAGCTTTATCCATTTTCTTACTAACATTTAGGGATGTTGTTAAGGAATTTTAAGACTAAACCAGAGAGGGAAAACAATGTTAAAAACACTAAAAATAGCAGTAGCCGTTGGCGCTTTATTAAGCTCAACAGCTGTGCAAGCCGATAGTATATTGGTTGGCCATTTGGTCGACTATACAGGCCCAACCGCCTTTGTTGGCAGAACTTATGGCCCAGGCATTAAAGATGCTGTGGCTTATATTAACGCCAATGGCGGCATTGATGGCACAACCATCGAGCTTGACCAAATTGACTATGCCTATAAAGTGCCGCAAGCTATCGCTGCCTATAAAAAGTGGAAATCACGCGGCATGGTTGCTTTGCAAGGTTGGGGCACAGGCGATACCGAGGCGCTAATCTCATTTGTTGCACGTGATGAAATTCCAGTATGGTCAGCATCATATTCAGGTCATCTAACTGACCCAACAAAGCTAAACCCAAATACCAAAAAAGCCGCCCCTTATAACTATTTCTATGGCCCATCATATTCAGATGGTTGCCGCGCTATGGTGCAATGGGCAGCAGCCGATGCCAAAAAAGCTGGCAATACAGATCCCGTATTTGTTTACACTGGCGATAACCATCCATATCCAAACGCGCCAAAAGCTGCGTGTAATGAATATGCGGCAGAGCTAGGCTTCAAAGTGCTAGACCCAATCGTAGTGCCAATGGCACCGGGTGATTTTAAAGCTCAATGTTTAACCATTAAAGAATCTGGTGCCAATTATGCCTTTATCGGCAATTTGGGCGGGTCTGTGGTTTCATTGCTAAAATCATGTAAAACAGTCGGCACTGATGTGCAATATATGGCCAACATTTGGGGCGGCGATTATAAAACCATCGAAGCCGCCGAAGCGATTGATTATATCTTCCCATCAGCTTCACCTTTCTGGGGTGCAGATGTACCAGGCATGAAAATGGTTATGGATATTGCCGAGCTTTCAGGTGCAGCCAAAGATGAAAAACCAACGCATCATTATATTCGCGGCATTTGCAGCACATATTACATGAAAGAAGCCATGGAATGGGCCAAAGCCAATGGCGGCCTCACAGGCGCTAACATCAAAAAAGGCATGGAAACCAAAAAGAACTGGGTGCCTGTAGGCTTAGAAGGCGTATGTATGCCTTCAACTTGGACCGAAACTGACCATCGCGGTACAACCGTTGTATCAGTTAACCGTGGTTCATTTGTAAATGGCAAAGTGGCCATTCAATTGCTAGGCCAAATTTCATTGCCTCGTCGTGATGATTGGATTGGCTACTAGTATTGGTTACTAAAATTAGCCTCAACATATCAAAGAGTGTGAAAAGCAATTTTCACACTCGCATAGAATTTTGACTGACAATTGGATGAATGACATGGCACAAGCAGCACAAAAAACCAGCACTGATTATATTTTATCGGTCAACAATATCGAAGTGGTTTATAGCGAAGTTATTTTGGTTTTGCGCGGGCTTAGCCTCAATGTAGAGCGCGGTAAGATCACCGCACTTTTAGGCGCCAATGGCGCAGGTAAATCTACCACATTAAAAGCCATTTCAGGCCTACTAAACACCGAAGATGGCGAAGTCTCACGCGGCAGTATAAATTTCGAAGGCCAAAATATCGCAGGCACCAGCCCCGATAAAGTGGTGCGCAAAGGCGTTTTTCAAGTGATGGAAGGTCGCGGCATTGTGCAAGATATGACGCTGCTAGAAAATTTGAAACTAGGCGCATTCACCCGCAAGAATTTCAATATGAATGAAGAAATCGAAAAAGTGTTTCATTTCTTCCCACGCCTAAAAGAACGCTCCATTACAGGCGGCGCAGCAGGCTATCTATCTGGCGGCGAACAGCAAATGCTAGCCATCGGCCGCGCGCTAATGGCCAAACCAAAACTAATTCTAATGGACGAACCATCAATGGGCTTGTCGCCACTTTTAGTCAAAGAAGTGTTCGGCATCATCAAACGCATGAACGAAGAATTGGGCATTTCAATTCTATTGGTTGAGCAGAATGCCAACATGGCACTAAACGCCGCCGATTTCGGTTACATTATGGAAAACGGCAAAATTGTACTCGATGGTACAGCCGAAGAGCTGAAAAATAATGAAGATGTTAAAGAATTTTATTTGGGCGGCGGCGGTGATGAGCGCAAAAGCTTTAAAGACATAAAATCATTTAAACGTCGTAAACGTTGGTTGTAAATAGGTGAAATATGGTAATTTTAGATGTGTTAGAACAAAGAGACCCCCAGCAAAGACAGCTAGAGCAGTTGGCGCAACTCCAAGCTCAAGTGGCCTATGCGCGTAAAAACACCGATTATTTCGCCAACAGTTTAGCCAATTGCGCCGACATCGCAACCTTAGATGATTTGCAAAAACTCCCCTTAGTGCGCAAATCAGATCTCATGGACTTGCAAAAACCAGACGCACCATTTGCAGGCATGAATGCCGTGCCGATGAGCGAGTTAAAAAACCTATTCCTATCCCCAGGCCCAATAGCTGAACCAATGGGACGGCAAGAAAACGAGCATCGTTTAGCCCGCGCCATGGCAGCAGCAGGCATCAATGCCAACGACCGAGTGTTAAACTGCTTTTCCTACCATCACACCCCAGCAGGCTTGATGTTCGAAGGCGGCGCAACCAAAATTGGTTGCTCAGTCTACCCAGGCGGTGCCGGCATGCGCGATGACCAAATCAAAGCCATTCAAGCCTTTAAATTAAACACCTATGTCGGCACTCCCGATTTTTTAAAGTTAATCATCGAGAAGGCCGAAGAAACAGGTGAAAACCTAACCAGCATAACCAAAGGCTTGGTATCAGGCGGCCCTTTTTTCCCGCAGCTTAAAGACTTCTATCAATCGCATAACGTCGCAATAAAAGAATGCTACGCCACCGCCGACCTCGGCCTAATTGCCTATCAAGATGATGACACGGGCTTAGTGATCGACGAAGACGTGATCGTCGAAATCGTCACCCCAGGCACAGGCAATGTGGTAGCCGATGGACAAGTCGGCGAGGTTGTGGTGACATTATTGACCAATAAAGTCTACCCTCTAATACGCTTCGCAACGGGCGATTTATCGATGATATTGCCCAATGACCACTCAGCAAAGCGCACCAATAAACGCCTAAAAGGCTGGCTCGGCCGCGCCGATCAAACCTGTAAAGTCAAAGGCATGTTTGTACACCCAAAACAAATCGCCGAGATCATCGCAGCTCATTCAGAAATTCAAAAAGCACGGTTTATAGTCGATGCGGTCGATGGACAAGACACGGCTATATTACAAGTCGAACTCGCTATCAACATCAGTGATAAAACTATGGCAAAAATCGCCGAAACAGTAAAAAATATTACAAAAATATCTGCCAAAGTAGAGCCGTTCAAAGTCGGTCAATTGCCAAATGATGGCATCATCATTGAAGATTGCCGCAGCTATGAGTGACATCCGATCATCAGCAACAATTTTGCTCATCCAAGAAATTAACCAACTAGAAGTGCTGATGCTAAAACGCTATCAGGGCGATGACATCCTCTCAGGCGCAATGATGTTCCCAGGCGGAAAATTAGAAGCCCACGATGAGACCGATGACTGGGCTGAGCGGGTGATAGGTTGGGCATCTACCCCCCAAACAGAGCGCGGCCTACGCATCGCCGCTATTCGCGAAGCCTTTGAAGAAACCGGAATAATGCTAGGCCAAAACGTTAAAAACAACGCATCCGAAGCCGAAACATTGAGCATCAGAAAAGCCATCGAAGCAGGCGATTTAAGCTTTTATGATTATGTACGATCACAAAATATCACCCTAGATTTACAAGCTTTGACATTATTCTCACGCTGGCAAACCCCGCCTACAATAGGCCGAAGATTTGATACACATTTTTATCTCGCTGCCGCACCAAAAGGCCAAACCCCCGTTGCAGATGGCCGCGAAGCCGTAAAAACCGAGTGGGTAACCCCACAAAAGGCCTTAAATCTGGCGGCAAATATGCAACGCAAATTACTATTTCCAACCCGCATGAATTTAAAGATGTTGAACGAATCCAACGCCCTTCACACAGCCGTAAACCAAGCCAGAACCCGCAAAATTCATAAGGTCGAACCCAAAGTCGAGCAAAGAGGCGATGACAGATATCTAGTCCTAGATTCAAAATTCGGCTACGGCCATGTCGAAGAATTAATCTAAAACCATCCCCAAAAGAATAACAAATTAAACACCAAATCAAGCCAATAAGTAGGAATGCAAAATGCAAAAATTTGAACATTTTATCGACGGTGCTTATGTCGACAGCACATCAGGCAATAGCCAAGCGGTTTTCAACCCAAGTTTAGGCGTAGAATCTGGCCAAGTGGCATTAGCCTCAATTGCCGATGTCGATGCCGCAGTGGCCAGCGCCCAAACCGCTTTTCAAACATGGCGGCACACATCCCCATTGGCGCGCGCAAGGCTAATGAATAAATTCTTAGCAATATTGAATGAGCGCAAACGCGAGCTAGCCACCCTGATTTCCGAGCAACATGGCAAAACCATCTTAGATGCCGAAGGCGAAGTTATACGCGGCATCGAAGCCGTAGAGTTTGCCTGCGCCGCACCACATTTGCTAAAAGGCGAGTTTAGCGACAACGTTTCAACAGCCATGGATATGTATTCAATGCGCAAACCATTGGGCGTCACCGCGGCCATCACGCCATTTAATTTCCCCGTTATGGTGCCCATGTGGATGGTTGCCATCTCAACAGTTTGCGGCAATTGCGTGGTTTGGAAACCATCCGAACGCGACCCAGCCGCCCCTTTAAAAATTGCCGAATATATGATGGAAGCAGGTTTCCCCAAAGGCGTGCTAAACGTTGTAAATGGCGATAAAGTGGCGGTTGACCGCCTCACAGAACATGACGACATCAAAGCCGTAAGCTTTGTTGGTTCAACCCCAATCGCAAAATATGTTTACGACCGCTCACACGAGCACAACAAAAGATGCCAAGCCATGGGCGGCGCAAAAAATCACATGATCATCATGCCCGATGCCAATATTGAAAACACCACAAACGCATTGCTCGGCGCTGCATACGGCTCGGCAGGCGAGCGCTGTATGGCAATTTCGGTGGCAGTATGCGTGGGCGATGACACAGCCGACAGAGTGATCGCAGCACTAACCCCAAAAATCAAAAACCTAACCATCAATCATTCGATGGATGAAAAAGCCGATTACGGCCCCTTGGTCACCAAACAGCACCTAGAAAAGGTAATCTCATATATCGATATGGCCGAAAAAGAAGGCGCAACATTGCTCATGGATGGCCGCGGCTTCAAACTAGATGACGATAAATATGCCGATGGCTATTTCCTAGGCCCAACTCTAATCGATAACGTAACATCAGAAATGCAATCCTACAAAGAAGAAATTTTTGGCCCCACATTACAAATTATCCGTGTGGCAACGCTCGAAGAAGCCATGCGCCTACCTTCAGAGCATGAATTCGGCAACGGCACATCCATCTTCACCGAAAATGGTGCAGCAGCACGCCAATTTTCCGATAATGTCGAAGTTGGCATGGTCGGCATTAATGTCCCTATCCCCGTGCCAATGGCGTTTCATTCATTTGGTGGTTGGAAAAACTCAGCATTTAATGAGCATAACCAACACGGCATGGAAGGCATTCGCTTTTACACAAAAGTGAAAACCGTAACAAGTCGTTGGAAAGGCGGCGAGAGCGCAGAATTCACCATTCCTACATTAAGTTAATCAATAGAATCCAGTAATTTGCTAGGCTGTCATTTTATTTAACTTTCAATTGACTGCGATTGAGCTATATTACAACAGCTATCGTTTTAATAGCGCGATAAGGGGAATAGCTGTGAAAAACATAACAAAACACAAAGTCAACATTCCAACCCCTGGCAAACCAGTGCGTGGTTCAAAATCTGGCGCGCCAATTATGGCATTGTTTGACCTGCTCGGCAGGCGTTGGGCCATGGGTGTATTATGGACTTTGAATGAAATCGAACCAGCAACTTTCAGAAAATTGCAAGATAGCTGCGAGACAATATCACCCGCCGTGCTCAACCAACGGCTCAAAGAATTACGCGCAGCAGGCTTGGTGGATAGAGGAGAGGGCGGTTATATTGTAACAAATATGGGGCAAGAAATTTACACATTATTAGTCCCCCTTGGCAGCACGGCAAAAAAATGGGCAAAGCAACAAATTTTAAAAACAGACATCTGAAATCATTCAACTAGCTTGCCAATAATCCACAACTAAACCTGGTCGATTTTGCTCAAAACGGGTGCAGTGCGGCTCAGTGATAATTCAGCATCAGAAAATTTCCACGGGCTGCGCACACCTTTCACACCCTCGGGCGATATTTGCATCTCGCGGGCAATGGTTTGAGGGCTATCAAAATTTTGCCCAATATTGCGTATCGGCCCAACAGGCACATTGGCCGCCTCTAAACCTCTCAATAAGTCATCATTAGCCCATTTTGCAATAGATTTGGTCAGTATTTCAGTCAGTAAATCGCGGTTTTTTACGCGCAACTGATTGGTTTTAAATCGCTCATCGGCGCCCACTTCAGCCAAGCCAAGCACTGCGCAGCAACGCTCAAATTGCCCGTCATTGCCAACCGCCAAAATCACATGGCTATCAGCTGTTTCAAACACCTGATAGGGCGCAATATTGGGATGTTCATTGCCCTTTCGGTTCGGGCTTTCACCCGTAGCCAGATAATTCATATTCTGGTTAGCCAACATAGCTGTGGCGCAATCCAGTAGCGACATATCGATATGTTGCCCAAGCCCCGTGCGGTGGCGCTGCTCCAAAGCCGCCATAATGCCAATGGTGCTGTATAAACCAGTGACAATATCAGTAATCGCCACCCCCACTTTTTGCGGCTGCCCGTCTGGCTCACCAGTGACCGACATAAGCCCAGACATGCCTTGAATCAGATAATCATAGCCGGCCAATTTTGCATCTGGCCCCGTTTGGCCAAAACCAGTGATAGAACAATAAATTAACTTGGGGTTTATCGCCGCAAGGCTGGCATAATCCAAACCATATTTTTTTAACCCACCGACTTTAAAATTTTCAACCAATATATCGGCGTCTTTAATCAAATCACGAATCTCTTGCTGCCCAGCTTGGGTCTTGAAATCAATGCTGACAGATGTTTTGCCACGGTTGCAAGCATAAAAGTACGCCGCCGAAACATCGCCATCACGTTCAATGAAAGGTGGCCCCCATTTGCGGGTGTCATCACCCTCGAGGCTTTCGATTTTAATCACCTCAGCGCCCAAATCGGCCAGCGATTGCCCAACCCACGGCCCCGCCAAAATACGTGCCAATTCAACCACTTTAATGCCATCTAATGGATGCATAATCGCTCCTAATAAAACGCCTGCCTAGTAAAAAGCTTGAATACCAGTTTGGGCGCGGCCAAGAATCAACGCATGCACATCATGCGTACCTTCATAGGTATTGACAGTTTCCAAATTCTGCGCGTGGCGCATCACATGATATTCAATCTGAATGCCGTTGCCGCCATGCATGTCACGGGCGTTGCGGGCAATTTCGAGCGCCTTGCCGCAATTATTACGCTTAATCATCGAAATCATTTCAGGCGCAGCATTCGCACTATCCATCAACCGCCCAACTTGCAAACAAGCTTGCAATCCGAGGCTAATTTCAGTTTGCATATCAGCCAATTTTTTCTGGTAAAGCTGCATACCTGCCAACGGTTTGTTAAATTGCTTACGGTCTAAACCATATTGTCTGGCGCGGTGCCAACAATCTTCAGCCGCCCCCAAAACACCCCACGCAATGCCATAACGAGCGCGGTTCAAACAACCAAACGGCCCCTTAAGACCAGATACATGCGGTAACAAAGCATCATCAGAAATCTCAACATCTTGCATAACAATTTCGCCCGTTACAGATGCCCGAAGCGACAATTTTCCGCCAATTTTCGGCGCCGATAAACCGTCTAAACCCTTGTCAAGAATAAACCCACGTATCGCACCATCATGCGCGTCAGATTTAGCCCAAACCACAAACACATCAGCAATCGGGCTGTTAGAAATCCAAGTTTTCGCCCCATTTATCACATAACCGCCATCAACTTTTTTAGCGCGAGTGACCATGCTATTGGGGTCAGATCCTGCGTCAGGCTCGGTAAGTCCAAAACAACCAATCCATTCGCCCGCAGCTAGTTTAGGTAAATATTTTTGGCGCTGAGCCTCACTACCATAAGCATAAATCGGGTACATAACCAACGAAGATTGCACACTCATCATCGAGCGATATCCACTGTCAATGCGCTCAATCTCGCGCGCCACCAAACCATAGGATACATATGTGCTGTCAATGCCGCCATATTGCTCAGGCAAAGTAACTCCAAGCAAGCCAACGTCACCCATTTTTTTAAATATCTCAACATTAACGGTTTCAGACATATAAGCATCTTCTATAATCGGCGCCAAATGCTCAGCGGCAAAAGCCGCGGCACTGGCTTGAATCATCGTTTCTTCTTCGCTCAATTGGCTGTTAAACCGCAGCGCATCATCCCATTGAAAGTCGCTTAAATTCGGGCTGTCCTTAGCTCTTAAAATTGGTTTATCGGTTGCGTTCGATTGATTGTTTTTAGGCATATAGGTTCTCGAATAGGTTATATTAAATTTGACTAATAAAATTTAGCGTATAAATTTCAATTGGCTATTTTTTGCTTATTAGGCTAATGTTATTATATATTTTTATATAAAGCTAACAAATAAATAACATAAGATAATGAGTTAAAATCATAAAGTAGGCAAAAATGCGTGATACATATTTACCAACAATTAGTGAATTACAAGCCTTTTTATCTTGCTCTCAACTGGGCGCAACCACGCGCGCGGCCAAAGCCCTAAATTTAACCCAAAGTGCCATCAGCCGCTCCATTCACTCATTAGAAGAGCGGCTAGGCGTGCAGCTTTTTCACCGGGTGCGCCAACGTTTAATCCTGTCAGATGCAGGGCGCGTATTGCAACGAGATGCAGCTAACCTATTGGCAAATTTAAACCAAGCGGCAATGACCGTCATGGCGTTTGGTGGCCATAGCGAATTGCTAAGGTTGGCATCATTACCGACATTCGCCAGTGTTTGGCTCATCCCAAAATTGCAAAATTTCCAACAAATTATGCCCAACATGACTTTTGACATTTCGGCCAAACTAACCGATGTGGATTTTGAAAATGAGGCATTTGATGCTGCCATTCAACGCGGAAAACACCCATCAATCGCGGTGGAATCATTAGAATTAATCGATGAATATCTAATTATAGTGGCAAAACCCGACTTTTTACCCAATGGCAAAATGCTCGAAGACGCCGATTTAGCCAAATTACCGCTCCTGCAGCAAGCCACACGCCCGACATTATGGCTCGACTGGTTCGAACATGCAGGTTTAGACACCCGCACCATATTGCGCGGCGCAAGGTTTGAGCATTTCGATATGGTAATTAACGCCGCCATCGCTGGTTTAGGCATAGGCTTAGTGCCAGAAATATTGGTGCAAGACGCACTCAAAACTGGCCAACTAATCGTCGCGTCCCAACGTAGATTGCTGACGGATGAACCATATTGCTTAGTATACCCGCAACGCAGCGCCGAAATAGACGGGTTTGAGAATTTCAAACAGTGGTTACTTGCTGAAGCTAAAACTCTCAAATAACCTGAAAAGTTAAGTCAAATTTGCCCCATGATTGCAGTAAAACGGCTCAGCCCGTTCAATCGTTTCAGCTATATGAAGCACCGTGTCATCTGCCATTGATAAAGGCTTGAGTGGTGAGGGTGAGTTTGTCAGGTTGTCAATAGCTTTATTAATATGATCATATTATTTTATAACAGCATCCATAGGTATTTTAGCGCCTTGTTTAATATCGGCATTCATAGCGATCAATAAATTGGAAACATTTTTTGCAATTAAAGCGGACACAATGGATTTATGTTGATCTTGCATTTGAGCTGTGCCATTGCGGCCGCAAATGATACGCATATAAGGCCCTAATTGTAGCCATAGGCTTTGAATGAACGGGATGGCCACATCATATTGAGTCAAATTATATAAGTAGAAATGAAAGGCGTGATTATGCTGAAGATAACCCGTTATATTGCCATCATAAATGGCAAAGTCGAGCTGTTCGTCAATGGTTTGTAATTGGCTTATTTGAGTGTCGGTAATGTGGATAATTTTATTTAGCACACTGATAATTATAATAAAATTATAATTTCAATTAAATCTCTTAGTCGAGATTTAATCATTATTGATATAGAAATACGGCGATTATCTTTTAATAATAAAGTGCCTTCTGCGATGAGCCGTCGCAGCGCTTCCGGCACGGGAGTGGTGCCAACATTTAGCATATCGGCGGCGCATTGGATGGTGATTGAATCACCTGGCTGTAAATCGCCAAATAATATTTTTTCGGATAGTTTTTGATAGGTTAATTGGTGTGTTAGCAAGTTGTCATTTTCAATTGTGTCCACCGATCACTTCCAATGTTGATTGCATTAATATTACATTGGTTCGTAAATATGTTTAAGTGATATGCAAAAACCGCTTGCGAAATTTTATAATATGATCATATTATTTCTTATGATTCATATTGTAAAAATGGAATTTTTTAAAAGGTTCAAAATGCTTATATTTGTTTCTAACCTGTCCATTTATCAGCTTGAAATATTGGCTCGATATCGCGCAAAAAACGGCGTTGAAATTGCCAATTCTTGTCTTGCTGGTATTTGTGGAACTTGTCGTTGCAAGTTAACCAAAGGCGAGGTATTTTTATCCAACATTTTAGGGTTAAGCCAGAAAAATATTGAACAAATATATATATTGGCGTGCAATGCTTTCCCGACATCAAATATTGAAGTGAACACATTATGACAAAAAATTTAAACCGTTTTACTGCAGAGATTGCACAAAAATTTAAAATTGAAGTTGCAGATTTTATCAAACAATATCCAAAAATTGAGCAGATTCATATTATGTTTCCAGACATGAATTGCATTATGCGCGGCAAGGCCATTGACATTTCGGCGCTTGAAAAAATATCTACGGGCAGCATGAAAATGCCGTTTTCAACTCATGGTTTGAATGTTTGGGGTAGGGATGTTGAAGCCACTGGCTTGGCGCTCGAAAATGGTGATCCAGATGGTGTATTTTGGCCAATTCTGGGCAGCCTTGCACCCGCGCCGAACAGCCAAACACATGGCCAGATACTCACCCAATTATTGCCGTTAAAAACCGGTTTTGAAAGCCCCGTTGATCCGCGTGATATCTTGGCAAAAATATTGTCTAAATTTAGTGAAAAAGGTCTAAAACCTGTGTTGGCGCTCGAACTTGAATTTTATTTAATGTCGGATCAGACGCCTGCTGATGGCCCGCCAATGCCGATTTCTAGCGGTAAAGTGCAGCGGGTCAACGAAATTGATGCATTGGTTGACCAGCAGGGCTTTTTAGATGATGTGTTAGCGGGATGCCGCCAGCAAAGTATACCCATTGATACCATCATTGCCGAATATGGCCGTGGGCAATTTGAGATGAATATGTTGCACAGTGACAATGTGCTGCAAGCGGCTGATCATGCGATGTTATTTAAACATTTGGTGCGCCATTGTGCAAAAAAACACGGCATGCGTGCCACCTTTATGGCCAAACCGCTTGCGGGACAACCCGGCAATGGTTTGCATGTGCATATCAGCGTTTTGGATGAAGTTGGAAATAATATTTTTGCTGCAAATCAGGGGGATGACACCGCCAATGATGCTCTGTTAAATGCAATAGCTGGTGTGTTGGATAGCATGCCTGATTTTCAGGCTATATTTGCGCCTCATGCAAATTCTTATCGCCGATTTATGGTTGATTCTCACGCACCAACCAACCTTTCTTGGGGCTATGACCACCGAGGGGTGGCCATTCGCATTCCTGAATTTAAAGGCAAAAATGCGCGGTTGGAACACCGCGTGAGTGGAGCCGATGCGAACCCATATTTACTGTTAACCGCAATTTTGGCGGGGATATTGAACGGTTTAGTGGAGAATATGCAACCACCTTCAGCCGTTGTGAATGGAGGAATGTTAGGTGATGACAATTTAACCAATGAGTGGGGTGCTGCGTTGCGGAATTTTAAAAAATCTGAAGTGGCAAAGCAAGCCTTTGGGGTGAATTATCATGATATTTATGTAGCCTGTCGGCATGATGAAATGAATCAATTATGCGCCATGATACCAGACATTGAGTATCTGACTTATCTACATCGTCTATGATGGAGCGTGATATTTAAAAAGATACAGATTATTTGCTGCAACATGCTCAACCTAGTTGATTGCTTTGATCAAATCTGTGACGCGTTGTTCGTTACTGGTTGCAAGACTACCATCTTTGTTCCATAGGCTGTTTTCAAAACCAATTCGCATTTTTCCGCCTAATTTATGCGCTGTGACCAAACAATCAATTTCATTGACCCCAAACGCGCAGACCATCCAATCTGCTTTGACATTATGTGTGGTGAGAATGTTTAGAAATACTTGTAAATCTTGCGGTTTGCTGCTGTTGACATCGCCATATTTACCTAAAACGAACAATAGGTCGAGTTGGCCATTGGGCAAAATATTTTGATCTCGTAAATTGATTAGGTTTAATAAATCCATTTTGTCATATAAAATATGTTGCACGGCAATATTATCACTTAAACAGCTGTGATAGAATTTTGAATATTGTTTTTTACCAACATCGCCATTAGTAATTTCTCGCAATGCCACGGATACCAATTTGGGTTTGATATCCTCAATTAATTGGATCTGTTGTTCGGCACGATAAATTCCCACGGCTTCAGTGGTAATTTGCACCTCTATCTCAGGGACGACGTGGTTTATATGATCTAGTAATTCTCTATAAATACCTGTGTCTAAACTATGTTTTCCATTTTTATCTCGTATATGAGCGTGTATGCCATCGGCGCCCGCTAAAAACCCAGCTTTTGCAGTTTTGGCAATTTCTTCGATTGAAATTGGCAAATTCGGGTGATCTGATTTTGTATGTCGCGCTCCATTTGGCGCTAACATTATGTGAGGCAGTGGTTGCATTTATTTCGTTTCTTCAAGAGCTTTTAACAAAGCCACCAGTTTTTTATCGCGATCTTGTTTTAAGTCGAGTAATGACTGGCCATTGGCTTCATCAAACACGCCATCAATTAATTTTTGGCGTGTTGGCGCATCTAATACTGGGCGTCCCAAGTCTTTCCAACGAGCCTCTTGCGCAGGCCCGAGATGGTTTAAATAGGCTTCAATTCCGCCTTCGCCACCACCCAAATGATAGAGCATATGCGGGCCATGAATGGCCCAACGTAGGCCTGGCCCGTTGGCAATGGCACGATCGACATCTTCAACCGATGCAATGCCTTCGGCCACAATATTCACTGCTTCTTGCCACAGTGCAGCCGTCAGGCGGTTGGCAACATGGCCAATGGCTTCTTTGCTAACCCGAATGGGCTTTTTGCCAATATTTTGGTAAAAATCATAGGCGATATCAATTGAAGCACTTGCTGTGTTTTTACCAGCGACCAACTCGACAAGCGGTATTAGGTGCGGAGGGTTAAACGGATGAGTAACCAATATGCGATGTTGGTTGACGCATTTTTCTTGCAAATCGGAACATAATAAAGATGATGTGCTTGAGCCAATTAAAATATCTGGTGGCAGCAGCGCATCTATTTCGGCCAGTAATTTTTGTTTAAGCGGCAGTTTTTCAGGCGCGTTTTCTTGCACATAATCAGTGCCAGTTAAGGCCTGCTTTAAATCATCATGGAATGATAAATTCCCTGTCTTTGCCGCATACTTGTCGTTAACCGTTTCAATATCGGTTAACATCACTTGTATCAGAGCTTTTATTTTGTCATAGGTTTCGGGAGCGGGGTCGTAAATGCGTATATTTATTTGCCTGGATAAATAATAGGCTGCCCAACTGGCACCAATTAAGCCCGCGCCGACTATGGTTATGGTGTTGATTTGCGGTAATTTGGTCATTACATCCCCTTAATTTTATAGAATAGCATAAAGGTTTGTATTAAAATTGAACATATGTGGTTTTATTATCTTTTCAGATTTTTTTGTCTTGATTGCAGATACACGAACCTGCCGACTGTCAAACATAGTGAGCGGTAGCGTTTTTTGACGGCCAACGAGATAGCTTGAGTGAGAGAATTCGTTTAATGACAATAAGAATGAAAAGATAATGCCGTCTTCAATACTGGGTTTTATGAGCGAAAAAATAAGCGCAACGCTCGAAATGGCGAATGCCTGTGGGAAATTGACCACCCGCATGACGTCGTTAATCATGATGGTGAACAACGCCATTAAAATAAATGCCCAGCGGTTCGTGGCGATAAAATGAATAGCCACGGCAGCGGGATAGCCGACCAATAGGCATAGAATAGCAGCTAAGAAAGCTTTGCCGAAGGTTGATAGATAAACTGTCCAACTGTCCAACTGTCCACCTGCCGACCTCGCCAATGGCTAAATAGGCATCGAAGGATAGGTCGGGTTTGATCCAATATGTTGAGGGATCCCAAGCCCAAAAACTTCAATAAAGGATGATGAGCAAAGGAATAAACCCAACAATAGCCAACAGCAAAAAAGCCGGGGCTGCAAGTGATAGTCCGCGCTTTATTTGAAACATTTAGAAATTCTAATCACTAGTTAAAAAATTGGCCAAAAGCACGGACGTATCAGCCTATTTATGCATTACGCAGCTTTTGCCACCATTGTTCGTAAAGTTGGAAATTATCAGAGCGGGTATTCTGCCAGTAGATTTTGCTTGAGAATTTTTTACGCACATGTTCGGTCACTTCGGCCACTTTATCGACATTTAAATCGCTTGGCACAACATAACCGTGCAATAATGACAATTGCGCGCCATAGAAGCTGCCATAAATCCAGGCGTCTTCCATGGCCACACGGCCTTTAAGTTTTTTATCAAAAATTACCCCATTGCCAGACTTTGTCATAATTGGAGATTTTACTCACATCCGACGGGGCGATGGCGCCTTGTTGGGCTAGTTCACGTTCAGCACTGGCTTGTAGGCCGCTGACATCGTAAATGGCATTGGCGTAGCCTTACACCAAACATGCAAAAATCGAGCCTGAGTCATTGCCATTGTAGATGAATGCAACATTCAAGCCAGCGTCTTTATTGGCTTGATCCCACATATCGCCAATGTCTAATGTACCTGTGCCCCAAAAAGCGATGTCACCGCCATCTGCCGTCTTGTTCGGTAATGCGGCCAACAAGTTGGCCATCTTCGGCTTGTAGGGCATAGTCTATGGCTTTGCGCCACTCAGCTTTTGTCGCAAAAACTTTACCGCTTTGCATCTTAATTCGTCAAGGCTTGAGGTGCTCCCCAAATCTGCGACAGATTTTGCATTGATTTAAGCTACACTTTTCACTGACCAGTCGTTGGGTTGATTGTTTAATTTGTTCCAATAAATCACATCAGGCGTTAAACCACAATGCGCTTTATGGGGGCGTTCTGTATTATAGAAGTTGATCCACTTGCCAATTCCTTCTCGGGCTTCTGTGCCACCACTCCAAGCATGTAAATAAACACATTCATATTTAAGTGATCGCCACAACCGTTCGATAAATATATTGTCCAAATATCGGCCTTTGCCATCCATCGATATTTTAATGTTGGCAGACTTAAGCCGATCAATCCATTGCCAAGATGTAAATTGACTACCCTGATCGGTGTTAAAGATCTTAGGTGCACCAAAGCGGTAAATGGCCTCATTCAAAGCCTCAATGCAAAAATCAGTCTCCATGGTGTTTGATAAGCGCCAGCTTAAAACCCTGCGTGTTGCCCAGTCCATAATCGCAACCAGATATAAAAATCCCTTGCGCATCGGAATGTAAGTAATGTCAGCACACCACACATGGTTTGGCTCTGTGATATTCATTCCTTTCAAGAGGTAAGGATATATTTTATGTTGTTTATTAGGTTTACTGGTGTTGGGTTTTTGATAAATTGGCATCAACCTCATCAAACGCATAAGCCTGCGTATCCGTTTGATATTGACTTTATGACCTTGGGCGCATAAATGCCACCTCATCTGGCGAACACCATAAAATGGCCTAGCTAAGAATTGTTTATCAATCAATGTCATCAGCTCAAGATTATAGTTAGTTTCGCCTTTGGCCTGCCGATAAACCGATGAGCGAGATATTGACAATAGCTGGCATTGAGATTTTATCGCCAGTTTTGGATGTTGCTTGTTAATCATGCTAACCCTCACTTGTCGATCCAAGGAGCTAGCTTTTCCCGCAAAAAATCATTGGCGACGGCCAACTCCCCGATTTTAGCATGAAGGGCTTTTACTTTGACATCACTATCATCGGCAGGCTTTGTTTTCTGACCACGTTCAAAAACTTCAGCAGCACCTTCGTGCAATGAGCGTTTCCATTGATGGATTTGGGTTGGATGAACGCCAAAACGACTGGCTAGCTCCGTCACGGTTTGTTCACCTTTTAGAGCTTCCAAAGCAACACGAGCTTTAAAAGCTGGATTATGGTTCTTACGTTTAGACATTTTAGATTTCCTCGTCTGGTTAAAGACCAGTCAAGCAAAAATTGTAGCTTAAGTCACTGTCTCTTTATTGGGGAGCACCTCAGCTAATGCCCAAAAATGCGGCTCTTGAAATCAGAAATTCTAGCAAAACGGCATGCAATTGAATATACCCAGAATCATCTTCACCCGATTCGAGTGGTAAACCGAGATTTTGAACCAAAGTGAATAGCTCTATGGCTTCAGCTTCCCCGATGCAAGCACTCACAACATCTATACGAATAATTGGAAAAACCTCAGCTTTTATAAGTAAGTTTCATTGTTCAATAGATGGCGAACCTCTTTATCTGAAAATTGGAAATCTTCATCATTCAGCTCATAATATTGCGAATTCAGCTGTAGGGAGGATACGGGTAAATCTGGATTTGTTCGCGAAGCCAGCACCAAATTAAGCCATTTAACATCTGTTAGGTTGATAAGTTGGGTAAGTATTTGCACCATTGACGCAAAAGGGTGCTCTTGCCACTACCAGCAGAGGAGGTGGGCTACCTGCTGATTTCAATTTTTCTAGTATATTTTTTCGTAATACTTCCATTACCAACAGTTAATATTTTGATGTGTGGATTGAATATGCCGTATTTTTTTAAAGAAAGTAATTAAATTTTTATGCGAAATAAATCCCTAGTTATTTTGTAAACAGTTTGCTTTGTACAATTTCGCATTGTTTTGGGTGAGGGGACGTCTCAAGACAAAAAAACACGGGCCATAAATCTGACCCGTGTTTCATCAATAACTAAACATGCTGCTTAAATTAAACAGATTTTAGATTACAAGCAGATTGCTTGCCTTTTTCTTCTTGAACTTCATACTCGATTTTTTGGCCTTCGTCCAAACCATCTAGGTCTGAATTTTGAACAGCGCTAATGTGAACAAACACATCAGAACCACCATTTTCAGGCTCGATGAAACCAAAACCCTTAGCAGGGTTAAACCATTTTACTGTACCAATTGCCATTTTATTTCTCCTTGTGCAAATATGGGTATTCAATCAACCACAATGTTGTGATCGAAGATTTGGGCTTGAAAAAGACTTACGTCTATTACCCTCGACTTAACCTAAATATTTAGAAAGAGAAGTAGGATGCATTAGTAACGTATCAATCAAACGTAGGGGGCGTTAAACACTACTTTAAATTATAAAACAAGCTATTTCGTAATTAATGCCATAAAATATCGGATTCGAAGTAAATATAGGCTTAATTATATGTCTAATAGCTTTCCAGCTCACTTAATTCTAAATGGGGTTGCGCTCTTAACCAGACCGCGCAGCACCACGGCTTGAGGCCGCCAAGTTAGGAATATTCTTGCCACCGGTGTTTTTGCCGTTTCTGTTTAAATGAGTGTTAAATTTGCCAGCAGTATGCTTTTGCTCTGCGACAGCGGCGGGGGTAGGGGCTTTGCCCGCTGCATGCGCTTGGGCTAATCTTTTTTTCTTACGCTCACGTGCTCTAGCTTTGCTCATCGGAATGGCCTTTCTTTGGTTTATACACACGTTAGCCTATATTCGAAATAAAAGAAAGGGTGGCAAATTAATGCCGTACTTGCTACCAAATGGTGCAAACTTTGTATAAAAGCAGTTCGGCTTGCCCCTGAGGCAGAAAGCAATGGCGCTTGCCGACCTGATGTTCCATCGAACATTAGCGAAAGAATTTCTAGCATCCACGCACGGGACATGACTCTGATGATTGATTGCGTTGATTTATAGGGTAACTATCTGATTTAGTTAAAAGCCCGAACAGCGTGTCAAGAACAGCGTGTTCAAAACAGCGCGTATTGTATCTGTATCGTCGAATTATATGAATGACTTAATTGGGTAAATAACCACACTCTTGCGCAAGGAAAATTGGCTACATAAACTGCCATTAAAGAAAAATAACCTCTATATCATTCCGCTAGATTATTACTGATAATTTTTGCTGTGGATACTAACAACGGAAGAATTTGAGGCTCATCTTCGTGTAAAAGTAAATTTGCATCAGAAATTATACTCAGGCTGGCAAAAATATTATGTTTTTCGCTAACAATTGGTGCCGCTAGGCCAATCAAACCTTGGTCAACTTCTCCGCGGGTCACGCAATAACCTCTGCGATTGATTTCCTTCAGCTCAATAAGGAATTGTTTTTTTGTGGCATCAGTTTTACAATCTTCAAATTGCTGGTCGAGTAGCTCGTTTAAGCGTTTTGGTTTTAAACTGGCTAAAATAACTTTAGAAGTTGCGCCTTTAAGTAAAGGCATGGGATGGCCTTTTTGATAGCTTGTACTGAATTTAATATTCGGTGATTGTTGAGTGATCGTACACATAACCTGATTGTCATAAAGCCTTGAAAGAGCAACAACACTCGGCGCCGGAACATGACTTATGAGTGAGGTTAGAAATTTAGAACCAGTGCGCATCAGTGGGTCTGTCAGTTGGAAACGGCGGTTAAATTCCACAAATGCTGGTCCGAGCCGATATCTGGAGGACGGTGCAGATTCTAAAAACCCAGCTTTGGAAAGCTCTCTTGCATTTCTATAGATTGTACTTGTTGGCGCTCCTAAGCGTTCCGCCATTTCTGGAATGGTCCATTGGCCTTGCGTTTCATCAAATAGCCGTATTATATCTATAAATCGATTTAAGCCCGTCATTATGCCTCAGTTTTCAAAATTAACCATTATCAGTATATCATAATTCAAATTAACACACGATATTATAATATCAGTATTTAATAAAGTTATTGATCTATTTCATATTTAGTGATTTTTTTGAAGATTGTTAAAAAGCGACGGTTTATGCCTTTTGGTGAGGTGGTGGTTAAATCAACGACAGATTATCTGCAAATCTCATTTTTCGTTGATTTCTTCTACCCATAGCTTCCAAGCTCTACCCAATTTTGCATTGCGTATCAACATATCACTGGCATCGCCAACGTTATTTCAAATTTCGTACGGATGTCCAGATCCTTGTAAAAACCACACATATGACAGACGGGGCGTAAGCTATCTGCGACGACGGTGAAGGGCGCGACGCTTGACGCGTGGGTATGAATGATGGCATTCACGTCGAGGCGGCACTTGTAAATTTCGCTATGAATAAACCGCTCTAGAAAAGGCTTTTGGTTAGTTTTACTGACAATGTCTCCCTCAAAATTATAAACCAAAATATCCTCTGGCCGAATGCGCCCCCGTGCCTTGCTATATGACATTAAAAAAGTTTCTGAGTCAGATTTGTTATGGCAGCTTACATGTCTGAAATTATTTATTATTATCATAAAAAAGAAATTTTATGATAATAATATTGACAAATTATCATATTTTGATAATTATGCGGGAATAAAATCAAAAAGGACTTATAATGACTTTAACAGCTTTACGCGCTAGCGCATATTTACATCATGTTGCTTTTGAGAGTGATGACCCACAAAAATTAGCCGAATTTTACAGTCAAACCATGCAAATGGAAGTTGAGAAAATTAATGCCAATGAATGGCGTTGTGAGGGCCCAGATCGCCGTTTTGTGGCTATCAAAGGCACCGATCGTCAATTGGCCTATGCTGGCCTTGCATGCCGTGATCAACAAGGTGTTGATGAGATATTGGAACGTGCGAAAGCCGAAGGCATTGAAATAGAAAAAAGCCCATCACCTTATTTTAAACAGGGGGCTTTTGCTGTGCGTGACCCAGATGGTAATTTGATTTGTTTTGGTTTGGCCATTCCGCAAAAAGCTGGCTTTACAGGCATTCATGGCCCAACCCAACATTTAACTTTTGCAAGCTTTGATGTTGAAGCATTTTCTGACTTTTATCACAATAAATTGGGTTTCTCTATTTCCGATCGTGTATTGCACGAAAATGGCGAAATGGCCACTTGCTTTACCCGCTCTAACCACGAACATCACACCATTGCATGTTTTAAATCTGACCGCCAAGGTGTTGATCATCATAGTTATGAGGCGGGTTTGTGGGATAACATTCGCGATTGGTCAGATCATTATGCTGATTTGGACATTCAGCTTATGTGGGGTCCAGGCCGCCATGGGCCAGGTAATAACTTATTCATTTTCATTGAAGATCCTGACAAAAATTGGATCGAAGTTTCGGCTGAACTTGAAATCATTCACGACCGCCCCGTTAAAGATTGGCCGCAAGATGCGCGCACCCTTAATCGCTGGGGCAGAGCCATTTTCCGTTCGTAAAATAATTTCTAATCATAGACAATCAGGAAAATAAATGAAATATATTAGTTTTATCCGCTGCGGAAAAGCAGGATTCGGCCTGCTAACCGTGCGCGGCAATGGCCAGCAAGCCATTATTGATTTAACCCATAAGCTTGGTTCAGATATTGATAATCTGCAGGATGCAATATCTAACCACAAGCTTGAAGATGCTGAAAAGTTTGCCGATGCACCCGCAGATTTCTTCTTAAGCGATGTGACATTACTCCCCGTCATTCCCAACCCAAGTAAGATTTTGTGCATTGGCTTAAATTATGAAACCCATCGGGCAGAAACCAAACGTCCCGATGCAAAATATCCAACCATATTCACCCGCTTTGCTGATTCTCAGGTGGCACATGGCCAACCTTTGATCATTCCGCACGTGTCTGAACGTTTTGATTATGAAGGTGAATTGGCCATCATCATTGCCCAAGGTGGGCGTTATGTCGAGGAAGCTGACGCCATGCAACATGTAGCAGGTTATGCTTGCTATAATGATGCCACGGCGCGTGATTGGCAACGTCATACCCATCAATTCACTCCGGGCAAGACCTTTCCCGCCACGGGAGCGTTTGGCCCTTATATGGCAGATGCAAAATCCATTGGCGATTATACCAAGCTGAAAATTCAAACGCGCCTTAACGGCAAAATCATGCAAGATGCCGATCTAAGCCAATTGATTTTTTCCATCCCTAAATTGATTGCTTATTGCTCATCATTCACGCCGTTAACCGCGGGTGATGTGATCATCACGGGCACCCCAGGCGGTGTTGGTGATAGACGAGAGCCGCCTATCTATATGCAAGCTGGTGACGTGGTCGAAGTTGAAATTTCTAAACTCGGAACTTTAAGTAATCCGATTATAGCGGAATGATAGAATATGAGTATTGATGAAACTGAAATCCTAATCATTGGGGCAGGGCCAACGGGTTTGACTCTTGCCAACTTATTAGGCCAAGCGGGCGTGAATGTAATCATTGTTGAGCGCAATAGCTCGACAGTGCAAGAACCACGCGCCGTTTCGATTGATGATGAATCAATGCGCACCATGCAAGCCATTGGCTTGGATGCCGAGATTCTGAAAATTGTTGCTCGTGGTTATGGTTCTCGTTATTTGGGACCAAATGGCAAATGCTTTGCATCGGTAGAGCCTGTTTCGCGCGAATATGGCTTTGACAAACGCAACGCCTTTCAACAACCAGAGCTTGAGGATATATTGCGCAAAGGGCTTAAACGTTTTGCCAATGTTGAAACGCGGTTCGGTTGCAACATGCAAAGCTTTGCGCAAGATGATACAGGTGTGACCGCAAAAGTAGTTTCGACACAGCATGGTGAACAATCTATCAAAGCCCAGTATATGGTGGCTTGCGATGGAGGCCGTTCACCCACTCGTATTGAATTGGATATTTTACTGGATGGCTCAACATTCTCCGAGCAATGGCTCATTGTCGATATTTTCAACACTAAAAACCATTTCCGCCATACCGAAGTGTTTTGTAACCCCAAGTTGCCTTGCATTTCATTGCCGGGGCCAGAGGGCATAAGGCGTTATGAATTTATGATTCAAAACGGCCAAAGCGAGCAAGAAGCTGAACAGGAAGACAATGTACGTCAATTACTTTCGCAAGTTGGTGAGGATAAAGACGCTGAATTGCGCCGCGTGAAAGTTTACACCTTCCATGGCCGTGTGGCGGTAAAATGGAAACAAGGTCGTATATTTCTGGCGGGAGATGCCGCACATTTAACCCCACCATTTGCCGGGCAGGGCATGAATAGTGGTCTGCGAGATGTGCATAATTTGGCTTGGAAACTGGCGTTGACATTGTGTTCAAATGACAGTGGCAAGATAAAAAATCTACTCGATTCTTATCAGCAAGAGAGGTCGCCTCACGCTTGGAATATGATTGAAATCGCGCTGACCATGGGGCGGGTGATGATGCCAACCTCAAAATTGCAAGCAGCATTGGTAAGAGCCGCATTTCGCATCATGAGCATATATCCGCCTGCGCGAGATTACATTGCTCAAATGCGTTATAAGCCCAAACCTTTATTTAAAGTGGGTTATCAGCAAGCCGATGGCCGCTCTGTAAAACAGACCATGGTCGGGCGTTTATTTTACCAGCCAGAAATTGAGGATATGCACCGCAACCGCATGTTGCTTGATCGCATCATTGGCAATCAACCCTGCTTGTTGGTATTTTCAGAAATGCCCGAGCAAGTTGTTGATGCAAAGACACGTAAAATATTTGAAGCAAAAAACATCCTCATCATCGGCATCACGCCAGAATGGGTGAACCCGATTGAAGGCGACTTTCCAATTTACCGAGATGTATCAGGCGAGTTGAGCCATAAGAATTTCATGAGTTACCAAGAGCATACTTTTCTACTTCGGCCAGACCATTATGTTGCGGCGATAGAGCCAAATGCGAATATCATCAGCTTAGAGAATATGGCAGATAGGTTGGTTTGAAAAAACAATCACATTTGTGGAATTAGTTTCTCGCAAGCCGTGCTTGAAATTTCATAAATATTTTCAAATAAAAAGCCCTTCAAAAATCAGTGAAGGGCTTTTAATATTTCAATTTAATGAAGGGTTAAAGCTTCATTTGAGCGACATAACGTTCTGCGCGGGCAATTTGAGCTTTAACAATTAAAGCGCCCATTCTCTTAAAGAAATTTGCAATTGCAGTCGCAATGGTTGGATGATTATGAGTTTCATTTGTGTGAAGAATATAAGCCATTTTTAATCCGTTTCTAAAAGTTGGTTACCTTAATATTTAATAAAAATATATAGCGAATAAACCGTTAAAGAAAGCATTGATAGGATGAGGCTGTCATGCGTAAAATGCATGGCTAAATTCATAAAAAATATATAAAGGTGCAATGAAGCTATTTATAGATTATTGCGGCTTTTCGATAGATAACGAAAAGCCGTCATCATGAAATTGTGGCCGTGCTCGAAAAACAATCTCACAAATTTTGAGTGTTTATGCCGTTACATACCAATCATCGTTTGCGGCAGATAAAGTGCAATTTGCGGAAAATAACCAGCAAAGCAACCATGAAGGCCATGGCGAACCGAATGGCCAACTGCCAGCAAAAAATTCGCGCATCGGCACTTCGGGCGCTATGGATTTTATGATAAATACATTCAAGCCAACGGGCGGCGATATCATGCCCATTTCCAAAACAATCATAATGACCGGTAATTCTTTTAAATTGGTATTTGCATCGCCCGCTAGCATTTCTTTAAATCGCGATATTTGACATTGCTTTGACAATAATAACAAATTACTCATAAAAATAATATTGCCCTCATTGCGATGATGTTTGAATAAATTTCATTAAAACTCGAAAATCAGAAAACTTGACAGAAAGTTTGCCTTACGTTACTAATACGTATTACTAATACGAATTACTAGATTGTTTAACATAATGAAACCAACTGCCACTCAAAAAGATGTTGCTAGGAAAGCCGGCGTATCGCAGGCCACTGTGTCGCTCGTATTAAATGGTTCAGGTGGTGGCTCTATTCCAGAATCCACGGTTTTAAAAATTAACCAGGCGATGAAGGAGCTCGGATACTCACCTAATTACATGGCGCGTGCGCTGCGCACAAATCAAACAATGACACTAGTCTGCGTGGTGCCAGACATTACCAACCCATATTATCCATTATTGGTGCGCGGTGTGCAAACTGTCGCCGAGGCTGCTGGCTATGACGTGATCACTGTTAACACTGACGGCAAAAAAGACCGTGAACTGCATTACATTAATATGGCGCGACAGGGCCGTGTAGATGGCGTTGTTGGGGTGTTTTTCGGCTTGACCATTCGCGACATGTTGCCATTTGTCGAGGTGGGCATACCAATTGTGCGACTAGAAGCGTCAGTAAAAACTGGCGGCTCCATTGCCGTCGATGATGTATTTGTCGATAACTGTCAGGCTGCTGAAGATTTAACTTCATTTCTGATGTCAAAAGGCCATCGTTCCATCGCTATGATTGCAGGTCGAGATGGACCGCAGTCGGTACGCGTGGATGGTTATCTCAAAGCACTTCAAGCCAAGGGTTTTAAAGCACGTATTCAACTAGACGATGCCTTCACCGAAGAAGGCGGCGCACGTGCGGCCACAGTTTTGCTCGATGAGGGCGAGCGCCCCACTGCGATCATTGCCGCCAATGATTTGATGGCAATTGGCGCAATGCACACTTTGCTAGACCGCAATGTGTCCATTCCAGATGAAATTGCGATTGCAGGGTTTGATGACATTCCATCATCACGTTTGGTATCGCCAGCGCTAACTACAGTGACCCAGTTCCAACATAATCTAGGTGCAGAGGCTGCACGAACCTTAATTAAGAGACTCAACGGTTTAGTAACCGGGGGAGGACGAGTGACAGAACTACCCTACAAAATAATAGAAAGATCATCTACTTAAACGTTCATTAATGGAGGAAATAATGACACATAAACTAACACTTATAGCAGGCGCTATTGCTGCTTTCACAACGGCTCAAGCCGCTTTGGCGCAAGAGCCAGTTACTTGGTGGTACGAGGCTGCAAACCCGGAGCAGCAGGCTGCGCTAGGCGAATTTATGATAGATAAATTTAACGCCGCAAACCCTGAACATGTATTGACTATTGACTATCGCGGTAACGAGTTGGATCGGCAATTACGTATAGCATTGCTTTCAGGCACTGGGCCTGATGTGGTGAACACCCCTGGCCCTTCATTTGTGGCGACCATGGCGCGCGCTGGCCAACTGATGCCACTAGATGACATCGCGGCTGAAATGGGTTGGAATGACCGCATTTTGCCATTTTTTATGGATTTAGGCCGATTTGACGGCCATCTTTACGCTTTGCCCAAAACCTATGAAACACTGGGCTTGTTTTACAACAAAGCGCTGTTTACCGAAAACGGCTGGACACCACCAACAACATTGGCGGAATTGGACACTTTGGCAGAGGCGATGATGGCAAAAGACATCATACCTTTTGGTTCAGGTAATTCAGGTTGGCGCCCTTCCAACGAATGGCAGGTGTCTATTGCGTTAAATTCCATTGCTGGGCCAGACAATGTACAAAAGGCATTGAAGGGCGAATTACCATGGACGGCCGAACCGTTTGTTAAAGCGATTAATGCGCTCGACGGATGGTGGGACAAAGGTTATTTCGGACCTGATTACTTTTCGCTTAATGGTGAACAAGTTATGGCAAATTTGGCCGATGGCACTGCAGGTATGGCGCCAACAGGCACTTGGAACTTTGGCATCGTACCTGAGTATTTTAAAGGCAGGTTCGAAGATGTCGGCTTTGTTGGCTTTCCCAGCGGCGAAGGTGTCTCTTATCCGATCTATGCGTTGGGTATAGGCTCGACTTTCTCCATCTCTGCCAAGGCACAGAACCCAGAAGGTGCCGCGAAAGTGATTGACCAGGTGTTTTCCGAAAACTTCTACACAGACATCAACAATGTTTGGCAGGGTGAATGGAATGTGCCGTTACGTGACCTCAGTAATTTGAAGCTTAGCGATGATGTGATCCCTCTTTACTCAAGCGCGATGGCAAATTTAGCATCTGCGGTGAATGAAAACCAATATGGTTATACAACTTGGACATTCATGCCCCCTGCAACAAATTCCTATCTTGTTAGTGGCATTGAAGAAGTTTGGTTGGACTCTCTCACCACCGAAGATTTCTTAGCTGAAATGGATAAAATATTCCAACAGGAATTGGCTGAAGGCAAAGTTGCTGAAATTCCAGCACGCTAAGCCAAACAAACTGAACGGGGCGGCGGTAAAGTCGCCGCCCAATTTCTCAAAGCCATGGGGTTTACATGCATCGTTTATTCGTCATTCCGACACTGTTAATCAATGTGTCGATCATTCTTATACCTGCTTTGTTGACGGTCGTTTTGGCCTTCTATCGGTGGGATGGTATTTCGGATCCAACTTTTATTGGGTTTGCTAATTTTGAAAAATTATGGGGTGATCGCATTTTTTGGAAGGCACTCAAAAATAATTTTATTTGGACCGCTATGTTCCTGATATTCCCGATCGCGACGGGTCTTTTGGCGGCGTCATTATTGTTGATCATTCGGCGGGGGCGGACACTCTTGCAGGTCATATATTTTCTACCGATGATCATTGCAACGGTGATCACCGCACGGATTTGGCAGGGTATGATTTATAACCCGCAAAACGGTATTTTGGCAATGCTTAACCAATATGGATTTGAACTTAGAGACCCGCTTTCGCAGACTTCGACAGCTTTATTTGGCGTCGCTGTGGTTGATCTTTGGCATTGGTGGGGGTTTATGGCGGTGATTTTCTTTGCCGCGATGCGCCAAGTGTCGCAAGAACAGATCGAAAGCGCCCGTATAGAAGGGGCTAACTATTTTCAACTCATGCGGTGGGTGTTGATTCCAGCGATCAAGCCAACCATTGCCTTGATGATGATTATGACTGTAATTTGGTCGTTCTTAGTTTTTGATTTTATTTACATCATGACGCAAGGCGGGCCCGCTTTTTCAAGCGAAGTGCTGAGCACGATGGCCTATCGCAAAGCTTTCTATGAACTTGATGTTGGGTACGCCGCCACTTCGGCGCTTGTTATAAGCCTGTTTGGCCTGACCGCGGCATTTTTCTACATAAGAATCCAAAATAAGGAGGGTGTCGAATGAATTTAGTTGAAAGTCGAACGACGACGACCATCATATATGTAATTTTGGGTGTTGCTGCCTTTACAGCTCTGTTTCCAATCGCGCTAATGGTCTTAAACTCACTCAAGACAACACCAGAAATTGCTGCCAGCCCACTGGCACTACCATTGGTGCCTCATTGGGATAATTATGCCCACGCATGGCAGGGCGCAAAATTCAGTCAAACGTTTATTAATTCCGCCGTGCTGATGTTAACGACAATCTTTTTGGTGCTATCAACCGGTTCATTGACCGCTTACGTACTGGCGCGTAAGAAAATCAAAACGTGGAAACTGGTCACTGCATATCTTCTTGCGACGACAACCGCGCCGATCCAACTTTTCCTATTTCCGCTTTATTTTGGGTTTGCCAAGTTAGGCCTTATCAATAATGTCTTCGCCGTCTCGGTGGTTTATTGCGCGCTGTTTTCGCCATTCTCAATCATGTTATTGCGCACCTATTTTCTTGCCGTGCCAAAAGAGCTAGAGGAGGCGGCACTGGTCGACGGCGCAACACCGTGGCAAGTGTTTTCCAAAGTTTATTTGCCAATGGTTTGGCCTGGCCTGTTGACCGTGGCGCTCATCGTGGGGCTTTACACATGGAACGAATTCTTGATTGCCACCACGTTTCTTCAGGCATCTGAATCGCGAACCGCAGTTGTGTCCTACTTCCTGCTCTCTGGGCAATATTCCACTGATTGGGGTGATCTTATGGCTGGTGCCATGCTGGTCACTGCCCCCATCGTTATTCTATTCATCTTCCTGCAACGTCACTTCATCGAAGGTATGACTGGCGGGTCAGTCAAAGGTTAAAGAGGTATCAAAATGTCACTTCCAAATGATTATCTGGAGCGCGTCTATGCAGGCGTTCTCGGCAAACTAATCGGTGTTTATCTGGGCCGCCCTTTTGAAGGATGGACCTATGATAAGATTATGAAAGAATTGGGGCCGATTGAATATTATGTTCACGAAAAACTGGGCGACCCTCTGGTCATTACAGATGATGACGTGGCCGGTACCTTCACTTTCATACGGGCGCTAGAGGATTATGACCTGTCAGAAAACCTATCGGCAGAAGATATTGGTAAATTATGGTTGAACTATATCGTTGAAAAGCGCGCAATCCTTTGGTGGGGCGGTAATGGCAATTCGACGGAGCATACAGCGTGGCTGAACCTGAAGCGCGGCATACCCGCACCTGCAAGCGGCTCAATTGAAACCAATGGTCTCACTGTTGCCGAACAAATCGGCGCACAAATATTCATTGACGGCTGGGCGCTTGTCGCCCCCGGCAAGCCCGCGTTAGCTGCAAAACTTGCGAAACAAGCGGGCAGCGTGAGCCACGATGGCGAAAGCGTTTATGCAGGAATGTTATGGGCGGCAATGGAAGCCGAGGCTTTTTTATCGGCTGACATTGACCACTTGCTAGACACTGGGTTGGCTCAAATTCCCGCAAGCAGCAAGATTGCCAAATTGATAGCTGACATTCGCGGTTGGCATGCTCAAATGCCAGACTGGCGTGACTGTCGGCAAAAAATTCAGGACAATTATGGTTATGATAAATACAGCGGAAACTGCCACGTTATGCCTAACCATGCGTTGATGATCATGACGATGCTATATGCGCCAGATGATTTTTCAAAAGGTCAGATGATCGTCAACACTTCGGGTTGGGATACAGATTGCAACGCGGGCAATGTTGGCTGCTTGCATGGCATTATGCTCGGTCTTGAGGGCTTGAATATGGGCCCAGATTGGCGTGGACCGATTGCAGATCGAATGTTGATTTCCTCGGCTGACGGTGGTAACTCGATTAACGACGCCGTCCGCATGGCGTATTATATTGCCAACCTTGGGCGGCAGTTGGATGGGCAGCCCGCACTTGATGCCCCCAAAGACGGCGCGCAGTTCCATTTTTCCTTATCAGGGTCAGTACAAGGCTTCCAATTGGTCAGTGGTGAGGGCGCAGTGTCACCAAGCAACGACGCCCTTGAGATTAGTAGCAATGGCGGCGCGGTGGTGGCAACAACGCCTATGTTTGCGCCGCTGGATGTCATTCGGATGCGTACTTATGACCTGATGGCAACGCCGTTGGTGTATTCTGGTCAAAAGGTTTCAGCATGCGTCACCGCCTCTTTGCAAAACGACAAGCCGATTACAGTTGCATTACGGATGCGCCACTATGGCGCAAATGATATTTTGGTGGATTGCACCAGCCCAACACGAATGTTGGAGCCGGGTGAAGAAGCAATGCTGGATTGGATTTTGCCAGACACAGGCGCCCAACCTATCGCTGAGATGGGACTGATGATTGATAGCCGAGATGGCGGAACGGTCATGCTAGATTGTATGGGGTGGTCAGGCACCCCAGAATTGACATTGACCAAACCTAAAGAGGAAGGCGATTTTTGGCACCGCGCTTGGGTCAATGGAGTGGATGTATTTTCCAAACATTTTCCTGAGAGTTTTCATATTTCGCATGATCGCGGCGAGGGGGTGATTTTACATGGCACACGCGATTGGGTTGATTACACCGTCGAGGCTGATTTGGTTGTTCATCTTGGCTCTAGTGCTGGTGTCATTGCACGCGCCCAAGGGCTGCGTCGCTATTATGCTGCACGGGTCACACGTGATGGCAAATTCGAATTGGTACGGCAGTATGATGACACATTTGAGGTTTTAGCTTCGGCTGAAATATCTATGGCGTTTGACGAGACAATACCCATCACCCTTACGGTCAATGGACTAAATCTGAGCGCCGTAACGGGGGACACGTCCTTATCAGTTACAGACACTTCAGATGTTGCCATTTCTTGTGGTGCCATCGGCCTAATGGTTGCAGATGGCGCGGCATCAGCGAATACAGTGCGGGTTTCTGCACCAAAAGGAGCCTAAATAATGGCACAAGTGAATATTCAAAATGTTGAGAAATCTTTTGGCGAAACCGAAGTCCTTAAAGATATATCGCTTTCAATTGAAGATGGCGAATTTCTGGTTCTTGTGGGGCCATCTGGTTGCGGAAAATCGACCTTGTTGCGGATGATCGCAGGGCTAGAAGACATCACCAGCGGTGACATTTCTATCGGCGACAAAGTGGTCAACAATCTGCCGCCAAAAGAGCGTGACATTTCCATGGTCTTTCAAAATTATGCACTCTACCCGCATTTGACCGTTGCCCAAAATATGGGGTTCTCTTTAATGTTGGCGCATGCACCAAAGGCAGAACAGAAACGCCGTGTGCAAGAAGTTGCAGTTATTCTTGGTTTGACAGATTTGCTGGAACGTAAGCCAAAACAATTATCGGGAGGCCAAAGGCAGCGTGTTGCCATGGGCCGCGCGATCGTGCGTGATCCAAAAGTATATTTATTTGATGAACCTTTATCAAACCTTGATGCGAAGTTACGCGTGGCAATGCGCGCCGAAATTAAATTGATGCATCAAAAAATCAAAACCACCTCAGTATATGTGACCCATGATCAGGTCGAAGCGATGACCATGGCCAACCGCATCGCAGTGATGAATGCTGGCCGTATTGAACAGGTTGGCCAACCGCTCGAAATATATGACAATCCAAAAAATGTGTTTGTCGCCGGGTTTATTGGCACGCCATCAATGAACCTATTATCGGCAACGGTGGATCTTTCAAGAAATACGCCGCGTGCAGTATTGACCCCAGATTTGTCCTTGCCCTTGCCACTGAACACGACTTTGAAAGATGGCCAAAAAATCACCTACGGAATTCGCCCCGAACATTTAAATATCTCTTCTAAGGGAGCGCCTGCAAAAGTGAATGTGATTGAACCGACGGGGTCTGAGACCCATATAATGTTGAGTTTTGGCGAAACTTCGCTGGTTGTAGTCGCGCGTGATCGGCTGGCTTTGTCGCCAGAAGAAATGGTAAATGTTGCGCCAGATTTGTCCCGAGTTATGATTTTTGATTTGGATTCTGGCGAACGCCTATGAGCATCTTAAATATAGGCTCGCTCAATCTTGATATAGTTTATAGAGTTTCTTGTTTGCCACTAGCTGGGGAAACCGTGAAAGCTCTGAATAAGTCGATTTATTTGGGCGGCAAGGGGTTAAATCAATCAGTTGCCATTGCCATGGCTGGTGGTGATGTGAAGCATTTCGGCGTGATATCTAGTGATGACGAATGGATAATAAGCAAATTACTCAAGTGCGGGGTGGATTGCAATTTTATTAGCAAAACCCAACAAGCAGACACGGGGCAAGCGATTATTTTTGTGGCCGAAAATGGTGATAATTCAATTGTGCTTTTATCTGGTGCAAACCACTTTTTGAAAGAAAGTGAGTTGGAGGCAGCGCTTGATGAATTTTCAAACAGTGACTGGCTTCTGACCCAAAATGAAACCAATGCCGCTGAATATGGCATTGAATTAGCCAGAAATCGTGGCCTGTCTATTGCTTATTCGGCGGCTCCATTTGATCTTCAAAAATTGTTGCCTATTTTACCCAAGATAGATTTATTGTCAGTCAATGAAATTGAATATGAGCAATTGATCGCCGCTATTGGGGACATTCATTGCCTTCCTAAAAATCAAGCTTTGTTAATTACCAAGGGAGCTAGTGGTGCAGAATATATTAAAGATGACGCTCGTATAAATGTGGATGCTTATGCAGCGAATGCAGTTGACACAACAGGTGCTGGTGATACATTTTTAGGGTATTTTTTAGCTATGTTAGATGTTGGAAAAGAAATTGAAGATTGCATGAAATTTGCGTCGATAGCTGCTGGTTTACAAGTGATGAAACAAGGCGCATCGAATTCTATTCCTTCAATTGAACAGGTTAAAATTCATTTTGAAGGCTAGCAGTTATTTTCTCCCAGCCTTCATCGGTTAGATTTCTTATCTCCTTGATATTCTTTTTTATGCAAATATTGCGCTATGATACAATTTTTGAGACGATCAAAAATTAAATCATCACATCAATTTTGTTTGCACCAAGATTGATACCAGTTTTGGAAAAGAGCAAATTGTTTTTCTAAATAGTTTCGTTGGCTATCTGACAAAATATCAGTTTCATTGAAGTGCAATGCATATTCTTCATTGCCTTGTAATACCATTAAATGTTTGTAATAGAGTACTAAGTCAGCGCCTTCATCAAAGGAAGATAAGACACCTAAAGCATTTTCTAATTCAAGTGCTTTTGAGCGGGCTTTTGCATCGCCTGTTGCCGCCTTTTGGCACAAGGCCACTAGATGTAAAACTTCTTTAGGTAGTGCGTTACCAATTCCAGTTATAGCACCGCTAGCGCCGCAATTTACAAACCCGTGATATACTGCGGTATCTACACCGATCATAAGGGTAACATCAACGTCGCGGCTGGTAATTCTTTCAGCGGCATAACGCAGGTCAGCATGACCGCCAAATTCTTTAAAGCCAACTAGATTAGGATGTTGGGAACGAATATCAAAAAACAAATCTTCGCGCGTTGCAAAGCCGTAATAGGGACTATTGTAAATAACAGAATCCAAATCTGGTGCTGCAGAAAGTACGCTAGAGAAATGCGCCCGCTGGGCAGCCACAGATGTACCGCGTGACAATACCCGAGGAATGACCATCAAGCCTTGTGCCCCAACTTTTTGTGCATGCGCAGCATGTTCAACCGCTTTCGCCGTGTTGACTGCGCCCGTTCCAACAATAACCGGAACACCAGCTTTTACCAACTGGGCCACGCCTTCTTGGCGCTCTTCGTCAGTTAGTAAGGGCCAGTCGCCCATTGAACCACAATATACAACAGCCGACATTCCGTCGCTGATTAATTCTTTGCCCTTACGCACGAGTGCTGCAAAATCGGGGCGTCGGTCAGCTGTGCAAGGTGTCATTAGCGCAGGCATGCAACCAGAGAATATGTTAGAAGTCATGTGTTTCCTTAATTTTTTAATTTCAGACAAAGCCGTAAAACAGATTTGCCATATTTGATTTATCTGCCATTGGGCAGGAGTTTTACTGTTAATAATGGCTTTCAATATGAGGCGGTTAATTATAGCCCGACTAATAGAGTTGGTAAATATGTCGCCACTCCAGGAATAAATGCAACAACAATCAGCACTAGCAATTGTATCATAACAAATGGAATGACGCCGCGATACATATGTTTATAGGTTAAGTTAGGCGGCGCAATTGAACGAAGATAAAAAATGGATGGTGCCATGGGCGGTGTGAGATAGGATGTTTGAATAACCACCATAACCATAACAGTAAACCATATTTGATTGATTCCAGCGGCATTAATAATAGGAATAAAAATCGGAATGAATATTAATACGATGGATATCCAATCGAGGACGAAACCGGCGATAAAAACAATAGCCAAAAGAAATAAAATTAACCCAACTTCGCCAAACTCTGCACTGACCACAAAATCTCTCACCATCTGACCGCCACCAGATAGTGCAAATACGCTGGTAAACATGGTGCCGCCAACCACGATGAGCATGATCATGGATGTTATACGAACTGTAACGGCCAATGCTGATTTTAGTGTTTTCCATTTTAGCTCTTTAAATGCAGCCGCTAACAGCAGCGCGCCAACGGCGCCGACAGCAGCGGCTTCAGTTGGAGAGGCCGCACCGACAAGCAGTGAACCTAGAACCGCAAAAATAAGAATTAAAGGCGGCAATAGTGCCTTCACTGTGATAAGGAGTTTTGTCTTCAGCGGAATGTCATTGTCTTCCTTTGAAATGGGAGGGGCATCTTGGGGTTTTAAATATGCTCTTAACAAAATATACCCAACAAAAAATACTACCATTAACAAACCTGGAAGCATCGTGGCGGCAAATAATTGGCCAATCGACAATTGAGCCATTGAGGCATAAACCACGACCACTATTGAAGGTGGGATTATGGTGCCCAATGAGCCGCCCGCACAAATTGTACCTGCAATGAGACTGCCATCATATTTATATTTTTGCATTGCGGGGATTGCCATTAGACCTACCACAATTTCAACCGCACCAACAACGCCTGAGGCGGCGGCAAAAACAGCGCACATTAGAATCGTCGCGATGGCGACACCACCAGGCCAACGGCCAACCCATAATTGTAAAGCTTGGAACAGCCGAAGTGCAATGCCCGTTCGTTCAAGTATGGTGCCCATAAAAATAAATAAGGGTATTGCCGCCAAAATAAAGTTTGAGCTGGTTGAAAGAATGGGGCCATAAAGTTGTAAAAATATTAAGTCTCCGAGAATTAAATAGCCAAACGAAACAGATATAATAATCAGAGAAAAAGCAACGGGAATACCAAGAAACACAAGTATAAACAGCGCAGGAAATATCACAATTGGAATGAAACTCATTTGAATTCCTCAATAACTTCCAGTTCCCCATGGTGATCGCCGGGGACATTTTGTTTTAATAAATACCTGATGGCTTCAATAAAAAATTGAATGGCAAAAGAAAGTAAGCCGATCGCAATAACGCCATAGAATGGCCATACTAATGGTGCCCACGGGCTAACGCTTTCAACCTCGGATGTGATGAATGCTTTCCATGCCTTTTGGCTCGCCACATAACCAAAAGTTGTAAAAATTGGGCCAAGAATTAGCATGTAGAATATACCGTTGATCCATTGCTGAACGCGCAGACTGAGTTTTGTTGAAAGAAAATCTATGCGCACATGAGCATCGTTGCGCAGTGTATAAGCGGCGCCTAACAGAAATATAGTTCCATTTAGCATATAGGAAATATCAAAGGCCCATAATGTGGGTTGGTTAAACCCGTAGCGAGCAACAACTTCATAAATCATTGATGTTATCAATAAAATTACAATAAATTGAGCAACACCGCCCAATATGATTGATATTTTGTCTAGAGTGTTCAGTATTTTTTGCATAAGTTTGGATCCGATTGGAACAACCAAATACAATATTCTGTATTTGGTTGTTTAAATATCAATGTAGAAATATTTACCGGTTATTTATTATCGGTTACTAAATAACCAGAATTTTCTGACCAGTTGGTTTGATATGCAAAATATGAATCCATTACTTTTTGCATTGTATCATCACCATTAGCAGATAATTCCTTGGCCTTATTTCTAGCCCATTCGCGGCCAGCCACACGCAATTCTTCAACCACGGCTTTGTCGAGTTCAATAATTTCAACTTTCGTTTTTTTGTATTCAGCCATGGCATAAACATCGGCATGCCCAAAATGTGCATAGCTTTCGTAAGTTGTTAATTTTGCAGCTGCTTCAATTTGACGGCGTAATTGTTCTGGTAAGGCATCCCACTTCTCGGCTTTAATCACAACTTCCCACAAAAATGAAGGTTGATGAACTCCGGGGAGGATGATGTAAGGAGCGACTTCATGAAATCCTTCAGATAAGTTTGCCCCAGGAGTTGACCATTCAATTGCATCCACACCTTTTCTTTGTAATAAAGTATATATTTCACCACCCGGCACTACGGTCGGCACGCCTTCATAGTTTTCTTTCACAACCGCAGCCCATGCGCCTGATGTTCTATATTTAAGTCCCTTAAAGTCGGCGGTTGTTCTAATTTCTACATTTGAATGAGCGAGAATTTCTGACGTTCCGATGCCGACGACTAATGAATGTAAACCCATTTTTTCGCGGCGAAAATCTTGCAACATTTTTTCTCCACCGCCATTATAAACCCAATGTAAAGTGGCTTCACCGCCCATGCCGCCGGGGAAACTAGCAAATATAGCATTGGTTGGGTCTTGGTTTACTAGATATGAAGGGGTGGAATGACCTGCATCAACTATGCCATCTTGAACGGCTTCAAAAACTTTAAATGCGGGTACAATGACGCCGGCACCAAATGGTTGAATTTTAAGTTTTCCGCTGGTGATTATATCAACATTTGCGGCAAATCTTTCCATAAAGTTTTTGTAAAAGAATGAACCTTCTGATATGGCAGCTGGCATTCGCCAAGTAATTTCTGCAGATTGCGCGGCGGAAATGGAGCCAATACTTGCCATAAATATGGCTGGCATTAATAAAAATTTTAATTTCATAACAGTATCCTTTTGATTTATTACTTCAGAATGAGAATGTGGTAATTAAGGTTGCTTTGGTGAGTATTGGTAATACTCATAAATATTTTTTTATCATTAAGCCCCTTGTTTATTTGGCCAATTGAAGTTTGAATAAACACCATTTATATTGGCTATTCATCAACGCTAGCATAATTGTATACAATATACAATTAACTTATAAAAATATTAATCCTAATGTATAATAGAAAAAAATCATATATATTACATTGTCTTAGGAAAGTTTTCTGTGTAATTTCGAAGTTTTTATTGTGCTAAATAATTAGCAAATAGAAAATAAGAGGGGCGGGAACTACCGTCGAGTTTTTCTTATATCTAATGGTTTTCGTGATTTTATTTAAGAATGCTTTGCATATAAAATTTTACACGAGTGATGAAATATTCTATAGGGTTGCTGTATAACGAGGTGAAAAATAGTGGCAATTGCAAAAACAATTAAAAGACGAACACTAGCGGACGAGTCGTTTAATTTATTGAAGCAACGCATTATCTCTGGTTTTTATAAACCTGATCATGCACTTCGACAAGATGAGTTGGCTAAGGAATTAGGTGTTAGTCGAATTCCTCTACGTGAAGCACTCCTAAAACTCGAAGCAGATGGCTTGATTGATATTCTGGCTCATAAAGGCGGTATTGTACGTGCCTTATCCTTTGATAAAGCACAAGAATTGTTTGACCTTAGAATTTTAATTGAATGTGATTTGATCGTTAAGTCGGTTCCAAAAATGACATCTGAAAATTTTGCAAATGCCGAAATTGCCTTAAAAGAATTTGATAAAATTGCTTTAAATGAGGAAAATATTGAGGATTGGACAGAATTAAATTGGCAATTTCATTATAAATTATATGAAGCCGCTGAAAAAGAAGAAACAATTAAGATATTGAAAAGTTTGCATTCAAACTGTGACCGTTATATCCGTAAGCAATTATTGGTTGCCGGCGCAGGAAACCAAGCTCATAAACAACATATGAAATTGCTAGAATATTGTAAATCCGGCGACGTTTCTGCAGCAGTTGGGGAGTTAAAAAGCCATATTACAGAGGTTTTTAATGGAATAGGAGAGTTTGTCTGATTGCCGAACTATTGAAGATTATGGTATATCTTTTAATGAATTATTGGTAAAATGAAGGACACTATATTCCGAAGCCGATATTATTTGCAAAGAGAAAAAAATGTGAGGCGCACCCAATTTTAAAAGCCTATAAAAATGACCACTTGCTAAAATTTAATTGTTTTATAGAATAGGGTGTCATAAAACTAAGCAGTAACCAATTGATATCAGGTGGTAATGAGTAATTTTCAAAAACATAAAAATCACGACACTTATTTTGTTCCGGGTCTTTTTCGCGGGCTAAGAGTGTTGGAAATTTTGGCCGAACACGAAGCACCTATGTCAACCAGTGAGTTGGCGCGCGAAATGAAAATTAGCCGCTCATCGGCATTTAGGTTGGTCTATACGCTTAATTATATGGGCTTCACGCAAAACGCCAAAGGTTCACAAGATGTCGAACTTGGGGGGCGGGTGCTCAATTTAGGTTTTTCATTTTTGGCTTCACAAAAAATGGTTCAAACCGCACGTGATGATTTGAAAACACTGCGTGATGAAACAAAGATTTCTAGCCATATGGCAATATTGGAATCAAAAGAAGTGTTGTTTTTAGAGTGTATTCAATCAAAATCAGGCCATTTAAGCAACGTCAATGTTGGGCGTCGTATGCCAGCTTATCAATCGCCATTGGGGTGGATATTGTTATCCGATCTCACCAGCCGTAAATTGATGGCACTTTATAAAGATGTTGAAATGATCCAGTTGACAGACAAAACACCCAACACGCCCAACATGTTGGTAAACGCAATCAATAAGGCGGCAGAAACAGGCATTGTGGTGAGTTATGGCGCGGTGGGCAAAGATGGCATATCAATTTCAGCACCGATATTTGATAAAGATGGCGCCATCATTGCCGCCATTGATATTTCGGGCCCCAATGCGGCATTTGATATGAATGTGATAGAAAGCTTTTACATTCCTAATGTCGAAAAAGCCGCACAAAATATTTCCTCACGGCTGGGATATATTGGCAATTCCTAATTGTTTTTAAAACCGCCCGCAATCTATTTTGGCTTTGTCTCCCGTGATGGCAGATGACGCATCAGAGGCATAATATAACGCGGCATAACCGACCTCTAACGGGTCTACCCAACGTTTTAGGGCGGCAGGGTCGGTATAGTTTTCTTTCACGATGTCTTCGGTAGGGCGGCCTTCTGCAACGCTGCGTTTGGCTAATATCCTATCCATATTATCACCATAAACGGCACCTGGCATCAAAACATTACATCTAACGCCAAACTCTCCAACTTCGCGGGCAAGAGTTTCCGTCATGCCAACAAGTGCGAATTTAGAGGCACAATAGGCGCTGCGCATCGGGTAGCCTTGTATGCCCATTAATGATGACATATTGATGATAGACCCGCTTTTTTGTCCGCACATAATTTTGCTGGCGGCTTTCATGCAATATACCGCGCCAAACAGGTTAACCTCCATACAAGCGCGCCATGCTTCAATGTCCAAATCTGCCATTGTAGCAATCGGCCCTGGGCCGCCCGCATTATTCACTAAAATGTCTATTTTCCCCGTTATCTTTAAAGCTTGGGCGAACAGGTTTTCGACATCTTGCCAATTGGATACATCGCACTTTATGGCTGTGCCATTGACTAATTTAGCCACCACTTCTAATTTATCCATGCTTCGGCCTGCCACAACCACATGTGCACCTGCTGCGGCAAAAATTTCGGCGCAGGCTTTGCCAATACCACTGCCACCACCAGTTATTATGGCAAGTTTTCCATCTAGGCGGGTGCGTTTTGCAATATCGTTATTAATATGAAATGTCATTTATTTTCCAGTTTCGGTAAATTGCCTGTTGGGGTTGAAAAGCGGTAATTCTAATTCATTGCCCAAAATATAATCACCCATTAATTTGGATATATAGGGCCCAATGGTAAAGCCACCGCGAACGCATCCCAATATATAGGCATTGGCAATGTTGCCCAATGCACCTGCGAGTGGGTAAAAATCGGGCACATTGGCCTCAAAGCCAGTCCAAGATCGGATGATCCTCAACGCCGATAAAGCGGGCAGAGCATATTGCGCCAGTTGAATGTTTGGAATTAAGGTCTGGGCATGCACTTTGCCGCGGCCTTCATTCGGGCTACCCGTGCCTTGCCATCCGCCGCCAATTAAAATACTGCCATTGGCTTTTTGTTTCATGGTCAATAAACCTGTCGCATGGCCAATCACATTGCTTATTAATGTCGGACTACGCTCAGTGACTGAAACGGTATTCACTCTGGCCTGAATTGGTAAATCAACATCAAGCAGAGCCGCCGCTTGCTTCATCCATCCGCCACACGCAAGCAAAAGGCGCTTGGCTTTATATTGTTGGCTTTCAGTATGGACGCTAAAGCCTTTGTCAGAGTGATCAATTTTAACGATTTGGTTTTGTTCAAGATAATCAACAGAGGAATGATTTAACAAATTTCGATAATATTGCCCAGTTAAGGAACTGTTTGCATAACCGTCATCGGCACAATAGCTAACAGCCATAACTTTTTTGCTGATATTGGGTTCATTTTCAAACAATATTTGTGGTGAAACAAACTCAATATTCGCGCCCGCTTCGCGTTTTAATGTCATTCGTTCTTCTAGCAATTTGGCTTCTCGCTGGTTAAAAGCCAGTGTATAGCCACCTGTTTTGACAAACCCAACTTTATCGCCCATTTTTTGCCATTCATGATGGCCTTTAAGGGCATAAGGCATCAACTTCACACGCTTAATTTGCAATGATAATGTGCCCGCATTCACACCCGATGCCCCTTGGCCAATGTCATCTTTTTCGAGCAATATGACCGACATGCCTGCTTCGGCTAAATGCAAAGCAGTTGCGCAGCCCATTATACCGCCACCAATGATGGCTATGTCATAATTTTTGGTCATAATTTCCTATAAAGGCGCGGGCGCGGGAATGGGCAAATCATCATAATCAAAATTTTGAGCGATGGCACTGATTGGCAAAGGACGTAACGGCGGGCGGTGTGTCGCCAAGCCAATTTGTTGGCGGGTTTTACCCGATATGGTTTGGTTGATGAGCGCAACAACATCACTGCAATAGCGCCCGCCACACGGCCCCATTCCACATCTTGTGCCAGATTTTATGGCATTTGGTGAGAGTGCGCCGCTTGATATTTCAATTTCTAATTGTTGGCGGCTGACCGTTTCACATCTACAGATGATGGCCGTTTGTTGCGTATTTTTAATCATACCAGCGCGCAACACCGTAAGCTTTGTTGTCGCAAGGCCAAATTTTGCCGCCGATTTCATTCTTGCCACAAGTCTGTCGGTATTTTCGGCGTTTGCAAGTTTTAGAAACTGCAAAACCGCAATGGCTGCAAGCTTGCCTCGGTACGGCGCTGCGCCTGCGCCATAAATACCCGCATTGTCTCCCGCCGCAAATAAACCAACTTTATCTGTGCGGCCAAAATCATCGGTTTTTACATGCCATCCGCCAAGCTCTGGCGTATATATATGAGTGGCATCAGCAAGCTTTGTCGCTTCTATAGCGGGGTTTAGGCCATGCCCCATGCACAAGCTGTCGGCTTTTATATTTGTTTTTCGCCCCTGACTTACTGAGCTCCAATTTGCATCGACACGCGAAATATTTACCGAATCAATGTGAGTGTCGCCGATAATTTCGGTAATTGTAGATTGCCAATATATAGGAGTTCTTGCTGCGGCTATTTTAGCCAACCATCCCGCGCCACGTAATAGTAAATCTGGCCTCGCCATCATGTTAATTGATGCTTTTGCCCAGTCTGTTTTGGAGTTTAATGATACAATCGCAGTTATTTTTCCGCCCAACCTCAATATTTCATATGCCGTAAAAATAAGCAAAGGGCCACAACCCGCAACAATGGTTTGTTTACCAGGAATTGTTAAATGCTGCTTAAATAAAGCCGTGGCCGCAGCCAAGCCAATAACACCCGGTAATTGAGCGCCTACCACAGGTATAACTCGTTCTTGCGCGCCTGTTGCGGCAATAATGGCTTTGCAAGTCGCATTGTGCAATTGGCCATTATTTAAATAACCAATATTCCACAAATCATCATTGTTTTTTTCAATTTGCCACACTCTTGCATTTGCAATGTGTAAAATATTGTTTGATTTTAAGTCACTGCGTAATTTATCGCCTGCGATGGTTTCTGGCGTTTTGGGTGCGCTTATAATACTAGGTGATTTTGCCCGCCAAACTTGCCCACCTGCTTCGGCTTGTTCATCAAGCATAAGTATTTTGGCGCCGGCTTTGGCCGCTTCCAAGGCTGCGTGGCTGCCTGCCGCGCCCGCGCCAATAATAATCAAGTCAAAGTCAGACATTTTTGCCTCCCTTGGCCTTTGGCTCCTCATATAACGAACCAATGCTTTGTACAATTAACCCTTCAGATAATGCCACTTGGCAAGCTTCTATGCGCAATCCGCCTATCAACAATACACATTCTTGGCAGGTGCCCATAAAGCAAAACGCACCTCTTGCACTGCCATCGTGAGCCATTCGCGTGGTTATGATGCCATTTGCGGCCAAGGCAACAGTCACACTTTCGCCTAAATGACCAAAATAAGTGGTTCCGTTGAAACTAAATTCAACCAGTTGGCTACGTTTAACTTTCGAACCTGTTTGCCTAAAAAAACGCATGAAGTGCAACTTTATTGGTAAGAAATGTTGAGTGAATCAAAACATTTTTTAATTTTATCTATATCTACCTGCGTGGCTGCATTCACTGGCTCGCGAGGCACGCCAGCAGGCAGGCCAATTAAATTTAACGCCGCCTTAAACGAGGCTGGCCACGTTGCCGTACTCATTAATAATTCATACAATACAGTTAAATCATAATGTAATTTTTTATATTCTTCATTCGGGCTTTGGGTGGCGATTTGAGATATACGCTTGGTTATATCGCCTAAAAATTCTGGCCCCGTGGCAATAAAACCTTTTGCACCCAAACCAATTGAAGGCAGTATATAATGGCATGGCCCGACCATAATAGACATTCTATCGGCAAACCTCTCAATTAAATGCGTGTGATGAAAAAAATCCCGTTGAGATTCTTTAATGCCAATAATCGGCGCGACATCTAAAATAGCCCCAATGTCATCGACAGACATATTAAGCCCCGCTCTGCGTGGTGAATTATAAGCAATAATCGGCAAATCGCAGCCAGCAGCTAGGTTCTCGAAGCGGGCTAACAATTCATCGCGAGTTGCTTTAAGCACATAAGTTTGCGGCATAGCCAAGATAGCCGAAGCTCCGTTTTCTTTGGCTTCGTGACAATAGGCAAGACTGGCTTTTAGGGTCGGTGCCGATACGCCCGTTATAATCGGCACACGGCCTGCCGATGTTTCAACGGCTAATTTCGTCAACCGCCCGCGTTCTTCTGGTGATAATGTCCAGCTTTCGCCATTGTCGCCCGAGACGCAAATGGCGGTTGCGCCATTGACAATGAGCCAATTGACGATTTCTTTAAAGTCATCCTCCATAATGTCGCCCGCTTTATTAAACGGTGTGACGACGGCAGGCACAAAGCCATGTAAATCTTGTTTTTGCATTTTTTAACTCTCATTTACGGAAATGTTGATGCGGTAAATTGCACCATATTGTGCTTCAATTATATATAATTCATTTTGGTTTTTTGGCTGAAAGGCAATGCTGGTTACCCATAAACCTTGCGGTAAGCGTATGTCCAACAACAAGTCACCTAAAGGCGAATAAATATAAACGCGCCCCTTTTGGGCATGAGCAACGGCTAACTTATCATCTTCATTAATCGCCAACCCATCTGGGCCTAATCCTCCAGTTAGCTGTATATAATTGCCAACCATTGGGTATGTGGGTTCGGGTTTGTTGGTTTTAAACTTCCACACTGCATTGGCGCGGGTGGCCGCTACAAAACAGCTTTGCCCATTGGGTGATGTCACAATCCCATTGGGGTAGGGGACATTGTTAAGGATGAGGCTCAAACCATCTAAATTATTATATTTATATACGCAACCTGTCGGGTTAGAAAGGCTTGTGCGGCCACAGTCGGTAAAATAATAATCACCATTGGCTGCGATGGTTAAATCCGAAAGGCCTTTAAACGGCACTCCATTATAAGCAGTGACAATTGTTGATAGCTTATTTTTTTTCGGCGCGTATTTTACCAGACCTAACTTGTAATCAACAATGATAAAATCGCCATTCTTATCTATTTTTATGGAATGTGGCTCACCGTCATATTGGTAGAATAATTGCCATTCACCAAGCTGGGTGATTTTAAAAATGCGTCCGTAAGGCACATCAACTAAATATAAATTGCCATCAGCATCAAATTCGGGGCCTTCAAGAAATGAATGTAAATTTTGCCCCGGTCTGGTCATTTTAACCCAGTCATTCGGCGCGCCTTTAAAATGCAGCTCTTCTGGCAATTGAGTGAACAGACTTGCGGTTATTTTTGCCATTATAATATCACTCCGCTTTTTCTAAGCGCTGCTATTTCTTCAGGTTTAACATCAATTTGTTGCAAAATTTCATCCGTATGTTGCGAAATTTGCGGCGCAGAACGTGTTAATTTCACTCCGCCTTCATCTGCAAATTTGTAAGCAGATGTGGGTATATATTGGGGCTTGCCATTAATTGTCACTTTTTCAAAAAATTGTCGCGTATCAAGCTGCTGGTCATTAACCGCAGCTGCCAAAGGGCGCAATTTTTCGGCTGGTAAGCCAATATTGTGCATATATTCCTGCCAAAACTCGGCCGTATTTTGTAAAAACACACTCCGCAATTCGGTGTAAAGACTCTCGCCAGCTTTCCACAACTCATCCCATTCATTCAAAATTGGAATTCTAATGTGGCAATAACCATCTAGAGACAAGGCTTTTAAACATTTGCTCATCTGCTGCGGCGTAAAAGCCCCTAAACATAATTCACCCTGTTGAGTTGGGTATATTTTAATGCCAGCTTCCAAATGGTTTGGGTTGTTATGTTGGTTTTTCTCTCGTGCCGCTTCAGGCGCCATCATTAACAAGGCCGTTTCATACATTGAAACTGAAATATAAGCCCCCATTCCCGTTCGTTCGGCTCTAAAAAGTGCAGCCGAAATTGCAAAAGCTGCCTCTAAACCTGTTGCATAATCTACAAAGGAAACACCAGGTTTATGCCCGCCACTTTGGCTAATGATGCCGCTTGAAGCCTGTATCACATTGTCATAAGCATTGGTTTTGGCTTTGTTGCCGGTCGCCCCAAAACCAGTGATTGAGCAATATATTAGCTTTGGGTTGACGGCGGTTAGTGCTTTATAACCAAGCCCCAACTCATCAAGTGCAGAGGTGCGGTAATTTTCCACCAATATGTCGGCTTGCTTGATGAGTTTTTTAAATATCGTTTGACCTTGGTAAGTTTTAAGGTCGATGCTGATTGCACGTTTATTGCCACCCTGCACTTGATAATTCATACCCAGCATTTTGTTGTTTTGAGAGACATCACCACCGCGTCCCCGCGCGCAGTCTGGGTTTTTTGGGTTTTCAACTTTGATAACGTCAGCGCCCAATAGGGCGAATTGATAGGTTGCGAAAGGTCCTGCGAGAACATGTGTTAAATCAATGACTTTGATGTCTTTAAACGGTTGGCTCACATTATACCTATTTTGTTGAAATGTTATATTTTATATTGACTGATTTTCAAAAAATAATAAACTGCGATTGTGTTTTATACACTAAATTATGTTTTATATACAAACGATAGTATCAAAATAACGACACTGGATCACATTGAAATGACCGCTTTATTGCATCGAGACCTAAAATCTAACTTACCTATTGTAGTCAAAGGTGAGGGGTCTTATTTATTTGATGCCAAAAATAATAAATATTTAGATGCATGTGGCGGCGCCGCAGTGGCAAGTCTAGGTCATTCTCACCCAAAAGTTTTAAAAGCCATAAAAGCTCAATTGGATGATTTTTCATTCGCCCATACCGGTTTTTTTACCAACAATCCCGCCGAGCAACTTGCCTTAAAACTGCAACAATATGCACCTAAAGGTTTTGAAAATGCCCGCACCATGTTTTTAGGTTCAGGTTCTGAGGCGATGGAGGCCGCCATAAAACTTGCGCGCCAATTTCACCTAGAAAATGGCGAAGCCAGCCGAACCAAATTAATATCACGCGAATTTGCTTATCATGGCAATACACTTGCGGCGCTTGCTGTTGGTGGCCATCCAGAACGGCGCAAACCCTTTTTGCCTTTACTGCTTTGCGTCGGGCGCATTCCTGCATGTTATGCATATCGTGAGCAGCAAGATTTTGAAAGTGAAGAGCAATATGGCATTCGCGCGGCCAATTATTTGGAAGCAGAAATTCTACGTTTAGGCGCAGACACTGTGGCGGCATTTACTGTAGAGCCAGTATCTGGCGCTACATTGGGCAGTGTGGTGGCGGCAAAGGGCTATTTTAAGCGCATACGTGAAATTTGCGACCAATATGGCGTGTTATTGATTGCTGATGAAGTTATGTGTGGGATGGGGCGTACAGGCACAATGTTTGCCATTGAACAAGAAGGCATTACCCCTGATATCATCACCATGGCGAAAGGTTTGGCGGCTGGCTACCAGCCTTTAGCCGCGGTTATGGCATCGGATAAAGTGGTGAATGTTATTTTGTCTGGTAGTGGTAAATTATGGAATGGCCACACCTATATGAGCCATGCTGTGGCTTGTGCAGGCGCACTTGCAGTGCTGAATGTCATCGAAGAGGAAAATTTATTAGAAAATGTAAATGTCCAAGGCAAAAAATTAGCCAAAGCGTTAAAACAAGAATTTTCAAACCGCGATTATATCGGCGACATTCGGGGGCGCGGTTTATTTTGGTCGTTAGAGCTTGTGCAAAATAAACGGACCAAGCAACCGTTTGACGCGGCATTGGGCTTGGCCGCTAAATTCAAATCAAAAGCATTTGAGAATGGTTTGCTCACCTATCCTGCTAGCGGGTTTATTGATGGCAAGTTGGGCGATCATGTTCTATTGGCACCACCGTATAATGTTTCAGATGCAGAAATATCTGAAATTATAAAAAAATTAGCGATTACTTTTGATCAAATTATGCCAGTTTTAGCAAATGAGGGGCAAATTAATGACTGATAAAACAATCATCACTTGCGCAATAAATGGCAATTTAACCAAATTGTCTCAACATCCAGACTTGCCCATAACTCCACAACAAATTGCCAAAGCGGCATTAGACGCAGCCGATGCAGGCGCGGCAATTGTCCATTTACATGTCAGAAATCCGGAAACATCAATTGGTTGTATGGATTTAGATTTGTATGAAGAAATGTATCATTTGATCAGATCAAAAAACACTGACCTCATTATAAACCTCACTACAGGCGAAGGCGGACGGTTTGTTCCCTCTGATGATGACCCGCAAATGGCCGCAAAAGGCAGCACGCTTTGCAGCCCAGAGCGCCGTGTCGAACATGTAAAAAGACTAAAGCCCGAAATTTGCACCTTAGATTTCAATACAATGTGGTCTGGGCAAGCGGCCGTAATTAACAGCCCGCGAAATGTCAAAATTATGGCAGATATTATTTACGCCGCAGGAACAAAACCTGAGATTGAATTATTTGATGGTGGCGACTTAAATATGGCGTTAGATTTCCTTAAAAAAGGCATCATCAAAGCGCCGTTAATGATGCAAATTGTGATGGGGGCAAATTATGGTGCCATTGCAAACCCGCAAACATTAATGTATCTGGTGTCTCAAATACCAAAGGACACTGTGTGGGCAGCGTTTGGCATTGGGCGGCACGAATTCCCAATGGTTGCACAGGCCTTTCTTTTGGGCGGTCATGTAAGGGTTGGTATGGAGGATAATTTGCAAATTAGCAAAGGTGTTTTGTGCAAAGATAACGCACAATTGGTTGGCAAAGCCAAATTGATCATTGAAAATTTGGGCGGAACCATAGCCACTCCAACAGATGCACGCAAAATGCTAGATTTAACCTAATGTATTGGAGGCTGAAATGGTGAAAAATAATATGAATGACACGATAAACCCAACCAATAGGTTGCCGCTCACCAATGAAGACACCGTCGGGCCCTATTATCCTATTTGTTATGATCATGATGACCGAATGGATTTAACCAAATCAATTGTTGGCCAACAATTCGAGCCCAAAGGTGACAAAATTATCCTTCGTGGGCGGTATATAGATAAAAATGGCGACGGCGCACATGGCGCATTGATAGAGTTTTGGCAAGCCAACGCCCAAGGGGTGTTTAGAACCGAAGACACAGAATCTTCGCCAGAAATTGACCCACATTTCGATGGTTATACGCGATACCGCACTGTCACTGGCGATTTTGAACTTAAAACCATAAAATCTGGCACGCAATTAGGCCGTGCGCCCAACATCACTTTGACATTGTTTTCAGATGGCATTTCAAGACTGGTGACCCAAGTTTTCTTTGAAAATGAAATTTCAAATGAAACCGACCCCGTGCTCATGTCGTTGCCGCAAGATAAACGTGACAAATTAATTGCGCGACTTGTTGGTGAAGATGACGATAACATTCCGATTTATGACATTGAAATTATTTTGGCAGGTGAGGGTGAGACGCCCTTTTTTGATGATTTTTTAGCATTAGGGTGGAGAGATTAATGGAAAAATTAGGTAGAAAATTACGCATTGGCCCGACCGACAATACATCTTATGAGCGCACGCCGAGAGAAAATTTACGCATCATCCCGCCTGCCGCGCGCGATAGCTTTTTACCATATTCTCGGGTGCAGCCCGGCATTCGCTTGGGCGAAAACGACTTAACACGCTTAGCGCCCGATCTGCCACGTGCTGATGGTGATGCGATAGAAATGAGCGGCCAAATATTGGATGACACTGGCCAGCCGCTCCGTCATGCTTTGGTCGAAATTTGGAACGCCAATAAATATGGTAAATATGCTCATGATTTAGATGGTTATAGCGCTCCGTTAGACCCTAATTTTATTGGCCTTGGCCGTATGTTGACTGATGAAGAAGGCCGATATAAATTTTGGACAATCGACCCTGGATGCTATCTTGCACGGCCTGATATTAACAGGTGGCGGCCGAAACATATTCATTTGTCTATAAGGGGCGGTGCATCACGGCTCATCACGCAAATGTATTTTAAAGATGCCGAACATAATGACACCGACCCCATGCGCATTGTGATGGGTGATGATTTTCATTTAAACATCGGCAAACAATATGAAACACCCAATATAGACGTTGAGCGCGGGTATAAATTTGACATTGTGATAAGAGGCAAAGACTCAACTTTTTTTGAGTAGGTAATTTAGCATTTATTGGATGCAATCTATGCGGTCACTCGCTTGTCATGGTTGAGTAAAAAGAGGCATAATGCAGCCATTATTATGGAAAACACCACCCATAAACCACTGTCGATGGCGTCTCCAATCGTTGTGCCAAATAATGCCGCTGCTAATATGAATAGGACTATTCTGGTTTTCCAAGATAAATACCAACGCCAATAGCCAATGCTTGCAATGGGTATGACAGCAAATAATGCCATTCCAATGCAAAAATCATAAAGCACTTCGAGCCAGTTCTCATCTAATAAGCTTGAAAACGCAAACATAAATGGCAAAATATATAGTGCTTTTGCGATTTTTACACACTCCCATCCCGTTCGCATCGGGGGCGCTTCGGCAATGCGCGCGCCTACAATTGCAGTCATGCAAATTGGCGGTGTTATGGTCGAATCTTGTGCAAACCAAAAAATAATTAAGTGAGCCGCAAGGATAGATATTCCCATGTCTTGTAATGCCCCCGCGCCCAAAGCGGCTATGATCACATAGGCTGCCGTAACTGGCAGACCCATGCCAATAACATAAGACATAAGACCGATTAAAATTATAGCAATAACCGCGGAACCCGCTGAATAAGCGATGAGAATGGAGGTGATTTTGGTCAATAACCCGGTTTGAACGGTAACTGCATAAATGATGGCAGCACTGGCCAATAACGCCGAAATGGTGGCCGCAGATCTTGCGCCGCCTTCAAGTGCTGTTAACAATTGCCGCCAATTTAACCGTGTGGCTTTTTTGGCATAACTGATGACGATGGTCATAACAACGCAAGCTGTGCTCGCAAAATAGGGGGTGAATTTCATCAATAGGAGAATGATTAAAATGATGACAGGTATAAATACATGCCCGCCATTTTTCAGCACTTGCCACGCGCTTTTAAGTTTGTTTTTATCAATGCCTTTCATGCCATATTCGGCGGCTTTAATATCAGCATAAAAATAAATAGCCGCATAATATAAAATCGCAGGTGCCGTCGAATAGATTAAAATTGTCACCAGTGGAATGTTTGTCAAACTCGCCATGATGAACACACCAGTGCCCATTAATGGTGGCATAAGCCCGCCACCCACCGAAGACACCACTTCGATGGCTGCAGCTTCATAATTTTTAAAGCCGAGTTTTTTCATCATTGGAATGGTCATAGTGCCCGTTGTAGATACATTTGAGATAGAGCTGCCAGATAACATGCCCATTAATGCACTCGATACAACGGCTACTTTTGCGGGTCCACCACGGCGATGCCCGGCAATTGCACTTGCAAGTTCGGTAAAAACCTTATCGCCGCCTGTCATTCGTAGAAGAACCCCGAAGAGTAAAAAGGTAAATATAAATGTGGCCATGATGCCAGTGATGAAATTAAAAATACCTTCGACATCCATATACATTGTTTCGACCAGTTCGACAGTTGAAATGCCTTTATGCTCTAAAATGCCCGGAAATAAATTGCCATATAGCGCATAGAAAATAAAAATGAGATTAAGAATAACAATGGTTGCACCCACAGTGCGCCTTGTCGCTTCGAAAATGGCTAACATCGCAATGCAGCCAAAAATAAAATCGGTATTTGGCACGGGATCGAACCCAATAAAACGATCTAGCCATCGATCTGCACTGGCAAACGCCCATATAAAAGCAGCCATTGCAGCCAAAGCAAATGCCCAATCGAACAGGCTTGGAGATATTCTATGAGAGGATTTAAGCGCAGGATATAATAATAGGGTCAGTGGCACCATGAACATTAAATGCATGGCACGCATTTGTATTTGACCGGGTGTGATGTTAAATGCGTAATAAAGAGTGATTAATGTGATTGCAATTGCAGCGACGGTAATCGGAACGCGTTGCCAACCCGTAATTTTTCTTTGTTCATTTGGAAATGTTTTATTTCTTAAGCTCTTTGTGCTGTCATAAAAATTACGTAGCATTTATTCTAACCTGTAAAATATTAAAAAAAGGCGGTCAAATTGACCGCCTTACGATCGTAATGAATGTAGACTACATCCAACCACGTTCTTTGTAATATTTTACGGCGCCAGGATGGGTAGGAATTGGATGCCCAATTGGCAAGTCGGCTGGTTTCCAGTTTTTGAAGCCACCATAAGCTGCAATGAGCTTATCGTGATTTTCAGCCATTTCTTTCACCATATTATAGACGATTTCATCATCCATATCGGCCGTTGTAAAAATGACAGTCGGAAGATTTAGTGAATCCACTGGGTTATCTTGTCCGTCATAGGTGCCCGCTGGAATTGTAAAGGGCGTGTAACCCCATTTATTCACCATGATATCACGCACATTATCTGGTATTGAGAAAACGCGCGCATTTCGTGCCGTAATGGCTTGCGTTAAATCGCTAGAGTTCATTCCAACAGTATTGGTGTAAATATCCAATTGACGATTTTGAAATGCATCAAGAAGGCCCTGTTGCGCACCCTGTTCAACGTGAGTACCAGCAGCGCTAAGTTGATCATAGTCAAAGCCGTAAGTCATCATTATTTTTTCGATTGCAAAATAGTTTGAAGAACCTTTTTGTCCAACCCCAATGCTGGTTTTTCCACCCGTTTTAAGGTCATCAAAAACACTATTCTCAACGCCTTCAGCCAACACTATATGAACCGTGTTTGCAACCACATTGGCCACCATCCGCAGGTTTTTAAACCCGTCAATGTCATAAACATCGTTTTCCCCTTCATAAGCAAGCTTTAAGAATGGGCCATAAGAAAGACCAAATTCAGCTTTGCCAGAACCCACCTGCAATGGGTTGCCAATTGCGCCTTTGCCAGGAATTGTTGTGACGGGTTGGCCATCATAGTGACCGTTGACCATTTCAGAAATTGCAGCCGCCGTTGGGTACCAGGTGCCTGTCGGGCCACCTGAAATGAATGAAAGAGCTTTATGAGGCTCAGCTGAAACGTTTGAAAAGCTTATCGAAGCCACTAAACTTATACCAATTGCAATGGATTTATACTTATTAATGAAATACATATTCCCTCCCAAGAAAAATTATTAGATTAACACAAGTCTTTAATTTTTTATTGTGCTCGCGATCGAAATTAGTGAAAATTAGTTTACATGTCAATAAATGTTTTATATACAAACTAATTTACAGCTTTCAAACTTTAATCTTGTATCGAATTAAATAAGATTAATCAGGTAGGTCACTTGAGAAAGCCAACTTCATAAATGGAGTTTAAATAAACAATAAAAAATTGTAGAAACTTCGAAAATCATAAAAACCGAAGCACTTATTAAAAGTGGACGCAGCCCACAAAGAATATAACAATATTTTTGGAGGATATAATGACCCGAATGAGACCTGCCAAAGAGTTCCGAGATGCAGTGATTGATTAGCCAGAAACTCACGAACAAACCAACCACAATAAGGAAAGTTTAGAAGAGCTTATTCCTTTCATTGTTGCTAATTTTTCAAACCCGATTATATTTTTAAACGAGCTATGAAAACTATAATAAAGCTGGATCAGTGGATTGGGTTTTCAACCTAAATGATTTGAGCTACCGCATCTCGCTTAAATTCCTCGGTGTAACGACTGCTTGACATACGTCTTCTCCTTACTTTCTTTTTACCCTACAAAGTGTCTGTTAATCTAGCGGCTATTCAGATAACACTCTGCACTAGCTTGGAAAAGTGTCTTGGTTTTTGAAAATATAGTTGCTTAAACGAATACAAGGAACGGAACGAAAGCGGGAAACGATCACTATCAATAGAGCCAGCGCATTAAAAATAATGTTATGGAAGGAAATATTACTAAGATAATTGTTCTTATTAAATCAGATGTAATAAACGGAATAACACCTCTGAATGTGTCTGATAATTTGGTTTCCTTTGCCATAGAATTGATGACAAACAAATTCATTCCTACGGGCGGCGTGATCAACCCAACTTCAACTACAATCAAAACCAGTACACCGAACCAAATAGCAAACTCATCTGGAGATAAGCCGAAATCAAGAACAGAAACAATAGGAAAGAATATCGGTATCGTTAATAAGATCATTGAAAGCGAATCCATTACACAACCCAAGACCATATATATAATTAAAATAATAGTAAGTATCATCCAAGGGTTTAGCCCCAACATAACCACCCATTCAGCGACTTCTTGGGGTACTTGGCTAAGGGCTAAGAACCCATTGTAAATACTTGCTCCAAATACAATAAAGAAGATCATACCAGTTGAGGCGGCGGTTTCTAAAATAGAATCCATTAGTGTCTCTTTTGTTAAGCCACCATTCAAAAGCGCCAAAATTCCAGTTCCTGCTGCACCAACTGCTGCACCCTCGGTGGGGGTGAATATACCCATGTAAATGCCACCAACTACAATTAAAAATATAGCTAGAACGGGCCAAACCTCTAACAAGGCTTTAAAACGTTCTGAATAGGGAGCGCGCTCGCGCGACCCCGCGGACTCTGGATAAATGCGAACATAAATAGAAATGGCTATAATGTAGCCAACAGCAGCCAATAGACCTGGTACAAGCGCCGCAATAAATAATTTCGCAATATTCTGTTCTGTTAAAATGGCAAAAATGACCAATACAAACGATGGTGGAATTAAGATACCAAGTGTTCCACCTGCAGCTAATGTACCAGTTGCAAGTTTTCCAGAATATCCATATCGTTTTAACTCTGGCAACGCAACTTGCCCCATCGTTGCTGCGGTTGCTAATGATGAACCGCAAATAGCACCAAAACCAGCACAAGCACCGATTGCAGCCATTGCTACACCGCCTTTTTTGTGCCCCATCCAAGTTTCTGCTGCTTTAAACAAAGCTTGAGACATACCACCTAGCCTAGCAAATTGCCCCATTAACAAAAATAAAGGAATAATTGTTAATGAATAACTAGAAAATGTTGAGTAAGTTTCATTCTTAAATTTAGCTAAGATTGGCAGCCAGTTGTCGCCAATTAGAAAACTTCCAACAAAACCAGTTATTAACATTGAAAGGCCAATGGGAATGCGAATAAATATTAAAACCATTAATATTGGGAATGACCAAATTCCTATTTCTAAACTGCTCAATGAACTGCCCCTGAGTTTGAATTAATTTCTGTTTTTCCGTAGATCACTTCGATGATCCGCAATATAATCATGTAGAATGCAACTAGGCACCCTAATAAAGCTACCGATAAGCTCAAGGCATATGCCCACCAAATTGGGAATTGCAGTATAAACGTTGTTTCGCCATATTTAGTTTTTGAGATGGTGCCATCCCATAATTTCCATGCAATTATAAAAATGGCTAATCCCATTAATATTTCTGCAATTAAGTCAATCCAACGATTGAAATTATCAGGTAAGAATGCCGTGAATATGTCAACTGCAGCGTGACCTCTGGTGATCTGACACCAAGGTAAAAAAGCAAACACAACAAATGCGGCAAGAGCTTCAATCAATTCAAAATCACCTGGAATAGGCCCTAGTCCTATATTAATAAGAGTTCTTCCGAATATTGAAACACATGTGATAATTATCATTGATATAAGGACGAAACCACCTAATAGGGCTAATGTTCGAGCTAGCCACTCAACCGCTACTTTAATTTTTGAGTTCATAGTAAATCTCATTTTGAAATTGTATTCTCGCAATTTACTCTGTTGAGAAAATTGCTTCAAAAAAAAAAGAGCAAACAAATATTTTTGTTTGCTCTTTAAAAATATCAGTTGCTCATTTTTGAGCTTTTCAATAATAGAGCTTTTGCCTCAGCAATTAATGCTTTTCCGTCAAAGCCTTTATCATCCATTTCTTTTGCCCAAGTGTCATAAACTGGTGCAGCAGCAGCAGCCCAGACGGCACTTTCATCTGCATTTAGAACAATAATATTATTACCTTGTTCAACAGCTTTAGCTCTTACAGGTGCATCAAAGTCTTGCATTATCTTGGCTGCATTAACACTAAATTCAAGGCCTGAATTGTCATCGATGATTTTCTTTAAATCATCAGGTAAGCTTGCATATTTTTCTTTGTTCATGGCCATAACAAATGTCACTGTGTACAATGCATTGCCTGTAAACTCAGTGTGATTACTTACCAATTCAGGAACTTTCACTGCTGCTGCCACTTCCCATGGAATTGTAGTTGCGTTAATAACACCTTTTGACAAAGCTTCTGACACTGCAGGAACTGGCATACCCACTGCTGTAGCACCAAATTGTTTAAGCATCATGTTAATGGCTCGCGAACCACCACGGACTTTTAAGCCCTTCATATCTTCAACTGTCTTTACAGGTTTGTCGGAATGAAGAAGTCCTGGGCCGTGAACCCAAACACCCAACACATGCATATCTTTGAATTCATTGTCCTTCATGTCTTTTTCAAACATTGTCCAAAGTGCTTGGGTTGTTTCTTGAGCATCTTTTTGAATGAAAGGTAATTCAAACACTTCGGTACGTGGAAAACGACCCGGTGTATAACCGTTTACAGTCCAAATAATATCTACAACACCATCAATAACTTGATCAATTAGTTCTGGAGGCTTGCCACCAAGCTGCATTGAAGGATAATGTTGAATTTTAATACGGCCCTTTGACTGTTCTTCAATTTTCGCACCCCAAACTTGAAGTACTTGTTTTGGAACAGTCGCTTGCCCAGGTAAAAATTGATGTAACTTTAAAATCACGACATCAGCCGCGACGGCAGAAGTTACGCTTGATAATAAACCAAGCGCTCCAACCATTGCCATTCCAGCAATATTTCTAAATGAATTTATTTTCATTTTTCTCTCCCTTTTCGTTTTATTTCCCTATTCATTGAAAATATTCAGAGAATAGGGAAATAAAAGCTCTTCTTTTACGATATTCAGCAGCAGTAAACAATATCTTTGCAAACTGTGTAAAAGGAAACAGTGTCAAAGTCAATTAGCAGATTCCCCCTGGAATGGTAACTCATTGCCATTACGTAGTATACTACATAATGTAACAGATAACTTAAAACTTGACATGAGTCAAATTTAACACGAGTGATTTTTATTACTCAAAAATTATTTTAGTACTTGAGTGGGTAATTTATTAGGAATATATATTCAATATGTTAGAAATTTATGAAATGCCAGGGCACTTAATTCGCCGTTTAAATCAGGTATCAGTATCGTTATTCTTACAAGAAACAACGAAGGCTGGAATTGACATTACTCCAGTGCAATATGCTGCCATGACTTCAATAAATACCGATCCAGGATTGGATCAAATCACACTTGCAAGCAACATAGCTTATGACCGCGTTACAATAGGTGGTGTCGTAGATAGATTGGTAAAAAAAGGTTTCGTAATTCGTAAGGTTAACAGCAAGGACAGGCGCTCAAAATCCCTTCATTTGACAGGCAAGGGTGAGGCTCTTCTTGTGCAAATAAAACCCTTCATATCTCAAGTGCAACTTAACTTGTTGGATGGACTGAGTGACAGTGAGGTGGATATTTTTCTTTCCCTGTTAAAAAAAGCTACGAATGCTTCAAACCTACAAAGTAGAGCGCCATTGAAGATATAAAACCTAACGTGAAATAATTATAAAATTTACAAATTGTTCAATTATAATTATTTAATATTTGTCCAATATATGGACTTTGTGAATTTATCATTATCATATAATTTTTTATTATATTTTTAAATACCAATATATTCAACTAGTTACACGGATATAATCAACTAACATTTTGACGTGTAAATTCTCGCCAATTGGACAATCTTGAATTTGACTGTCATAATATAATTCAATACTAAAATTAAAGTTATAAATTTGGAGTTTTGAATTGAAGAATAATCTAAGTGGGAAAATAGCGATTGTAACAGGTGGCGCACGGGGGATAGGGCTTGCAGTGGCGAAGCGTTTCTCAAATTCGGGAGCAAAAATCGCCATTTGGGATATTCAAGGAGCTAAGGGAGCTGCAAGTGATATTGAGGGTGCAATTGGCGTTGAAGTTGATGTGGCAGATGCGTCTTCCATAGAGCAAGGTCTAAACGAGACAAAAAAATTGCTGGGCAAGGTAGATATTCTAGTCACATCGGCTGGTATGACCGGGCCAACGGGACCAGTAGATGGTTACCCTATAGAGGAATGGCAAAAAGTCGTGAATGTGCACCTTATTGGTGGCTTTTTATGTTGCCGCGCCGTGTTGCCTGATATGAAGGCAGCGGATTATGGGCGTATAGTTATGGTAAGTTCTGTTGCGGGTAAGGAGGGCAATGCAAATGCCTCAAGTTATTCTGCGGCCAAAGCTGGTATTATTGGTCTTGTTAAATCTCTTGGTAAAGAAATGGCAGAAACAGGTGTTCGGGTTAATTGCATCGCTCCTGGCTTAATTGACACCCCGCTTATGCAGCAGCTACCTAAAGAACAAGTTGCTTGGTCTTTAGGTAAAATTCCTCAAGGTCGGTTTGGTACGGTTGAAGAGGCGGCAAGCTTAATATCTTGGTTGTCTTCTGAGGAGTGCTCATTTAATAGTGGTGCTATTTTTGATCTATCAGGTGGCAGGGCAACCTACTGATGAAATTCTTATTTTTTTTCGTTAACGTCCAATATGTGAACTTTATTAGTTGATCGATTGCAGGTCAAACCTTATGTTCCTACGTTATGTAAAAGCTATTATCTTGGGGTAAAAAATGGATATTATTGTATTTGCGCTTATAAATGGGTTGCTGTATGGAATGCTATTGTTTGTTTTGGCGAGCGGGCTGACGTTAATTTTTAGCATGATGGGTGTTTTAAATTTTGCCCATGCTAGTTTTTATATGCTGGGCGCCTATTTAGGTTATCAAATAAGCGTTTGGACTGATTTTTGGGTGGCTCTTTTTGTGGCTCCAATTATTGTTGGTATTTTGGGTGCGGCAGTTGAGCGTTATGGTTTGCGCACCGTTCATAAATATGGACATCTTGGGGAACTGTTATTCACTTTCGGACTTGCATTTTTTATTGAGGAGATTGTTCAAATGAGTTGGGGGCGTTCCCCATTGGACTTTCAAGTTCCTGATATATTGAATTTTACTGCATTTACACTTTTTGAGACAGGTTATCCAGCATTTAGAATATTTATGCTAGTTGTGTCGGTTTCAATCTTTATTGCCTTGCTATTAGTTCTGACCAAAACTCGTATTGGTCTGATTGTTCAAGCGGCTCTTGTTCACCCCGAAATGGTTGAAATGTTGGGACATAACGTACCAAAAATATTCATGATGGTGTTTGGGGCTGGGGCCGCCTTGGCAGGGATAGCGGGGGTCATTGCTGGGCCAGTTTTGATAACGCAACCTTCAATGGCTGCGGCGCTGGGGCCGATATTGTTTGTGATTGTCGTTGTTGGTGGGTTGGGCTCCCTAACAGGCGCATTTATAGCGTCATTACTGATTGGTTTCATTCAAACATTTGCCGTTGCAATCGACTATTCGCTAGCTGATCTTATGGGGTTATTTGGTGTAATGGAATCTCCCGTTTATCTGAGTGATATTTGGGAAGTAACGGTGGCTCAAATCGGACCCATTATCCCTTATATGTTGTTAATTTTAATTTTGGTATTCAGGCCTGCTGGCTTAATTGGCAAACGCCTTTAGTTTGTTGGTGTATTTCTAATAAGGGGGTTTCAGTTGTCTAGGTTGGCGTTTCTGTCATTTGCAAGAATATTAGGCTATTGGCTTTGAAATTTCTTTGATCTTAGTCAAATTAGTTAGACGTTATTGAGTATTTAGTCCAACATGCGAACTCTCAATATTGACGTTCAATTTTTCATTAGATATATTTTTATTGTGATAAAGGGCGTTTGTTGTAAAAGGAATAATTCATAAAATTCATATGGGTGAGGGGTGTTTTAGTGTGCCAACTTACATGTGAAATTTATGGTTCTTTTGTTGCAAGGTCATATTAAAAAGTATGTGTTTAAAACGATAAACTATTATTTGATGAATGATAGTTGGAGGGAAAATTATGAATAAAAAAATGGGCATTTTACCAATAGTGGTTTCGCTTGGATTAATGGCAAGCGTTGCATTTGCTGAAGATACTTTTAAATTTGCTGTTATTGATCCGGGTTCGGGTGGTGCAGCAGTGGTAACTGAACGTATCCTAGAAGTTTTGAACTTTTCAGTCGAAAAATTGAACGCTGAAGGTGGTTTAAACGGCGTTCCAGTTGAAGTCATTACATTTGACAATCAAATGTCACCAAAAGAAACTGCAATTCAAGCCCAAAAAGCAATTGATGCTGGTGCGCGTATTCTTCAAACAAGTGTTTCATCTTCAAATACATTTGCATTAATTGATTTTGTAAGAAAATATAACCGTCGTAACCCAGACAATAAAGTTATTGTGTTTGATGGTGCCTCTCACGACCCTGCTACCTCTGGTTCAAAATGTAGCTATAATAGTTTTTCTTGGGTTTTAAATGCCAACATGAAGACGAAAGGCCTTGCTGAATTCTTCAAAAGCCAAACAGATATCAAAAAAGTTTATAATTTGAACGCAGAAGGTTCTTCTGGTCAAACTACCCGAAAAAATATTTTAAATATGATTGGTGAAACTCGTCCAGACATTGAGTTTGTTGGCGATGAAACCCATCCATTGCAGAAAATTACAGATTTTGCGCCTTATATTGCTAAAATTCGCGCATCCGGTGCAGACGCAGTGACAACAAGTGATTGGGGTGGTGATTTAGCTTTACTTCTAAAAGCGGCAGGAGAAGCTAATTTGGATGTAAAATGGTTTACATATTTTTCAACGGGTCCAGGTTCAGCTGCAGCTATTAAACAAACAGGACTTGATGGTCTGGTTTATTCGGTGTTCGATGGTGATGCTGGAATTGACAATGCTGATTTGAAGGCATTTGAAGGCGAGTTCAGAACAATTAATGTTCATTCTGCTAGTGCTTTTCCAGGTGATACATCTGCAATTAGAGCTCTTGCAAGTGCCGCTAAGCAAGCTGGATCAAATGATTTTGACGCATTGATTGTAGCGCTAGAAAATCAGAAATTTAAAACAGTATATGGCGCTGATGCTTATATGCGTGCTGACGATCACCAGATTATCACTCAAATGGTTATTTCTAGTTTTGGGCCAACTGATGGCTTAGATGAAGATGGCACTGGTTGGGGATGGCACACACAAGCCGTCATACCAGCCGATAAAATTACGTTTGAATCTACATGTGAAATGAAACGTCCATAATATAAGCTATTACGGCCACGCTTTCAAACATAGCGTGGCCATTTTAATTTAAATGTTGATCACATGATTTCTCGTCAATTAAGGGTAAATATGTCAAGTATCGAAGTTTTAACTTCAGGATTAGAGTTTCCTGAGGGGCCTGTTATGTATAAAGATAACTCAGTTTTGGTTGTTGAAATCAAAGGTAGGTCTATCACTCAAATATTTTCTGATGGCAAAAAAACCATGCTAATTGAAATCAACGGAGCCCCAAATGGTGCGGCCTTTGGCCCTGACGGCGCATTATATATTTGTAATAATGGTGATGGCTTTTTATGGGGTGACCCAGGTGGCTTCACTCAACCCGTTGGTGGTTCAGATGGCTATTCAGGTGGTAGAATAGAGCGCATTGATTTAGAAACTGGTGAAGTGACTGAATTATATAGGCAAGTGGATGGCAATCCATTGCTTATGCCAAACGATATTGTGTTTGATAAACAGGGCGGTTTTTATTTCACAGACCATGGCATGAGAGAAGCAAGAGCTTTTCGTTCTGGCGGTGTTTATTATGGCAAGATTGATGGTAGTTATGTCTGTGAGTTGGTGTTTCCCATAGTCACGGCAAACGGCGTTGGTTTGTCACCAGATGAGAAAACTTTGTATGTCGCCGAGACTGAAACAGGGCGGCTTTGGTATTATGAAATTTTAGAGCCAGGCGTGCTTGCTCCAATAGACATGGCGTCTCCAGGCAAGCAGCTTTTGGCGCAAATCGAAGGTTTTAAACGTTATGATTCTCTTGCTGTCGAAGCAAATGGCAATATATGTGTTGCAGGTTTAACACCTGGCTGCATTACAGTCATTTCCCCAGACGGTAAGCAAGTTGAAGTTATAGAAATGCCTGACCCATTTTCTACAAATTTGTGTTTTGGAGGTGATGATATGAAAGATGCATATTTAACCATGTCAGGTACGGGTAAACTAATCAAAATGCGTTGGCCACGTGCGGGTTTGAAGCTGAACTTTCAGATGGATTAAGTGACTGCTTATTCAGTCTAACTAACCTCAGTTTGGTTCTATCTTAACAAAGAATACGAAAGAATAAGGTAATCAAAAATAATTATGACACCGATAGATGAAAACAAGCATTCTGAAAATATTTTTCAGAAATTGAATAAGCGTTTACCATATCTAAATTGGCTGATATTTTCATCAGCTCTTTTAGTTCTGCCTTTGATATTTTCGAGTAGGTCTGCCGTAAGCACATTATGCTATCTAGGAATAATGTCCATATTTGTACTTTCCTATAATGTATTGCTTGGCCAGACAGGTTTATTGTCTTTGGGACACGGGCTATATATGGGGCTAGGTGGGTTTTTCACTATATATGTGTTTAATATGTTTCTTGACCGAGGAATAGAGTTTCCTCTTCCTTTCATACCTATTTTCGGTGGGGTGGGTGCTTTAATAATAGGTGTTTTTTATAGTTGGATATCCGCCGCACGTGGGGGGATGACTTTTGCCATGATCACGCTAGGTTTGGCAGAGCTGACACACGCCCTTAGTTATATTTTACCAAGCTTTTTTGGTGGCGAAGAAGGTAAGTCAATAGACAGGATGGATATGGGGTCTTTCCTCGGTTATGATTTTGGATCGCAAACCGAAATATATTACATCATTGCCATTTGGTTGCTTATTTCTGCTCTTATTTTATATTTTATTTCAAAAACACCGTTTGGTATGTTGACCAATGCTGTAAGAGAAAACTCCGAACGAGTTGAATTTATCGGTTTTAAACCATCGAGAATACGGTTTTCGGCTTCGATTGTCGCGGCTTTTTTTGCAGGTATTGCAGGTGGTTTAAGCGCTATAACCTTTGAAATTGTCTCCATTGTAGATTTAGGTGCCACACAATCTACTTTAGTTCTGTTAATGACATATATAGGTGGCATTCAACAATTTTTCGGCCCAATTTTGGGTGCTGTCGTTATTGGCATCATGAAGCTCTGGTTGTCAGATGTAACATCTGCTTGGCAGTTGTATTTCGGATTGTTATTCATCTTTGTGATCATGTATGCGCCACGCGGCCTGATTGGCATTGTGACGGATTTTGCAAAAATATTGCATACAGGTGAACTTTCTCAATTGTTTAAATATTGGGCGTTTGTTGGTTCTTCTGGAATGGTCTTTGCTCTCGCTGTGGGGGCTTTGGTTGAAATGAGTTATAGAGTTGGGCTGGATAAAGCGCAGGGTTCGATATTGAGTTATATGGGGTTGTCAATTGATGTTAGCTCTATTTGGCAATGGGGGCTTGTGTTCGTTCTTATTATTCTGGGTTTTATAATCACCAAAAAATCCCTTTCAATATTGAATAACCGTAGACACGAATGGCAGTTAGTCGCCAACGGCCGTTTACAAGAAAATGAAGGGGCTGAAAAATGAGCTCAGAAAAAACAGCGTTAAAGCTTGAAAATATTCATAAATCATTCGGAAATATTGAAATTATTAGAGGTGTAAACTTAGATCTTAGGCAGGGTGAACGGCATGCATTAATTGGGCCAAATGGCGCCGGTAAATCAACTTTGTTTCATCTGATTACAGGGCGCATTAAACCAACTAAAGGTAAGATTATATTTAAAGGTCAAGAAATTCAGAATTTGGAACCAGCAAAAATTTGTGGAATTGGCTTATCAAGAAGTTTTCAAATCACCAATATCTTTAAAGGTTTGTCCGTTTTAGATAATTTACGTTGCGCTGTGTTTGGTCGTTTGGGCTATCGATATACAATGCGAAAAACGGTAGGGCAGCTCAAGGACGTGGAAGAGTTGTGTGAAAAACTTCTCTCTCAATTAGGTCTTGAAAAACAGCGTCATGTTGAAGCGGATTTATTAAGCTATGCCGAACAACGAGCTTTGGAGCTAGGGTTAGCAATTGCAAGTGGTGCCGAAACACTATTGTTGGATGAGCCAATGGCGGGTATGAGCCATTCTGAAACGAAAAATGCCCTAGAATTAATACGGCGTGTGTCTGAAGGTAAAACTCTTTTGATGGTTGAACACGATATGGGGGTAATATTCGACATTGCCGACCGTATTTCAGTTTTGGTTTACGGAAAAATAATTGCGACCGGTACACCTGAGGAAATTAGAGCCAATGAACAAGTCAAAGAAGCCTATCTGGGCACTTCGGTCGATGAATTAGTTCAAGGAATGTAATGATGAGTTCTGCAAATAACCAACAAAAAACTCTGTTATCCATTAATGATTTACATGGATTTTACGGAAAGAGCCACATTTTACATGGGGTTAATTTAAATATAAAAAGAGGCGAAGTTGTAAGCTTGCTTGGCCGAAATGGATCAGGAAGATCAACGACCTTAAAAGCCATTATGGGTGGGATTTCAACTCGTGGCGAGGTTGTTTTCTCTGGCGAGGATATAAGCGATTTAAAACCGTTTCAGATTGCTCATAAAGGCATCGGATATGTACCCGAAAACCGAGACGTATTCGGCGCTTTATCTGTGAGAGACAACCTAATTCTAGGGCAGATAAAAGGTAATGATCGATGGTCAATCGAAGATATTTTTGATCTTTTCCCTATTTTACGAGAACGTGCAGATGCACCTGCTGGCGTTTTGTCTGGCGGTGAACAGCAAATGCTCACAATATGTCGCACTCTTATTGGCGGGCCAGATTTGATTATGATTGATGAACCAACGGAAGGTTTAGCACCGCGTATGGTTGAGATGGTTGGTGAACTGCTTTCTGAAATTGCAAAACGAGATGTTGCTATTTTATTAGTGGAGCAAAAGCTCGTCATCGCACTTAATGTGAGTGATCGTTTGTTTGTAATGGGGCATGGTGAAATTGTTTTTGAAGGCACGCCCAAGCAATTATTAAATGCATCAGAAATTCGAGAAGAATGGTTGGAGGTATAATGCAACAAGAACGTAACAAGCCAGTAGCTCTTATAACAGGTGCGCGTCAAGGGTTAGGTAAAGCATCGGCCCTGTGTATGGCAAAAAAAGGTTTTGACCTTGTATTGATGGACTTGATTGAGGACAGTAAGGCCAAAGAAACTATAGAAGAATTAGTGGCTTTAGGTGCGTCAGTTAAATTTGTTCAAGCAGATTTAGCAAATGTAGAAAATCATAAAAACATTATAAATGAGGCTTGGAATTGTTTTGGTGGCATCGATTGTTTGGTTAACAATGCAGGTGTTGCTGCGCGGCCTTTAACTGATATTCTAGATTTAAGTTTTGATGCATTCGATTTTAGTTTGAATATAAATTTACGCGGTAGTTTTTTTCTTACCCAAGCATTTGCCAATAAGCTGCTAGTGGAAAAAAAGTCTGATTTTTATCGAAGTGTTATTTTTGTAACATCAATTGCGGCGGAACATGTTTCTATTGACCGTTCTCAATATTGCATATCAAAAGCCGGACTTTCCATGGTTAGCAAATTGTTTGCCGTTAGACTGGCAAAAGAAAATGTGCATGTTCATGAAGTACGTCCAGGTTTTATTGAAACCGAAATGACAGCATCAGCCAATACTGACAAAATCGATGCATATATTGAATCTGGCGGAGTGCCGTTAAGGCGGTGGGGGAAAGCTGATGATGTTGGTAAATTAATTGCGGGTTTAAGTTCTGGTGAGTTTCCATATTTGAACGGCCAAGCCATTTATGTTGATGGTGCATTTCACATTCCAACGGCTTGATATCTGACGATGATTGTAAATTTAAAGCATGATAAAATAGATTTAATTTTAGTCCGATATATGAACTAATAACAGTGATATCGTTATGAAAATATGTTCTTGGATATTATGTTAAATAAAACAATAAGTTTTGAAGTTTGGGCAATTTTAATATGTCTGAATAGTAAACTAATTTTTATATGAAATGTAATGGAGGACTATTTTTTAATGCAAATATCAACTGAAAATGAACCAAAGAAACTTACAGTTAATGACGTAGAGATCACTTATTTTGATTCTGGAAAACAAGATATTAGTGACCGGCTACCATTAGTGATGATACATGGCACAGGTGGTCGTACTGATAGTCATTTTGGCTATCTGTTTCCACTGGCTGCACAGCGTCAACGAGTCATTTCAATTGATTTAGCTCAGCCTAAATTAAAAAGTGAATCTCTAAGTTTAGAACATTTGTCGGCTCAAGTTATGGCAGTGGTTAACCATGTGATTCCTGATGAAAAAATAACATTATTAGGCTATTCTTTAGGCTCGGTTATTGCCGCGAGTATCGCTTCTGCATTCCCAAAAACAGTTGAAAATCTAATTCTAATTGCTGGGTGGATGAAAACTGATACCCATCAAGTGATGCGTAATCAAGTGTGGAAAGAGCTAAGAAAAGAAAATTCTGAAGCCATTAAGAAATACATGACATTTTGTGCTTTTAGCGCCCCATTTATGTCTAACAAACCGATCGAAGAAATGTTGGCTGCTGCTGAAATGATAGAAATTAATGAATTTGTAGACATGCAAATGACGCTTAATGCCGATATAGATATTACGGAACAAGCATTGGATATTCAGGCCACGACATTGGTTATTGGTTGCACTTTTGATCAGATGGTTCCTAAACACCATAGTAAACAACTTTATTCGGTTATTAAAGATGCGAGATATGCCGAAGTTGCATCTGGGCATGCTGTGGTTTTTGAACGGCCTGCAGAATTAGTGCAGTTGATAGATAATTTCACCCAAAATCCTCAAAAACACGAAGCGGGTGAAATTATTCCTGCATTACGTCCATAATTTAATTACATTTACAAAGGGGCACATCATGGAAAATATGACTCAAGACAAAACTATCATAAATCAAAAAATTCTAATTATCGGCAGTGGGTTTGCTGGACTAGGTATGGGAATACAACTCATGCGAAAAGGAGAAGAGGATTTTGTGATTCTCGAACGAGCTAATGATGTGGGTGGTACATGGAGAGATAGCCATTACCCAGGCATAGCTTGTGATGTTCCTTCACATTTATATTCATTCTCTTTTAAGACCAACCCTGAATGGTCACGAGTGTTTTCTCCAGGTGGGGAGATTCAATCATATTTACGCGACTGCGCTAAAACAGAAGGTTTGCTTCCTAAAATCCATTTCGGCCGTGATATGCTGGCTTCGCGTTGGGATGACGAGAAGAAATTATGGTTTGTAGAAACATCAAATGGGCTATATTCAGCACAAATTCTCATAACGGGTACGGGGCATTTGGCTGATGGGCATTTACCGAACGTAAAAGGTATAAATGACTTTATAGGTGAGATTTTCCATTCAGCTGATTGGAATCATGAGGTTTCTCTTGAAGGTAAGAGAGTTGGCATTGTCGGCTCTGGCGCTTCGGCAATTCAAATTCTTCCTGAAGTGGCTAAGCTTAATTGTGAGGTAACTGTTTTTCAGCGTAGCGCAGCTTATGTAGTGCCAAGAGCTGATAGAGTTTACACTGAAGCAGAAAGACGCCAGTTCCGCAGAGATCCAACAATAATAGATGAAGTTAGGCAGCAAGTGTTCTGGGAAGGCGAATATAATTACGCCCAAAGACGCGGTGTAGATAGATTTTTAAAAGAAGCTAAAGACATGGCACTTGGGCATCTTGAAAACCAGATAAAAGATAAAGATTTAAGAGCCAAGCTAACGCCAAATTATGAAGTTGGCTGTAAACGCTTGCTCATTTCTAATGAGTATTTCCCAGCTTTTACGAAAGATAACGTAACTCTCGAACCATCAGCAATTAAAGAAGTGAACGGCTCCACAGCCATAAGTGCCGATGGCAATAAATTTGATTTAGATGTTCTTATTCTGGCAACAGGTTTTGAAGCCGTTCGCCCACCTTTTGCCAAACGAATTTACGGTAAAGGGGGGATTGATTTAGATACACATTGGGATAAAGGCATGCAAGCCTATCAATCAATTACAGTGAATGATTACCCAAACCTATTTATAATTAATGGCCCCAATACTGGCTTGGGTCATAACTCGGTGGTGTTCATCATAGAAGCCCAAATTGATTATATTTTAGGTGCTCTAGAATTTGCCAAAGAAAATAATGTCTTAGCCATAGAAGTTAGTGAAGATGCTGAACAAAAATATATGGAAGAATTACACATTCGTTCCCAAAACACTGTGTGGTTGGACGGTGGCTGTAAGAGCTGGTATGTCGATGACAGAAGTGGTCGCCTTACATTAATTTGGCCAGATTATGCTCATTCTTTCAAAGATGAAAATGGAACATTTAGCCCCGACGGTTACATGACCATAACGGGCTAATGAATGAAGTTATTATTCTGAATATATGTAAAATGTGGAGTTGAGAATGGATTTTAGTGGTAAAAAAATCGTTGTAACTGGTGCTTCATCTGGAATTGGTGAAGAAACAGCAAAGTTGATTATGGCGCAAGGCGGCGAGGTTATTGCTGTTGACCGAAACAAACCAAATATTGAAGTGAGCCAGTTTTTTCAAGTCGATTTACTAGATAAAGCAGCCATAGATACTCTTGTTGCAAAACTACCCGATGACATTGCTGGTCTGGCTAACATTGCAGGTTTGCCTCCAACTATGAATGTTAAAGATGTTGTAACCGTAAATCTTGTTGCTCTTAAATATTTAACAAATTTATTAGTGCCAAAGTTAAAAAATGGCAGCGCAATTGTAAACCTTGCGTCTTTGGCAGGGCTGGGTTGGGAAGACCAAGTCAAAACCATTCGTGCATGTGAAGGTCTCGATTTTGATGGTGTTTTTTCTTTTTGCGAAGAAAATAACATAACTGCCGAGAATTCTTATTTTTTCACAAAACAAGCCTTAATTGCTTGGACCATGCAGAATAGATGGACGTGGAGAGATCGAAATATTAGAATCAACGCTGTAAGCCCTGGCCCAGTTGAAACACCAATACTAAGCGATTTTCTTGAAACTCTGGGGGAGCGTGCTGAAGAAGATATGAGGGTTATGGACAGAGCAGGGCGCCCAAGTGATATAGCACCCGTCGTTGCATTTTTACTCTCGGAAGCTTCAACTTGGATACGTGGCGCAAATATTCCAGCTGATGGCGGAATGTATGCCCATGCAGTTAGTAATATGCGTGGATTAGAATAGATTTATAGGTGACTAAAATGAATGTTAAACTTCTCATAAATGGCCAATATCAAGCCGCCAGCAACGGTCGCACTGTTAAAAGACTAGGGTGTGAACCCAATTCATTTATTGCTTTAGTTAGTCATTCTGTGATTCACTCTGTCAAAAGATGGAGTTTTACATGGGACGATTTGATTTAACCGATTTAGAGTGGGATTTAATTTCCCCGCACTTACCACCACAAGGACGTGGTCCACAACGCAAAGATGATCGCCAGATATTGGATGGTATTTTTTACATTTTACGAACAGGTGCCCCATGGCGAGATTTACCCTCTCGATATGGCCCATGTACTACGGTTTACAATCGTTACAATCGATGGGGGCAACGCGGGGTATGGAAATCTGTATTTGATGCTTTAGCCGACAAAGGTGACGATAGCCTCATTTTCATTGATGCCTCTATTGTGAAGGCACACCGCGCTGCTGCGGGCGCTAAAAAAAAGATCGATTACATCCTGAATTGGCAGAATGTATTGGCCGCTCACGCGGCGGTCGCACAAGCAAAATTCATGTGGGTGTAAATCAATATGGAAAACCTGTGCGATTGGGCATATCGGCGGGCCATGTACATGATAGCCAGATGATGCATTTGTTTTTAAATTGGGACAGACCTCCATTGGCAATTGTTGCTGACAAAGCATACGGTAGTGTCAAAATTAGACAACAAATTGCCGATGAAGCTGCACTGGCTGTGATCCCGTCAAAGTCCAATGCAAAACATCCTGTGCCTCACGATACAAACCTTTATAAAATGCGCAATATCGTCGAACGGTTCTTTTGTAAGATGAAAGACATGAGACGACTTGCAACACGCTTCGAAAAACACGGACAGAACTTCCTGAACATGCTCTATATCTATGCATTCAAATGCTGGTGCAATTGAGTCCACACCCTAATTAAAACACTTGCTTCTACAATCAAGTAACCGCGCGTGTACGCCGTATCCGATATCATTTTGAATAACAGAATTCCTCACAGAGTTTCGTCCAAATCTAACTACATTGTTAGGCCTAACATTTATGAAATAAATTTAGGCTATATGTAAAAATTTGCTATGCCTACATAAATTATAATCATTGGGAATGTGTATATGTTCAATAGAAATTTGTATGTTGAAAAATATAGTGGACAATTTCCGAGTTTCCCGTGCAGCATATGTGAATCTGTTAGCGTTGAAATTGTTAATTATGAAAAAGATATAATATTCCATCAAACTCAAGATAGTAAGAGTGAAGCCAAAGAGGTTTATTGGGAACCAGATATGACAAGAGCAGTTTTTAATGCCCAATTTAAATGCACTAAATGTAAAAACAACTATTTTATGGCAGGAAAAGGGGAAATTTCAGCGCATCAATACTACACTCAGTCAGGAGAACCTGAATGGGATTGGGATGTAACTCAAATATATATCCCAATGTACGTTTACCCAACCATTTCAATATTAACGCCTAATGCCAATATCCCACATGAGATTGCATCCAATATCGAAGTAGCAAATAGCCTATTCTGGCCTAGCCCGTCAGCATGCGGAAACAGCCTCCGAACAACGGTTGAATGCCTTTTAGATAGCTTAGACATTCCAAAATTCAACAAAAATGATAGAAAATTATCTCTACATGTCAATGAGCATTTAAAATTGAGCCACTATTGGCACTTAAAATTGAGCCACCTAATTTGCATAATAATGCCTATTATGCACTAGCTAGAATCAGCGGA
>NVUH01000028.1 GCA_002401855.1 Hyphomicrobiales bacterium
TCTATTCCATAGTAGGTGGTTTGAGGGAAAAACTAATCATGGAAGTTCGATTGAATGAAATATGGTTTTCCCGAAACGTTGCGATTGCATTTTGCAAATATACAGCCGATCTACAAATTTACTAGCGTTAAAATAAATTCTACCGAAGAGGTGGGATGACAGAAAAACGCGTCACCATAAAACGAATTGAAAATGCTATAGGTTTGATTGCCAATTGCATTGAAAAATATGATTGGCAAGATGACCACGGCAGTTGGATTCTTCTCAATCATCTATTTGAAGAAAAAAAGCGCTTAGAAAACCGAGATCAACTATTAAATAGAGCTTTGAAATACAGAAAGTGCGAAATTTCTAAAAAAAGTGACAAAAGGATCAAAAAACTGTGACTCTTTTTGTGCCACTTACTGTGACCCTTATTTAATGTAAAACATTGAATATTTAAATTAACGTATTGATAAATATAATATATAACACTTAAATTCATCCTCCCCATCCGCACCAGAGATAATCAATAAAAACAAACACTTAAAGAAGATTGAGAGCATTAAAACCGCTTCCGATTTCTTGCACCCTACCCCCTAGTTTGCCTACTGATTTCATTGGGTTTTTCTTAAAGTGTGCCAGCAACATCCTCTGGCACACTTCTTGTGCTAAAACAGGGCTCTAACACCCCTCAAAACGGCCTCAAACCTCGAAAACGATGTGCTGCAAATCTCTGCTGCCACACTTTTGGTGCTCTAATGCGTGTCTAAATTTGCTAGGATTTCATCCATAATATTGATTCCTTTTTCGTCAATATCCGATGCAACCATGTGAATATAGGCGTCGTCACACCTTCTAGTGAAAACGATAATTGATATTAATTTGGCTATATTTCACAAAAACACGGTTGTACCACCACCCAAAAATGTCTGAAACTCTTCTAATTCTTGGTCATTCTTACTGTAATGAATGTTGATCTGGTGAATAAGCCCATTTGATACTTCAATTTGTGAAAAGCCAACCGACTTTATATGTTGGTTTGGTTTTGGGAGTTTCACCTCAAACTCTGTAATAAAGAAAACATCATCCTCTGTCGTTACTTTTTCATACAGAATATCTGAAACTGTATTCATAAACCGCGCTCGCGCTGCAAACTGTTGAAAATTTTTGCGCTCACCCAAATTCAAGTAATACGAAAATTGACAAGTCACAAGATTAGACAATCTTTCTGGATTTTCGATTTTGTTTTCAAATATTTCATTGAAAAAATATTGCACTAATTTCAAATTATTAGACATGTCGTTATTTCCCTCATTAAGCACTCAATAATACTAGCGCAAGAAGCTTCTCGTCAATTAGCCAAACAAACTAAATGCCCCCCCCCTGCATTGCAGGTTTTTTATAGAAAAATGAATGACACAATATGCTGTAACCGCACCATTTCAGACTTTTAGGGATGCGAATGGTGCCCCACTTGAAGCGGAAAAAATATACATCGGCACTGCAGGCTCAATCCAATCTTATCAGTATTTATTGGGACAGCGACACCACAATCACCGCAACTCAGCCTCGTAGCCCCACCCAGCAGGCAAGCGTCCAACATCATCATTGCCAGGTGGATTGTTTCTGAGGCAACATAAGCCGAGTGAAAATTACTAATTAATACGCTGCTTTTGGACGGCTGGTTTCACACCTTGGCCATTTTTTATAAAATTCTGGATACAAAGGAATACCAGAACCTTAAAGTCGCAAACAGATGATTTTACTAGGAAAAAATTACTAACTCGGTAATGTCAAGATAGAAACAGGCCTTATGCTGAGGTCTCATATGATTAAAGGATTTTTTATGAAACGTTTTACTTTATGTGTTCTTGTTATATTGTTCAATACGACACCATCCTTCGCTAATCCAAAATAAGACGTAAATTACATTGTCGATCAAACAGTTACACGCTTACTTTTTGAGGCTGCACTTCAAACACTGCGCCCCGTACTTATTTCTTCAATAGCAAATGATTTCCGAAAAAAAGGAATAAATCTTGATGACCCAGATAAATTTTTTGACATTTTTATTGATGAATTTATTGACGAATTTACCGAAATTATGCGTAAAGAAACAGGAAAAATATATCTTGATCTTTTTACCAAAAAAGAATTGTCTGACATTGCAACATTCTACAGAACTGAAACGGGGCAAAAACTAATTTTACAAACCCCTGCTATAATGATAGCTAGTGCTAAATTAGGCGAAATTGCAGGAGCAAAGGCTGGAATAAATGCAAAATCCCGAGTTGCCAACAGACTAATAGAAGAAGGCATAATCTTCAACAAAGACAAAAGCTTTACTCAACGTTTAATTGATTATTTCAAATAATTATTTCAAAAAAAAACATATAAATAACCATTTTATATAGCCTTTTTTCCACCGACATCGTTGGTAAGAAACTTACGAGTACTTATCTTTTTTAACCTCATATAACGGTCGAAAAAGCGGAAGTGGGGAATTATACCATTTTCATAATCACAGTTTTTATTAAAAATGATAAGATGCCCCGCTTCGGGTTTGTTCTTTATTTATTTATGGTTATTTGCCATTACATTGGACAACCAATATGATGCTATCGGCCCAAAACCCGAATATACGTCAAATTTAAAATCGTGTTTCCGTATGGAAGTGGAGGTTCAATTCTCCCATCCGCACCAGAGACAAACAACAAAAACAAATATGCAAAAAATTGAGAGCATTAAAACCGCTTCCAATTTTTGATACCCTGACCTTCAATTTACTCACTGTTTTTAAGTGATCAAAAAGCAAACCTGCTCCGGCACTCACGACAGTTCTGCCAGCCAATAAGGTTGCCCGCGCCAAAAATTTTGGCCAAAACACCATCAAGGCGAAAAAGAAATACGCTAACCATTTACAAAAAGCAGCATTGTCCCTCTCAGCCTAATAATAAAACCCCAAATACCGTAGCAATGACCAATAATATAGCCAATACAATAAGCAGCATCGATTTTTTACCATTTGGAGTATGATCAAATGTTGTCAGAATAATACCTCTATAAGACATAACTATTCACCTAACTTTGTGATAACATAATACGAATATTAGAACATATGAACCAAAAATTCAAGCTGTTGGCACACCGCCAAATAAAGCCCGCAAAGCCCCACCCTCACAGTTGGTTTTTTACGCCCACATCACAACAAAATAGTAGAGCTTTTTTCCCTTAACTCTTGAAATGTCTTAAATTCCTCTTCGGTGTTATTAGTATGTGCATCAATTCGAGTAATCAATCCACCTTTAACAATTATTTGAATAAATCCCCGCGCCGCAATTTCCAGATTTGGTTCAGGTAAGCTTATATCAAAATCATAATGAAAATGAACATCATCCTCACTTGATATTTCATGTATAACGATATTTGTAGTGTGGTGTAAAGTTCGGTTTCTAACTACGAATTCTTCCCAGTCAAAATATTCATCAAGATTTAAAACATATACGAACTTTGGCGAAACTAAATTTCCAAGCTTCTCTGTTTCATTTGATATGCAGCCTTTAACGAAATATTGAATTAGTTTCATATTATCTGACATGCCCATTCCCCTCGTTTTAAGCAGTTAATTTAGAAGACCACACATTAATTCACCAAGCAATCTAAATATATAGCCCCGCACAGCGAACTTTTTTTATAAAGATTTGAATAAGCAATAATTGCAAGTCACAAACCGCGCCAAACAAAACCTTAGATAAATTTAAACAGAATATGGCTGATACGGGGACAGTGGCGGCTAGCACTCTTACAAGTGCGCAAAGCCAAAAGTAACTTCCTCAGCAAAGGAATTTTATGAAAAAGTGTATTTAACAATTGGCCCGGCGCTAATTAGCAAAATCTCACCTAATGGCTCGTGCCAACAGGGTACGCTACAACTGTCTTAATCGGCGCGCTGAGCGTACTTCTATTTTCTTCGGGGTAAATATGCCATTCCCCGCCAATGCAGCCACAGGCAAATCTAGGCATGCAAGGGCTGTACTGGGTATTATAGGGCGAGGCACCCACCAAACCAAACGTTTAGCGGGCTTTTTTCAGGGCTTCTAGTTTTCAACTTAAGCCGCATTTATTTTATCAAGGAATAGCACAATGTCACCTTCCAATGCTTCCACTTGCAATTTCATATTGGTAGCAACCTGCGTCACTTCTTCCGAAATAGTCTGCACAGCCTCCACACTTTCGCTCGCCACATCCATCGAACTAGCACTTTGCTGAGATAAGTCAGATGCCGCCGAAACATTATTAGCAATTTCTCCAACAGCAGCACTTTGCTCCTCAACCGCAGCCGCCACGCCCATTGAAGCTTCAGATAGATTTACAATAATATCATTCATTTCAGCAACCGTTTGCGCAGCCGATGCACCATCGGTTTGAATGCGGTTAATCTGAGCCGCAATTTCACCAGTCGCTTTACCAGTCTGATCAGCCAACGATTTAACCTCATTAGCAACCACAGCAAAACCGCGGCCTGCATCACCAGCTCGCGCCGCTTCAATGGTGGCATTTAGCGCCAACAAATTAGTCTGTTCAGCAATTTCATTAATCAAGTTTACCACAGTTTCAATCTTCGCGGCACTTTCAGTCAGCGCCTTAAGTTTCGCAACCGTTTCACCAGTTTTACCAATGGCTTCTTCAACAATAGCAGCAGAACCCGCAGCCTGAGACGAAATTTCAGAAACCGCAATAGACATTTCTTCCGTCGCCGCAGCAACACCAGTTACATTCATCGATGTTTCACCAACATTTTCTTTCACCACTTGGCTTTGCTTGGTAATTTCATTCGCAGATCTCATTAGGTTAAGTGACACACTCTCTAATTGATCCGAAGCAGCACCAACATTAATCAACTTCTCACTAGAAAACCCTCTAAATTCCTCAATCACAACAACCAATTCGGCTGCCTTTTGAGCTTCCTTAGCAAGCCTCTCATGCTCAATTTTGGAGTTTTTAATTTTTTCTATAGCCGACTCTTTAAAAACCAGTAATGACCGTGCAATCACTCCAAATTCATTTTTAAATTTGGTATAAACAATGTCGATATTTAATTCACCCTTAGATAAAGTCTCCATTAACTTACTCAACACATTAATTCTACCACTGATATTAGTACTAACGATAAGGCTCAAAAAAGCTATAATCAGTATCATTACCAAAACAGCACTATAAATAGCGATCATTTCTTGATCATGCACCGCTTCAACAATCGAAAGGTTGAGAATATTGTTCCGAGAAACTTCATCAAACTTAGCAGAATATTCAACAAGCTCAGGTTCTATAGACGCAAAAATCTCATCAAATTTTTCAATTTCTTTAGCGGTCTGTTGTTCAAGCACACTCCACTTCATAAATAAGACACTATAATTATTAATCATAGTGGTTAAGCTTCTTTTCTCAGCAATCGTTATATGTGATGTTTCAAGACTTTTAAGAAACAAATCAACACCATGCCTAAAATCTTCCAAAAACACTTCGTCATTATGTAGCATAAAGCCAAATTCATCCAAATGTAGCATTTGCATTTCGACTGTTAATATATCAAGTGTAGGATCATTATTCTCTGCAGCCTGTATTTTCTTCAATAATTCTTCAGATTCATGAGTTAATTTTCTCAATTCGCCATGAATACCTGATTCTGGGGTAATACCAAGTTGCTGCTCCATTTCAATCACTTTTTCAAATTGAACTTGGCTCATTTGCAAGCCTTTGATGATATGGCCTACACGCTGTAATTCATCATCTGTATCAGCAATCGATTCGAAGATATGCGCATCTCTTAATGCCTCTTCAGATGCCTCATTAAATTTTTCAATATTTACCGCGTCAAAATTCGCTAAATAGTCTTTTTCATAGCGCCGCATGCGCAAACTATCACTATATATTTTGTTAAATACATGCGCTTTGCTAGATGCATGGCTGGTTGCGTGATTAGATGTAGCCACACCATCAGCCTCAATATATGAAGCAACTGCAAGTGTAATAAGAGCAATAATGCTCAACGTTGTAACGATCGTAACCTGTCGACCGACCTTAATATTATTTAGTATTCTAGGAGCTATGTTAAACATGCTTATCTCTCTATAAAGTTCCACCCCCCCACATCAAAGCTTAGACAAAGGTGGTTAATAAGTTGATAACAACTAATTTTCGCAGCAAAAACAAACAAATTCTTAACCACAACAACACTCAATCCCATATTGTTAAACCATGCTTTACCGCCCATTTCCGCCCATTCAAATACATATACGCCCCCCATATATTATGTTAAACATAACCAATAGGGAGCACCAATAATGTCAGATATCTTCACCGATAATTTCAAAACAACACCCTATTGGCACGATCATGTCACCATCCCAGCCCTCACCAACACATCCTTACCAAAAGATACCGATATATGCATAGTTGGCGCAGGCTTCACCGGCCTAGCAACCGCTCTACACCTGTTACGCGCCGGCAAATCCGTCACCATATTCGATGCCCAAAAGCTAGGTGATGGCGCCAGCGGCAAAAATGGCGGCATGATCGGCCCCAGCCTGCACAAATTAGGCCTAGATGGCCTCACCAGCATTTATGGCGCCAATAAAGCCCACGCCATATTGCAAGAAGGCATCAACGCCATAGAATATTTCAAAAATTTCATCGCCGAAGAAAATATCCAGTGCGACCTAGCCATGACCGGCCGTTTTCGCGGCGTCAACAACCAGCAAGAGCTAGATAGCCTAGCCCGCGATTGCGAAAAACTCAGCATCCTAAAAGGCTTCCAATACAACCTCATCCAGCATCAAGATGTCCAGTCCGAAATCGGCTCCACCAACTATTATGCAGGCGTCACGTACGGCCTAGATGGCGGCCTACACCCCCAAAAACTACTCATCGCCCTCACCCAAAAAATCCTCGACCTCGGCGGCCAAATTTTCGATCAAACCCAAGTCACCGACATTCAAACCCAAGCCAACAACCACCGAATCACCACCTCAAAAGGCGCCTTCACCGCAGGCCAAGTGGTCATCGCCACCAATGGCTACAGCAAAAAATTCGGCAAGCCCTTCCTCTCCCATTTCTACAACCGCGTCATGCCCATAACCTCAGCCATGATCGCCACCCAACAACTCCCAGCAGAACTCATCACCCGCCTCTTCCCCAAAGCCCGCATGCACGGCGGCAACCACCGCTTGGTGCAATATTACCGCCCAAGCCCCAATGGCAAACGCGTATTATTCGGCGCCCGTGGTGTAGATTTCCGCGACCGCGCCGATAAAAATGCCAAAAACCTAAAAACCCTGCTCAACAAAATATTCCCCGAGCTAATAGAAGTAAAAATCACCCACTCATGGTCAGGCAAAGTCGCCTACACATTCGATCATGTCCCCCATTTAGGCCAACATGATGGCCTATATTACGCCATGGGCTATTGCGGCAGCGGCGTCACCCGTTCCCTATACCTAGCCAAAAAACTCTCAATGCAAATTTTGGGTGAAGAAAATTTCCAGACCGAATTCAACAGCCTAAATTTCCAAACCAAGCCATTTTACAACGGCACACCATGGTTCCTACCATTCGTAATCAAATGGCACAGTTTTTTAGATAGAATCAGCCGATAGTTTTTCTAACTCTATCAACAAACCGCTCAACCCGCCGCTCATCCAAAGTTTCACAACCATAAAGTGACATAATTTTCAACTTACAGTTTTTGGCACATGTGCCCACAATCGCAAACCGCAAAATGCGGTTTATCGGCCGCCACACCACCAGCCAGTCCACCCACCAAGCCGAGCCTAATGTCGTCACCACATATAAATGTTTTAAACCGCTCAAATACGGAATAATCGCCCCATTATCCACCGCATGTTTATAAGCATAACCAGGCGCCCACACACGGTCAAACCAACCTTTTAATATCGCAGGAAAACCAAACCACCATGTCGGAAACACCAATACCAGCATTTCCGCAGCTTGCAGTTGCTCAATATCAGCAACCAGCTTTTCGGCATTAAATTCACGGGCATAATAACTCAACCGCTCCGCCTTGCTTAAACGCGGCTCAAACGCATCAGCATATAGGTTTTTCAGCACAACCTCATGCCCCGCGCCGCGCAAATGCTCAATCACTCTAGCGGTTAAATAGCCGCACAAGCTATTGTCAACAGGATGCGCCATAACCACCAAGCATTTCATCACTCACACCTCCAAATGGTAAGCATCAAGCTTCACCATTTAAGTATAATATGTCAACTTAGCAAATGGGCTAATTCTGCCGCGCCCGATCCGCGTCTTTTTGTGCCAATTTGGCCTCACGCCGCGCTTCAATAGTCTGCCCCACATCACCACCAATATGCGCTTCACCATGCTTACCGCTCAGCGCTATCTGTTTCTCACGCTGCGTATAACGCGCAGTTTGCGCGCGGGTTTTCTTGTCATGGCAATGGTGGCAACTAATGCCCTTAATATAATATTCACTCAGCATTTCTTCTTCAGTAATCGGCATACGACAAGCATAACATTGGTCATATTGCCCCTTTTCCAGCTTATGTTTCACCGCCACACGGCTATCAAACACAAAACACTCGCCCTCCCAAAGGCTCTCTTCTTCAGGCACATTTTCCAAATATTTCAAAATCCCGCCCTCAAGATGATAAACATCCTCAAACCCCTGCTGCTTCAAATAAGCCGTAGATTTCTCGCATCTTATCCCCCCCGTGCAAAACATCGCCACTTTCTTACCCTTAGCATTGCCCAAATTATTCTTCACATAAGCAGGAAACTGCCTAAACGTATCAGTCTGCGGGTTCAGCGCCCCCTTAAACGTACCAATCCCCACCTCATAGTCATTGCGCGTATCCACCACAATCACCTCAGGGTCAGCAATCAAATCATTCCAATCTTCTGGCTTCACATAAGTCCCAACGATGTCATTCGGGTCAATATCCTCAACCCCCATCGTCACAATTTCTTTTTTCAGCTTCACCTTGGTGCGATAAAACGGCATCTCATCATCAAACGATTCTTTAGTCACCAACCCAGCAAACCGCTCATCAGCCCGCAAATAAGCATGCAATTTAACAATCGCCTTAGCCGTCCCCGCCACCGTGCCGTTGATGCCTTCTTCAGCTAACAGCAAAGTCCCTTTAATATTCTGCGATTTCATAAATTTCAGCAACGGATCGCGCAACTCTTTATAGTCAGGCAATTTAGTAAAATGATAAAGCGCAGTTACGGTAATTTTAGGCGTATCAACGCCAACAGATGTCTCAGACATAGAGTGCTTCCTTATGCGATCTGGAACGTAAATCCAGAGCAGGTTGAATTTTCATCAGCTTATATCAAAGCCCAAGCCAAAAATCAAATGCCGTTTGCTTGACCTAAATCAATTCTCTATATAAAAACTAACCGTCGTCACCACCCGCACATCTTTCTCAATCTTGTTCCGATCACCATATTCCTCGCCCGCATCAGTAATGTTAAACCCGCCTTGCCGCGCACTCCGAATGCCGCCCACCTTAGCCCCCACATTCTCAGCAAATGTCTCCGCCGCAATCCGCGCATTCTCAGTCGCTTCTTTCAGCATGTCAGGTTTAATGTCATTCAACTTGGTAAATTGATAAGTCGGCCGCTGGTTATCTATGCTAATGCCCTGCGCAATCAACTTACTCACACTCACCCGCGCCTTGCCCACCAATGGCACATTGTCAGTACTAATGCTCAACAAACCGCTTAAACTATATTTCACATCAACAATTTCTTGCGCGTCATTTCTAAATTCTTGTCCATAATAATCGGCAGAACCAATGCTAATTTCCTCATCACTAAAACCAATCTTTTTAAGCTCATCAATAATAATTTTCTGATGTTTTTCATATTTGCTATAAAGCGCCGCCATCACCGTGCCCTTACCCCCCTGCACCTTAAACGAAACATTCCAATTCGCACGGTCAGATGTCACCCGCCGCTCAGCCAAACCTTTGGCCTCCGCAGTGTTAATCCCAACCTTAGATTTATAAATCGTCTCAGATATAAAATAACCACCGCTCGCAATGCCGGTTGCCATTAAACCACCCGCCAAAGCCAAACCCAAAACATTACCATTGCTCATAAAACCCTCCAAAATATACGAATAAAATAGCTCTAAATCACAATCTTGACAAAATTAAGGGCAACAATCTGTATAATATTATAGTTGTTTATGTAGAGCCTGCGCCAAAACTTTCATTTTTTCTCGGCCAAAACGGCTCGAAATGGCATAGCCATACTCGCTATCGCCCCAATAATAAGTCTGAATATTTTCTAATTCTGAGTATCTAAAGCTACTCACCACACCGTTTTTATCTGGGCCAATAATCAGCGTCAAACGCTCCCCAAAATCATCCTCATACATTAACATAGCGCTAGCTGCGCCTTTTAACGGCAATATCCGCCCGCCCAAAAGTTTAAAACCCTCATCGGCTATATTTGGCAAAGCCAATTCGCGGTTAATCCTCTTGCCTAACCACTGCGATAAATGTTCTTTTTCATCACTCCACACTTCGACAGGGTGTTTAATTTCGCCCGAATAAACCGAGTAGCTCACCCGTGAAACTTCGGGCAAATTATGCGCATAAACCTTTTCACTTTCGCCTTGATAAGCATTATAGCCAACCGCCACCGCAACCAAGCCGGTCGCGCCCAATATGGTAGCAGCAATTTGCCGCCAAACCTTAAAACCGCCTAAATATTTAGCTGGTTTTCGGCGCGATACTAACTTCATCAATTCCTCATCTGCAGCTAAGTCGATGGCCGCCTTTTCTTCATTTGGCTGGGTGAATAATTTGCGAATGGCCGCATTCTGCTTCTTCCATGCAGCCACTTTTTCGGCATCTTCGCTATTATCTTTAAGCCATGCCTGTACAATCAATTTACGTTCATCACTCAATTGATCATCAACAAAAGCATGTAATTCATCTTCAGAAATGGTATTTTTTTCTCCATCAATCATAATGGCCTCCGAAAAGAAATAATATTATGCCCGTCAAGTATTTTCGCGATGGACTTACGCGCACGTGACAAACGTGACATCACTGTCCCAATGGGTATATCCAACATCTTCGATATTTCCAAATAACTATAGTCTTCAATAATAACCAACATTAAAACCACTCTATTATCTTCGGGCAATTGATCAATCGCCCCCTTTATCTTATCCAGTGCCAACGGATCACACATACGCTCTTCGGAGGCAATTATTTCATCCTCAATTGGAACTGTTTGCGGTTGGTTCCCATATTTTTTTAATTTATTTCTAAATTGATTGGTCATGATGGTCATCACCCAGCTTTGTAAATTATCACCTCGCCAACTTTTCTTTTTGGCAAGCGCATTTTCCAAACAGTCATGTAATAAATCTTCCGATTCATGAGCGGAACGAGATAAGCTCATAGCGTATCTTCTAAGGTTTGGCATAAATTGCAACAGATTTTTCTCAAAATCATCCATAGATGTTGAGGTGCGCCTTAAAGCGCACCCCTCCTAAATAATTTCACTATTTCACTCAAACAAATTATTGTTTGACCACATACCAAACATCATTCAACTCATTGCCAGTTGTATCACCGCTGTTTGTATCGCCGGTCCATGTGTAAAGCGGCGCACCTTTAAATGCCCACTGTTTTGTGTCATCACTGCGAGGAATGATGGTAAAGTCACCCGATTTTTCATCACTTTCAGAGGCCAAATATGGCGGCCAATTCACAGCACAATCATTATAACAATTTGAAACACCGACTTCGTCAGATTTATAGGTATAAAGTGTCATACCGTTTGAATCGACTAAGACTTGGCCAATCGATGTTTCCATCAATGTGACAGGCACAGCCAACACACTGGTTGCCAAAGAAAGTAATAAACCTGATGTAATAATAAGTTTTTTCATCATAATCTCCGTTTCAGTTATGAGAAACAAAATTGCTTCTCATAACGTAAGACAATTCACGCGCCATTTTATTCCCAAAAAAATAAAAAAAATTGCAAACTTACCTTTTAGAAAGATTACAAAAATGCCACTAATGGTTTGCAAGCCATAAATTTTAAGTTATATATTGCATTAGAATTAGGCTTTTTTGAGCATCAAAATAGGTTTTTCAAAACATGGTTACATTGTTAGATAACAGACGTGAACAAGCTAACAGCATCAGCTCTTCTGAATTAATCAAAGCAGGAGCAGTCGAGCGTTCTAAAATGCGCCATCCCGAAAAAGCCAAAAGAGCCGACAGCCCCATTTTGCGCAAACCCGACTGGATCAGAGTCAAAGCCCCCGGCTCACCCGTGTTCAAAGAAACCAGCAAAATCATGCGTGATAACAACCTAGTTACCGTGTGCGAAGAAGCAGGCTGCCCCAATATAGGTGAATGCTGGAGCAAGAAACACGCCACCATGATGATAATGGGCGACACCTGCACCCGCGCCTGCGCCTTTTGCAACATCAAAACAGGCATGCCAAAATTACTAGATGTGCAAGAGCCATATAATGTCGGCCAATCAGTTAAACAACTAGATCTCAACCATGTGGTCATCACCTCAGTAGATAGAGACGATCTAGAAGATGGCGGCGCTCAACATTTTGTCGAGGTCATACAAGCCATCCGCGAAGCCAGCCCCCGCACCACAATCGAAGTGCTAACCCCCGATTTCCTCCGCAAAGAAGGCGCAGTCGAAGCCGTAGTTTTAGCCAAACCCGATGTTTTCAATCACAATCTAGAAACCGTACCCTCAAAATATCTAAAAGTACGCCCCGGCGCCCGCTATTTCCATTCATTGCGCGTTTTACAACAAGTCAAAGAAATTGACCCCAAAATGTTCACCAAATCAGGCATTATGGTTGGCCTAGGCGAAGAACGCCATGAAGTGCTACAAGTGATGGATGATATGCGCGCCGCCGACATTGATTTTATGACCATCGGCCAATATCTACAACCAACCCGCAAACACATCGCCATCAGCCGCTTTGTAACCCCTGATGAGTTTAAAAGCTTTGAGCGCATGGCCAAAGTCAAAGGCTTCTTAATGGTTGCATCTAGTCCGTTGACCAGATCAAGCTTCCACGCCGGAGAAGATTTTGATGAATTACGCAAAAACCGCTTATCTAAAATGGGTATGTAATGCCGAAATATCAGACTGAAATTCTCTTTCCATATTCGGTAGAGAAAATTCACAATATGGTCGCAGATATCGAAAAATACCCCGAATTTTTGCCCAATTGTAGCCATTTAACCATCAAAAACAGCCAAAAAAACACCAAAAAACGCACTTTTTTAGCCGAAATGGGCGTAAAATTCAGTGTTTTTAGCGAGAAATTCGACTCAAATGTCGAAATTGACGATATGTTTCACGAAATAAATGTCACCCTAAATTCAGGGCCGTTGAAAAACCTAACCAATAACTGGAAGTTTGAAAACACAAATAATGGCGGCTGTATTGCCCATTTTTCATTAGAAGTTGAAATGAAAAACTTGCCACTCAGATTGGCCTTAGCCGCAGCATTTAAAATCGGCGTCAAAGATATTGAACACGCATTTATAACACGCGCCAATAAATTATATTCAATAGATAATTAAAGTTAGCAAAGTCGCTTAAGCGTATTGATTTTTATCAATAATTTGTTTTAATATCGTCAAAGCTTCACCCACAGTTTTCATCCGAATGCCTGAACGATCTTCACCTCTGAAAATATATTTCATCTCAAATTTATCACCATTTTTTTGCAATGCACATATATGCACCAAACCAACTGGTTTTTCAGGCGTACCACCTGTCGGGCCCGCAATACCTGTCACCCCTAAGGCTATGTTTGCATTGCTATTTTCCAACGCGCCATGCGCCATTTCATAGGCCATTTCCTTGGATACAGAGCCATACTCCATATACAGATCTTCACTAATACCCAGCTGTTTAAATTTCATTTCATTGCTATAAACAAAGAAACCACCTTCAATCACTTTTCCTGCTCCAGAAACCTCAGTTAAAGCCGCCGATATCAAACCGCCTGTACAGCTTTCCGCAACAATTATACGATGTCCATTTCGGCTGCAAATTTTGATGATATCCGATGCGAGTTCATATATTTTTTTGTCAAAATTCATAATGAATCCAACCTGTTATCCAAAACTAAAAATCGTCCAAATAGTTCGATTTTAGCGCCACTGTGGCCGTTGCATAAGCAGCGATTCCCTCTTCTCGCCCCGTAAAACCTAATCTTTCACTGGTCGTGGCCTTAACCGCCACCCGTTCCAAATCCAAACCCAAAATTTTAGCCACCGAAGCACGCATTTCATCACGCACAGGGCCAATTTTGGGATACTCACAAACCAAGGTTACATCAACATTCACCAAACGGCCAGATTTTTCCGCAACTCTTTTCACCGCATGGGCTAAAAATTGATCAGACCGCGCGCCTTTCCATTGCAAATCAGACGGTGGAAAATGTGAACCAATGTCACCATCAGCAATTGCTCCCAATATGGCGTCAGTTAAGGCGTGCAAGCCAACATCAGCATCACTATGGCCTTTTAATTTCTTGTTATGTGGCACTTTAACCCCGCATAACATAGCATGATCGCCCTCTTCAAACGCATGCACATCAAACCCAAAACCTGTTCTAAATTCAATCATATCTTCAACCTTGCTTCGGCCTGTTTAAAATCTTCTGGATTGGTAATCTTCATATTATCAGCACTAGATTTAACCAATTTCACTGCAATATCAAGATGTTCGAATATCGCCGCATCATCAGTAAATAATTTATTCTCGCCCATTTGCGAAACCTGCGCATGAGCTTGCATAATTGTATTAAAATCAAAAATTTGTGGTGTTTGCGCCGCCCATAATAAATCTCGATCCAATGTCTTATCAATGGTTTGCGCGCCTTTCACACTAACCGTTTTAATGGTATCAGTAATCGGCACCGCGGCAATCGCACCAAGATATTCATCGCACGTGCTAATTAACTCATCAATAAGCGAGGCTTCAACAAAAGGTCGCGCTCCATCGTGAATTAAAATATTTTGCGGTTGCATATGTGAAATAGCCCTCAAACCATGGGTGACACTATATTGCCGCTCCGTACCGCCAAATGTATGTGGTAATATTTTGCTCTGATCAAGATCAGCAATCACAGCTTCATATAGTTTTACATCATCTGGATGAATCACCACAATAATGCCATCAATTTTATCATGCCCAATGAAACGTTTAAGAGTGTGAGTTAAAATCGGCTCACCACCAATATGCTGATATTGTTTTGGCACACCACCACCAATGCGGCTACCGCGCCCAGAAGCGACAATTAACGCTGCGTTTTTAAGCTTCATAACCATCCTATCATATTGATATTTTTATAATTTCTATATCATATTCTTTAAGCTTTTTACGCAATGTATTGCGGTTTAACCCCAATATTTTAGAGGCTTTAATTTGATTGCCAGCAGTTTGCTCCAAAACATAACGCAACAAGCCAGGTTCAACCTCGGTTAAAAATTGCCTATATAAATCATCATTCTCCAATATATCTTGACTGTCAAAGCAATTTTCTAGCCACATGCGAATTGAATTATCTAGATTGAGCAAATTGCCCGACATATCACCATGCGGCTGATAAATCGGTTGTTCGTGTGCAATCTCGGCCTCTATAATATCCTCGGTCACCTCATCCTGCGGGTAAAGTGCCACCACCCGTTTGACCAAATTTTCCAACTGCCTAATATTACCCGGCCAATCTAGCTCGCGCAATTTATGAATGGCTTCTGGTGTGAATGTCTTGCTGCCCAAGCCTTGTTTTTCGGCCTGCACCAAGAAATGATTGACCAAATCAGCAATGTCATCCTTACGCGCCCGCAATGGCGGTAAATTAATCGGCACAACGTTAAGCCGATAATATAGATCCTCGCGGAACTGCCCTAAGCGTATAAGTTGGGTTAAATCTTGGTGCGTAGCCGCCACGATGCGTATATTGGTCTTGATCGGCTTCACCCCGCCCACCATAGTGAACTCGCCCTCCTGCAGCACCCTGAGCAATCTAGTTTGGGCTGACATCGGCATATCGCCAATTTCATCTAAAAATAATGTGCCACCTTCAGCTTGCTCAAACCGCCCGCTATTACGCGTATTGGCGCCCGTAAACGCGCCTTTCTCATAGCCAAATAATTCAGATTCAATCAAATCTTTGGGAATAGCCGCCATATTAATCGCCACATAGGGGCCATTTTTGCGCTTGCTAAAATCATGTAACACCCGCGCGACAAGCTCTTTACCAGTACCAGATTCGCCCGTAATCATTGCCGTTAAATCGATTTGCGTGAGCCGCGCTATGATGCGATAAATATCCTGCATCGCTTGGCTACGGCCAATCAACGGCAGGTCATCATTAACATTATTGGCCGGCTTGGTTTTTTTGCCGTCCGATTTAGCGCTTTGTATAGCCCGCTGTGCGGTCGCCACCAAATCATTCAAATCAAACGGCTTGGCCAAATATTCATAAGCGCCCTTCTCGGCCGCGGTGATGGCGGTCAGCACGGTATTTTGCGCGCTCATGATGATCACTGGCAATTCAGGGCGACGTTTTTTAATCCGCGGCAATAAATCAAATCCGCTTTCATCAGGCATCACCACATCGGATATCACCAAATCGCCATAACCATTCTCGATCCACGACCATAAAGTGCTGGCATTGCTCGCCGCCCGCACCCGATAGCCCGCGCGGGTGAGAGCGTGGGTTAATACAGTGCGGATTGCAGCGTCATCATCAGCAATTAAAATCTCTTCCATAATCAATCCTTAGCCTCGATGCTTGTATGTAACAGTGGAAATAATATTCTAAATTTTGCGCCCGATTTATCACCCACATAGTCGATAACCGCACTATGATCGGCAATAATTTTGGCCACCAACGCCAAGCCCAAGCCCTTACCGCCCTTTTTATTGGTCACAAAGGCATCATAAATATGCGGCACAAAGGCGCTATCTATGCCGCTGCCATTATCTTCTATGCTCAACTCAAACGGCAGGCTGAGCAGTTTATCGCGGTTTGGTACTTTGAGTTTTAGCCCAGCTTTATAAGCCGTGGTGATTTTTATCCGCGCATTTGGCACATCTTCTAGCGCCTCACAGGCATTTTTAATTAAATTCAACAACACTTGAATGAGCTGATCTTTATTGCCGCTAATTTGCGGTAAGCTTGGGTCATAATGTTCAACAAATTTAACATGTTTACCAAAACCATTGCTGGCTAATTTTTTAACATGGTCAATCAACAAATGAATATTGATCGATTCATATTCAGGCAAGCGACCATCGGAAAATTGCTCCATCTGGTCAATTAAGTTACAAATCCGATCCGTCTCATCACAGATAAGCGTGGTCAATGATTTATCATCTGAATTGGCGGTTGCGCCCAGCAATTGCGCCGCACCCCTTATGCCTGACAGTGGGTTTTTAATTTCATGCGCCAGAATTTCGGCCATATTGGATATAGATTTGGTGGCATTGCGGCTTAAAATTTGTGACTCAATCATATTGGCCATGCCGCGTTCGATAAACATAATACTCATATGCCGCCCCTCGACATCGCTGTGGCTTTCTAGCAGCCGCGCCTGAATGTCAACTATTTTGGTGACATGCAAGCGCGGAATTTCAAACTGAATTTCATATTCGTTGACCGCAATTTGCTTTTGATTAACCTGCTTAATGAGCGCCAAAAGTGGGCTCCCAAACATCACCAAGTTAGAAATATTCTGCCGCAACAAAATTGGCGCACCCATTTCGAAGAAATTCTCTGTGGCGCTGTTGACATATTTTATCTGCCCCGTTTCAGAAATAATCAGTAACGGGTGGGCAATGGCGTTGAGCACCGCAGGGTAGAGACTTTCGTCAAGTCCCATATTTTGATTGGCGATTGATTTTTTTTTATTTTCTGTTTTACTCATTTGTCCATCACTCATTCATAGCCGCGCTTAAAATTGGTTCAAACGCCGATTGTTTGGCCATTTGTTCGGTAAAAAATGCCGAAATTTGCGCCCTCACCTCAGTTGATTTATCTTGCGAGAATATTTTTATGCGCCATGGTTTTAAATCATTTTTATCAATGACAATATTTTCCAGATACCAACCCAAATGTTTGCGCGCGATGCGTAAACCCATAAATTCGCCATAATGCGCCAACATCATTTCAAAATGTTTGAGCACCAGCTCATGTTGCCACCGTAAACTCTTCGCTTTGGGTAAAGTTTTATCGCTTAGATATTGCCCCACATCCCCCACAAACCATGGCATTCCATATGCCCCACGCCCGACCATAACACCTTGTGCACCTGCCAATTTCATCATCTTATCGGCATCTTTAATATCATTAAGGTCACCATTGGCAACAACCGGAATATTAACCCGTTTGGCGGTATCTGCAATTTTTGCCCAATCGGCATTGCCTTTATAAAATTGATTGCGGGTGCGGCCATGTATAGTCAGCATTTGCACCCCTGCTTGTTCGGCACGATGGCCAATCTCAGGCGCGTTTAACATATCAAAATCCCAGCCCAAGCGCATTTTAAGCGTCACTGGTTTTGAAGTTGCCGCCACTGTCGCTTCTATCAAGCGCAACGCATGATCTGGATCACGCATTAGGGCTGAACCTGACATGCCACTAATCACCTTGCGGGCAGGACAGCCCATATTGATGTCGATTATATCTGCGCCCATATCTTCGGCGATTTTGGCACCTTGTGCCATCCACTTTTCCTCGCGCCCCGCAAGCTGAATGACAAACGGTTTGAGATAATCGCCGCCTTCGGCTTTGCGCAAGGTTTCGACATTGGCTTTGGCCAGCTCTTCTGATGCCACCATTTCGGATATCACCAAGCCCGCGCCCAGTTCGTGCGCCAAACGCCGAAACGGAGCATCGGTCACACCTGACATGGGTGCCAACAAAGCGTTATTTCTGAGAATAATATCTGCTATTTGAATCATCGGTGCTCATAATCTATTTTGCCTATTTTTATAGCATATAGTGCAACTAATCAGCAAGTGCCTTTTATTTAATCACATGTTAAATTCCGCAATAGTGGATTTTATTGCATAATTTACCGATTTAAATTGAAATTTGGTCAGCATTTCGGTTAGTTTAAAAAAATTCGCTTATATTTAAGCGACGTTAAGGAGAAAAACATGTTTAAAAATTCTATGCCCGCCATGGTAACCCCCATGAAAGACGGAAAAATCGACGAAAAGGCTTTGGCCGATTATATAGAATGGCAGATAAAGGAAGGCTCATCTGGCCTTGTGCCCGTTGGCACAACTGGTGAATCACCTACTTTAAGCCATGAAGAACATAAACATGTGGTGAATGTGACCGTTGAAGTGGCTGCAGGTCGCGTGCCTGTAATGGCCGGTGCAGGCTCTAACAACACCGCTGCTGCCGTCGAATTTGTGCGACATGCGCATAAAGCGGGTGCCGATGGTGCATTGGTCGCCACACCTTATTATAACAAACCCAACCAAGCTGGCCTTTATGCGCATTATAAAGCCTTGAATGATTGTGCTGATATACCTATATTTATATACAACATCCCTAGCCGCAGTGTGATTGATTGTGATGTTGAGACTATGAAGCGCCTGTTTGAGCTGCCTAACATTGTTGGCACCAAAGACGCGACCAGTGATATGTCTCGTGTGACGCAACAACGTTTAGAAGTTGGACATGATTACATTCAGCTAACCGGGGATGATATGTCATGCGTTGGGCATTTTGCTTCAGGTGGTGTGGGTTGTATTTCGGTGACCGCCAATGTCGCGCCGCGGCTTTGTGCCAACCTGTATGACGCGCTCAACGCTAATGATTTTGCCACGGCGCGAGACATTCAAGAAAAACTGATGCCATTACATATGGCGATGTTTTTTGACCCGAGCCCCGGCCCTGCCAAATATGCATTAAGTTTGCTGGGCAAATGTGAAGAAGAAGTAAGATTGCCGATTTTGCCGCCCAGTGACGAAGTGAAACAAAAAGTAAAGCAAGCAATGATTTTTGCTGGCATTATTAACTAAACGATAGATAAAATGGCTAAAAAGAAGAAAAAAGACAAAGGCAAAGATTATATAACTGGTCCTGCCACCATAGCTGACAACCGCAAAGCCCGCTACAATTACGAAATTTTGGAAACGGTTGAAGCCGGTATTATGCTGCTTGGCACCGAGGTCAAAAGCCTGCGCCATGGCGGCAGCAACATTGCCGAAAGTTATGCCTCTATGGAAGGCGACGAACTGTTTTTGCTCAATAGCCACATTGCCGAATATAAGCGCGCCAACCGCGAAAACCATAAGCTAAGACGCCCTCGTAAATTATTGCTAAAGCGCAAACAAATTGACAAAATGCATTCTAAAATTCAACGAGATGGCATGACCCTTATACCCTTAAAAATGTATTTCAACGAACGTGGCAAGGTGAAATTATTACTCGGCCTAGCCAAGGGTAAGCAAAATCACGACAAACGCCAAACCGAAAAGAAAAAAGATTGGACGCGTGACAAAGCCCGTTTGATGCGCGATCGTGGCTGATACATATTTAGCTTAAATAAGTAAAAAGGCTGCAACTCTGACCCCAGAATTGCAACCTCTCTTCATCACATTCAATTTTAATTAAGATCTATCGACTTGGCTGGGTTTGATATTGCCCTGCGCATCTTTGCGGCCAATAATTTGTTTCAAATCATTCAAATCAATGAATTGATCGGCCTGACGGCGCAACTCATCAGCCACCATAGGCGGACGGCTTTTAACCGTTGAAACAATGCTTATCACTTTACCTTTACGCTGCACAGCTTCAGCCAAGCGCCTAAAATCTCCATCGCCAGAAAATAATACAATATGATCAACTTCGTCGACAATTTCCATCACATCAACAGTCAGTTCAATATCCATATTGCCTTTGATCTTTTTACGGCCTGAAGAATCTATAAATTCTTTAGTGGGTTTTGTAACCATGGTGAAGCCATTATAATCCAACCAATCAATCAACGGACGAATCGGTGAAAACTCTTGATCCTCGACCAAAGCCGTATAATAATATGCCCTAACAAATTGCCCCTTGTTTTTAAACAAGCTGAGCAATTGATTATAATCAATCTCAAAATCCAACGCTTTGGCAGTGGCGTATAGGTTAGCGCCATCTATAAATATGGCGATCTTTTGTGCGGGGTAGATGTGCATATTAATTTCTCATTTATTAATTAGTTGTATATATCTAGTTAGTGAAATTCTCTAAAAACTGGGGCTTCCAAAATAACGTTTAAAAAAATCAAAAAAACTATAATGATAAAGCCATACTATCTATTGGTAGAAGTGCACATTATCCAATAGTAGCATTTATGGTTAAAAACACAGAATTTGCACATATATTGAGCAAATTGTTGACCTTGAGATAGGCTTTCGTCAAAATTTCTAATCTCTATCGACAATATTAAGGACAAATTATGATAATATTATCGCTTGGCTCCAACTTACCATCAAAATGGGGCAATAGAATGCAAACTTTGGACTACGCAATGACGCAATTGAGCAAATATAGAATCGCCATTATTAAAAAATCATCATTCTATTGTAGCGCGCCAATGACTTTAACTTGCAAAAACAGTTTAATTACTCAACCGGCCAATGATGACCAGTCACCTGACCAACACTACATCAATATAACCCTAATGGTGCAGACCAGCAAAAGCGCCGCCCCTTTGCTTTATTGTTTGAAACAAATAGAACACGCAGCAGGCCGTGTGGCGGGTAAACGCTGGGCCAGCAGGCCGCTTGATATAGACATTATAGATTATAAAGGCGTAATATGTGGGCGCGGGGTTGAATATAACCAGCGCATACATGCAGGGTTTCTACCGCTCACCCTCCCCCACCCAGGCTTGATCAAGCGCGCCTTTGTGCTGAAGCCGCTTGAGCAAATTGCGCCATTTTGGCACCATCCACAAAATGGCAAAACCGCCCGCCAATTGATAAATGCACTGAAATAAAAGCCAATGGTGCTATATTGGTGCTATATATGAAAATAACACTTGCAATTATATAGGTTTGGCCCTAGGAAAAAAGCTAATTAATTATTATTGGAGATCGCTGAATGGCTCGCGTAACCGTAGAAGATTGTATTGAAAAGATCGACAACCGTTTTGAATTGGTTTTATTGGCAGGACATCGTGCCAGAATGCTTGCAGGTGGTGCAGAGCCAACTGTCAACCGCGACAATGACAAAAACCCCGTAATCGCATTGCGTGAAATTGGCGACAATATGATTTCGGCCGAAGATTTAGAAGAAGAATTCATTCATTCAATGCAGAAATATGTTGAAGTTGATGAGCCAGAAACTGAAGTTGTGCCAATGATTTCTGCCACTGGTGAAGTGAGCAACCTTGGCGAAGACCCAGACAAAATTAGCTTTGACCAAATGGGTGAAGATGATTTGCTAAAAGCCATCGAAGCTTTGCCTAAGCCTAAATGATAGGCTCATATATTATTTAAAATCAGCCTCCAAATTTTTGGGGGCTTTTTTGTTGGTATAATACATTATAGCGGTATAGATTGAGCCTAAAATTGGAGAATAGACAATGATGAGACAATATGAGTTGGTTGAAAAAGTGTTGGCATATGACCCGCAAGCTGACGAACAATTGCTCAACAAAGCTTATATCTATGGTTATAAAAAACATGGCACACAAAAGCGTGCCTCCGGTGATCCATATTTTAGCCACCCCATTGAGGTGGCAGCTATTTTGGCTGAACTAAAACTTGATTCAACAGTTGTTGCCACGGGCCTTTTGCACGATACAATTGAAGACACTGACGCCACTAGAGCCGAAATTGACCAATTATTTGGTGAGGAAATTGGCTCTTTGGTTGAAGGGTTGACCAAGATTAGCCAACTTAATTTAATCTCGCGCGAAGTGGCGCAATCTGAGAATTTACGTAAATTATTTTTTGCCATTTCAAAAGACATTCGTGTATTGCTAGTTAAACTAGCTGACCGCATGCATAATATGCGCACCATCATGCATGTAAAGCCCGAAAAACGCCAGCGCATTGCCCAAGAAACTATGGATTTTTACGCGCCGCTTGCTGGCCGTATGGGCATTCATTTCTTTAGAGAAGAGCTTGAAGATATTTGTTTTCAGGTTTTAAACCACGAAGCTCGCGACACCATTCTAAACCGCTTGCAAGAAATGCATGAAGATGAAAAAGACCTTCTCGATGACATTGCTGAAATTCTAAACAAAAAACTGAAACAAGCCGGCATTGTCGCAAGGGTTTATGGTCGCGAAAAACGCCCCTACTCTATTTTTAGAAAAATGGAACGCCAAAGCATTTCGCTTGAAAAAATATCTGATATATTCGCATTTCGCATCATCACCAATAGCGAAGATGATTGTTACCGTGCATTGGGTTTGGTACATACCGAATGGCCAATGGTGCCCGAGCGGTTTAAAGACTTTATCTCGATACCCAAAAGTAACGACTATCGCTCCATTCACACCACCATTATTGGCCCGACCCGCAAACGTATTGAACTGCAAATTCGCACCGAAGAAATGCAAGAGGTCAATGAATTTGGCATTGCATCACATGCTTTATATAAAGAAGACATATATATAAACAACCCTAAAAACAGCTCTATCCCAGGTAAAGACGCTCATAAAAAATCTAGATCTGGCAGTGTGCCTGTATCCGAAGAATCCAGCGCATTCAAATGGTTACGCCATGTCATTGAGTCTTTAGAAGATGGCGACACGCCCGCTGAGTTTTTAGAAAACACCAAATTAGAATTATTTGCCGATCAGGCTTTTTGCTTCACCCCCAATGGCCGGTTAATTGCGCTGCCTAAACATGCCACACCGATTGACTTTGCCTATGCAGTGCATACCGACATTGGCAACACTTGTGTTGGTTGTAAAATTAATGGTGTGACATCCCCGCTTCGGTCAAAATTAGACAATGGTGATGAAGTTGAAATTGTCACCTCTAAGGGTAGCAAACCACAAGCCATATGGGAAAGCTTTGTAACCACCGGCAAAGCAAAATCGGCCATCCGCCGCGCCAATAAAGAAGAGCGCCAAAAACAATATAGCCATTTGGGCCGCGAAATGCTCAACCGAATTTTCAAAAGATTGAAAATAAAGTTTACCGAAGATAAATTAACTGCTGCCCTACCCAAGATTGCCTATAAATCGCTCGACGATGTATTTGTGGCCATTGCCCGCAGCGAAATAAAGCTTAAAGATGTCGCCACAGCTATGGTGCCGATGTTGCTAGAGCGCAACGACATTGAATTTATGCATGACCAAACCCATTTTGAAATTGGTGCTAGCAATAAAACCACCCCGATGCCCATAAGAGGCGTATCCAAGGACATTGGTGCCATCCGATTTTCGAAAAAGCACCCGCCTATCGCAGGTGAACGCATTGTTGGTATTTTAAGACCTGCTGAAGGTTTGGTCGTTTACCCAATCCATAGCGAAGAGCTTGAGGCGTTTGAAGACAACCCCGAGCTTTGGATAGATTTGGTTTGGGATTTAGAAGGGCGTGAAAAACAATGGTTCACCGCCCCAATTGAAATCACCTTGCTGAACGAAGTGGGTGCTTTGGCGCAGATTACCACCATGATTGCCGAACAAGGTTGTAACATTTGGAATAGTTACATCGTTGCCAAAGAGGTGGATTTTCATCACCTTTACATGGAAATTGAAGTGAGAGACATTCACCACTTCAATTTGGTTAAAAACTCATTGAAGACACTACCCATTATTAACGACATTAAACGGGTGGCTGGCAAAAAATTTGGCGAAATCAGTATATAAGTTGAAAAAACTCAATTCATAACCATATGTAAGCCAGAATATAGTGTAGTCTCCAGAGTGATAGAAAATTGTTTTAACTGGATATTCAAATGCTGTTCAAACGGCGCGACAAACTTAAAAAAAGGCAAAAGCTAGCTAATTTCTTTGCCCCCACAAAAGGCCTAAAGCGGAGCTTTGTTTATATTTGGCGGCGTATTTGGCGTATCAATGCAACACCTTACGCCATAGCTTTTGGAGTGGCTGCAGGTGGCTTTGCCTCTTGCACACCATTTTTAGGCCTGCATTTTGTCATCGCTGCTGTGATCGCTTATATTTTTAGCGCCAACCTTTTGGCATCAGCACTTGGTACTGCAATTGGTAACCCGCTCACTTTTCCCTTCATTTGGTTTGCGATTAAGAAAATTGGTGACTTTATTTTGGGTAATGAGCGCATTCCCAATGAGCAAATTCACATTACCAAACATATGTTTCATAATGGTTGGGACGGCATGTGGCTAACCCTTAAACCTATGATAATTGGCGCAATACCGCTAGGGCTTTTGGTTGGTGCTGTGATGTATTTTATTGTGTATCGGGCAGTGGTACTATATCAAAAAGCACGAAGTCATAGATTTAAATCATAATTATTGATATTACACATAAAATTTATCAATCGATTGGATGTGCTTGCGGCTTGTGATTTTCATTTCATAGATTATAGTTCATTCATTATAAAATGAAGGCAAAGATATGACTGAATTTTTAAGACTAGGCGTGAATATTGACCATGTAGCCACCATCCGCAATGCACGCGGCGGTGCCCACCCCGACCCGTTAAAAGCCGCCAACATTGCTACAGTTGCAGGCGCCGATGGCATCACCGCACATTTGCGCGAAGACAGACGCCACATAAGCGATGCCGACATTGCACGATTGCGCGCCGAAATTGACGTGCCGCTCAATTTGGAAATGGCAGTGACCGAAGAAATGGGCAAAATTGCCCTGCGTCATAAGCCCAATGCCTGTTGCCTGGTGCCCGAAAAACGCGAGGAAATAACCACCGAAGGCGGTCTCGACATTGCTGGAAATAACAACCGCATTAACGATTTTTCAAAAATGTTACAGGAACAGAATATTCTAGTCTCGCTGTTTATTGACCCAGATGAAGTGCAAATTCGCGCATCAGCTGATGTCGGTGCTGACATTATCGAGTTGCACGCAGGTTCATATGCTCATGCTGTCATTTCGGGCGATCAAAAGCTCATCACCCACGAATTAGAAAAACTATGCATTGGCGCTGAACTTGGTCATAAGCTGGGCTTAGAGGTGCATGCTGGGCATGGATTAACGTTTGATAGTGTTGCTGCAGTTGCGGCCCTCCCGCAAATTGTCGAGCTGAATATTGGGCATTTTTTAATTGGCGAAGCCATATTCATTGGGCTTGATGCCAGCATCAAAAAAATGCGCCATTTAATGGATAAAGCCCGCGCAACTCTAGGCTAGAAAAAATGATTATTGGCATTGGTACCGACATAGTTGAAGTGAGGCGGATTGCGCAATCTATCGAAAAGTTTGGCGACAAATTTTTAGCGCGCACCTTTAGCGTCGATGAGCTTGAGCATGCCAAAAAGCTAAATAGCCCAATTCCATATTATGCCAAACGGTTTGCCGCAAAAGAAGCATTTTCCAAAGCGATTGGCACTGGCATTGGCCAAGCAGCATTATTAAAAGATATATCCACATTAAATAATGAGCAAGGCGCACCCTATATCCAACTAAGCGGCAATGCCGCAATATTTATTGCAAATTTGCAGAAAAATCATGCAGACGGCGATATAAAAATCCATGTCAGCCTAAGCGATGAAAAACAATATGCACAAGCATTTGTTATTTTGGAACGAATATAGTTTTTCTATTGATTTTATTGAGATTTCACTTAAAATAAGCAATGACGGAGCGTAGCGCAGCCTGGTAGCGCACTTGACTGGGGGTCAAGGGGTCGGAGGTTCAAATCCTCTCGTTCCGACCATTTTTTCTTATATAATTCAAATAATTGCGACAAAAACATAATCTTTACTGCTGTGGTAAGGTTGTCCAATTTGGACTATTTTTGTTCTCATTGACTATCATTTTTCATCATTTTTTCGCCACTTATCAATAGCGTTTTGCGCTAATTTTGTATGATCGAAATATGCAAGATAATAATTTATAGTTTCTTATGACATTCCAGTAATAACCGCTATCTCTTTTTTGTTGCAATCAGCTTCATATAGCTTTTCGGTTGCTGACTTACGCAAGCCATGCAACATGAGGTTTTTTCCTTTAGCGGCAACATTATATCGGTATTTAGAATTCGCCTCATGCCAGTCTTCAAGGCTTCTTGAGACCACGGCTTATCCGAATCATTCGTTAAGATGAATTCGCCCACTTTCTCAATTTTATCGATTACTTCTCGCAAGATCGGGTGAATTGCAATCCATACATGTTTTCCAGTTTTTTGCTGGATTACATAAATGAAGCCTCTTTCATCAATGTCAGCCCATTTCATTTTGATGAGATCACTACGGCGTTGTCCAGTATAAAGAGCCAACTGGTCGTGTCCCGCTTTCGTGCCGCTCCTATTCTCATCTAAGCAGCCATTCGTTCAAAAGCTAACGGGCTTTTCCAACCTAATGCAGAATGTCTTCTCC
>NVUH01000029.1 GCA_002401855.1 Hyphomicrobiales bacterium
GATCTCAGTTAAATAGTCAGTGTATAAGCTCATGGTTATCCCGATGTATTAGAGTTAGGCTAAGCTAGAACACTGGCATCGGATATTTATGGGGCACAGCATCAAGCTTGCCATTTTTTACACTGAATTTTGATTGGTTGCAAGATTTTCAACCGCGATTATTTGCATCTATCCCGCATTTCTAAGTATCACTCAACCTCTTCATATCGTGATATTATCTGATAAATCTAGTTTTAAATACTATAGATTTCACTTTTTTGACTTGTGATGATCCGCGTTTCCTTGTTCAATATATTCATCTCTTATCCAATTATAATTGTTTTTTAAAAGGAGCTTGAATTTCTGCTAAACAAGGCTAACCCTGCTCATAACGTGTTGAAGGTAGAGTTCGGGAATTGGGATTATTTGCGTCAGATTGGTTTGAAAAACAATTGATTTGACTATCGGAATATTTAGGCTTCTCCCTGCAAAATCTACTAAATAATTTTATAGAAATTTCATTCAAAAACATTCTTTTTGGGGAATATAATTGAATTATCATTTGCCTTTAATTCGTCATCCGAATGGTATTTATACCTATATATTCGACAAATATATAAAATCACCTTCAATAAATACAATAATTTCTGCACCAACAATGTTGAAGAACATTTTTGCCGCAAAGTACAAAGGGCTTGGTATGAGTGCTAAAGCCATTACAAAGAGCATTGAACTTATCAAAACTAAATACGATATTGATGAAATAAGCCTCAGCAATAGCCATTTCTATAGAACAAGTTCAATTTTGATTATTCACAACGAAAATGATAAAGAGATTCCTTTTGCCGAATTTTCGGATCTTAAAAATATATGCAAGAATGCCACCTTCCACGCTACAAAGGGTTTAGGGTATAGGGTTTGAACCTACGACCTTCAGGTTACGAGCCGTCAGCGTCATGTGTTAACTATCTGATATAATATACAATATTCATGTTTCAAATAAAAATACGCCTCAGAATGTGCCAATTTTGGTAATTTTATTCATTGTAAAAAAATAAAATTCCACCATTTCGGAGCCATACGAATTATTATCAACATACGCGTTGCAAGTTTTCAAAAATAGATTTCCGAATTCAAGCCAAAGACATTCTATATTAAGTCAGAAAAGTTCTTTTAAATGAATGCACAGAAAGGCATTAAAGCGAGGCATAATAAAGGGGTAATTGTTGAATAGTACCTCAAAGGCTACACACTATAAATGAGCAAGTAGGATAACTCTACAAGACTATTCCTGCATTTTCTTTAATCTCACAATAACGTCAATTCGCCAAATATTTTGATCGTTTGGTGGCGTAGGAAGTCCAATTACTTTTAAGTCATCACTATCTATATCGTAGAGTTGGCCGCTATTTTCGTTGTAAAAGTGATGGTGATTACTTGTATTGGTATCATAATATGTCCTATTCCCATCTACAGCGATCTCCCGTAGCAAACCAAGCTCTGAGAACTGATTTAGTGTGTTATAAACTGTGGTAAGTGTAACCTTGATTTTTGTATGAATAGCCTCCTCATACAAAGACTCAGCAGTAACGTGTCGCCCTTCACCACCAAATAATAGTTCCGACAATTGGACTCTAGGCTTAGATGCGCGCATTCCAACATTTCTTAAAAATTCAGGAATATCCTCAATTGGCATATATTCGTTATTCAATGACAATTTATAGTCCGAAGTTACATTGTCCATGCCCATTGAAACTTCTTGTTTTCCTAAACTTAAATTTGCCATGCCAACTGGGCACCTTTTTCCATATAAAACTCTGTAGATAAACTAATTATTTGATAATTAATGCAGTTTCCCTCCAGTTGCAAGTGATTATTAAAACTAAAATTGAGGTTGCATGCTTATTAATATTTATATATTAAAATTGAGCAACCAAACTAGAAAGTAACGTAATTTATGAGCGAATTTTTCAATCAAAATATCCAACTAATTGCGCTGACTATTTTAGTTATATTTGTGGTTTCTGGTTATAACTTTCGACGCAATTGGCAGCGTAAAGGTAAAAATTGGCAGCGCAATTGCTGGGCAACAGGCCTTTCAGCATGTATTAGTTTCTTATTTTTGGCATTTATGCCACTAAGCCTTACATAGACGCTGATTTTCTGCCACACGCCATTTTCTCACGTAGTGGGCTACTGGGGTCTATTTTCTGTTTGCACACTAAGCAATGGTCAGCATCTGAAATTGCATTTAAACCACCGCAAGAGCCGGTGATTGGCTTGTTTTTAAAAATCACTCCAAGAGCCATGCCGCCAACGACAAGTAAAAGTAAAATAAATGAAATGATAAATGTAGCCATAATTTATTTTCCTGCATCTGCCTTTAATTGTTTATACTGCGCCGAACTTGTTGCTTTAAAGTTAACACCATCACGGGTTAAGAAATAGGCGGCAATATTATTTTTATTGGCAATTTCTAATCCTGATTCAAGTCCTAACACCATCATCGCAGTTGCCAGGGCGTCTGCACGCATGGCCGTGTCGCTAAATATAGTGACCGATGCAAGATTATGAGTAACTGGTTTGCCAGTTACAGGGTCAATAATATGGCTAAATCTTTTGCCGTCTTTTTCAATGTAATTTCTATAATCACCAGACGTTGCCATGCCAAATTGGCTAATCATTACCAATTCTTCAACTTGTTTTCCATCATTATCTGGCTTTTCTATACCAACAACCCATGGCTTGTCGTCGCCATTATGGCCTTTTACGATAAGGTCACCACCTATTTCAACTAAATATTCCTTAATTCCATTCTTTTCAAGCAGAGCCGCAAGAACATCAATGCCATAACCTTTAGCAACTGCTGATAAATTTACATTCACATCTGGTTTTAGTTTTTTAACCTGTCGAGTTGTTGAGTTAAGTTCAATTAATTTAACCATGCCAACATTTTGAAGCGCCTCAAGCACTGCTTCATCACTTGGGATAATCGTATCATTCTGCTTCCACCCAAATCCCCAAAGGTCAATTAATGGCGACACTGTCACATCAAATGCGTGTCTGCTCAATTGATGAATGTAGAATGATTCTTCCAATACGGTATAAAACTCGTCCGAAGCATCCACCCAACCAACATCCTTAGATACATTAAACATGCTAATTTCTGAATCTTGTTGCCAATTGGAAAGCTTATCGTTGAAGCCTATTAGTTCAGCTTCGATTTGGTCACCTAAATCTTCAGCACTCACCGCCTCAGGCAAGTTGATCACACTAATATTGAACACCGTGCCCATTGTTTTGCCAGAAAGAGTTACAACGGTACGACTGTCGCTAAACATATCGCAGGATGTTAACAACATTATTAGTGGAATTACAAATCTTAACTGCATTTTTATTACTTGATATTAATAATGATTATAAATGTAAGGCGACCATAAACCGATGAATTTTAAACGCAAGATAATATTACGAAATCCAGAGGTTTATTTGAGTTATTTTATAAAAAAACTCTAGTGTTGACTTATACTTATTACAAAGTTATCTAACGGTGATAATGATTATTAAAAACTAGTTTTCAGATTATAAAACCGAAAACCTGCTCAGTTCGTCAAGGTATATAATGAAGTTAAAAAAAGGCTTGGATTTGCCAATCATTGGGGCGCCAAATCAAATTAAAATACACAAGAAGTCGGTAAAATCTATCGCTGTTAACGGCCAAGATTATATCGGGCTTAAACCAAAAATGTTGGTAGCTGAGGGTGAACATGTTAAATGTGGTCAACCGCTGTTTGAGCATAAGGTCTCGCCCGAAATTAAGTATGTAGCGCCCGCATCTGGGGTGATTAAAGCCATTAATCGCGGGCCGCGGCGCGTGCTTGAAACCATTATTATTGAGCTGGATGATAAACAAGTAGGTGTCAATTTTGATAAATACAAAGTCGATGAATTATCTGATATAGGTCGCAATAAAGTACAAAAAAACTTATATAAATCAGGTCTATGGTCTTCATTTAAAACCCGTCCTTATTCGAAAGTGCCAACTGCCAACACAACGCCACATAGCCTATTTGTAACTGCCATGGATAGCGAGCCCTTAGCCGCTGACGCAGCCAGCATCATCCATGCCGCGCAAGATGATTTTGATTATGGTATCGAGATCATCAACCAATTAAGTGATGGCAAAACCTTCATTTGCCATGATGATAAAGACAATATTGGCATCGCAAGTTTAGATAAGTTAGAAAATGTCGAGTATCACCATTTTTCTGGACCACACCCATCTGGCTTAGCCGGCACACATATCCATTTTCTAGATCCAATTTTTGGCGATAAAACCATCTGGACAATCGGCTATCAAGATGTCATTGCCATTGGCCGCCTATTCACCACTGGCATGCTAAATGCTGAACGGATCATCGCCATAACGGGCCCTTCTGCTTTAGCACCAAAATTAGTCAAAACCCAATTAGGTGCCAATATTGATGATTTACTCGAAAATGAAGTGGCAGTCGGCAAAAACTATCGCGCTGTTTCAGGCTCAGTTCTAACAGGTTATAAAGCTGAAGGTAAATTTGCATATCTTGGCCGCTACCATCGCCAAATTTGCTTGCTAGATATAGATGAAAGTCAAGAATTACTCGGGTGGCTGCGAACAAGCACAAAAAAATACGCATTTAACAATGTGCATTTATCCTCTTTTTTTCGCAAAAAACTCAAATTTCCATTTAGCACTAAAATACATGGTTCACCCCGCGCCTTAGTACCTTTCGGTTCTTATGAGCGGGTCATGCCAATGGATATTTTAACCACGCAATTGTTACGTGCCATTTTGATAAAAGACACCGATTCAGCCCAAAAACTTGGTGTTATGGAATTTGATGAAGAAGATTTAGCTCTATGTAGCTTTATTTGCCACAGTAAATACGAATATGGCGAAGCTTTACGAGCCTGCCTTGAAAAAATTGAAAAGGAGGGCTGATTATGGGTTTGCGTAAATATTTAGACAACATCACCCCGCATTTTGAAAAAGGTGGTAAATATGAAAAATATTACACCATGTTTGAAATGGTTGAAACACTACTTTACACCCGAAAACAAGTCACCCAGGCTGCACCACATGCACGCGATTATATCGATTTAAAAAGGGTTATGACTTACGTGGTTTTGGCTACAATACCTTGTATTATAATGGCGTTATACAATACTGGCCTACAGACGAACCAAGCCATCCAGCTTGTCGGCGCCGAAAACGCCTCAGGGTGGCGAGTGTGGATGCTTACCCTATTACACATTCCGTTTAACCCAAATAATATTTTCGCCAATCTCATTCATGGTGCGTTTTATTTCTTCCCAATTTATATAGTCACTCTTGCAGCAGGTGGTATATTCGAGGTAATTTTCGCCACTGTACGTAAGCATGATGTCAACGAAGGTTTCTTGGTCACATCTATGCTCTATAGCCTCATCATGCCCGCTTCCACACCCCTATGGCAAGTGGCTTTAGGCATAATTTTTGGCGTAGTCATTGGCAAGGAAGTATTCGGTGGTACTGGCAAAAATTTCCTAAACCCAGCTTTAGTTGGTCGCGCCTTCCTCTATTTCGCTTATCCTGCCAATATGTCAGGCGATAGCGTCTGGGTCGCAGTGAATGGGTATTCTGGCGCCACAGCCTTAAGCATCAGCGCTCAAGACGGTCATCAAGCCCTCGCTGCTGCTAACGTCAGTTGGATGGACGCCTTTGTCGGAACAATTCAAGGTTCATTGGGTGAAACTTCGGTCATTGCTTGCATGTTAGGCTTATGCTTTTTGCTCTACACACGCATTGCCAATTGGCGGCTCATTGTCGGTTGTTTGGGTGGCATGATTATATTTTCATCTTTATTCAACCTAATTGGCAGCACCAGCAACCCAATGTTTGCTATGCCTTGGTATTGGCATCTCGTATTGGGTGGCTATGCGTTCGGTTTGGTCTTTATGGTTACCGAGCCCGTCACTGCAGCAATGACCAACCCCGGCCGCTACATATATGGTGCACTCATCGGGTTTATGGTTGTCATGATCCGCGTAGTTAACCCCGCATTCCCTGAAGGCATGATGTTGGCTATTCTTTTCTCCAACATATTTGCGCCTCTCATCGATTATTTCGTAGTGCAAGCCAATATAAAACGAAGGGCGCGCAAACATGTCTGATCAAGATACAAAACTTGGCGCTTGGGCAAAATTTAAAGCACTGCCTATTGATAGCACACCCAAAACCTTACTTGTTGCCTTTAGCCTTTGCCTGTTCTGCTCAATGATTGTTTCTGGCGCAGCGGTTTATTTAAAACCTGTGCAAGAAGCCAATAAAGCTCTCGATAAAAAGAAAAATGTTTTACAAGTTGCTGGCCTATATAGCCCCGATGTCGATATTGACGAGGTCTTCAAACAGATTGAAATCAAAATTGTTGACCTTAAAACCGGCCGTTATACAGATGTTGTTAACGCCCAAACTTATGACCAAAAAGCTGCGTCTAAAGACCCTTCTATGAGCATTGTGCTTACTAATGATCCCGCCAGTATCAAACGACAAGCCAAATACGCGTCGGTTTATATTGTGCCAACATCCGATGGCAGCATAGATAAAATCATCTTACCCATCCATGGCTATGGCCTTTGGTCTACCCTTTATGGCTTCATTGCCATAAAGAGCGACGGCAATGAGATTGCTGGCCTGCAGTTTTATGAACAAGGCGAAACCCCTGGCCTAGGCGCCGAGGTTGACAACCCAATTTGGAGAGCCAAATGGCCTGGCCAAAAAGTCTATGGAGATGATGGTAAAGTTAAAATTTCTGTTTCCAAAAATCCAAAACCCGCGGGCGAAGCAGGTAGATTTCATGTCGATGCGTTAGCAGGCGCAACCCTAACCTCTCGTGGTGTCGATAATTTAGTCAAATTTTGGATGGGCGAACAAGGCTTTAAGCTCTTCCTCGACAATTTAAAAAATGGGAGCCTTTAATTATGGCTGATAGTAACAAAAAATTAGTGCTAGATCCGTTAATTGACAATAACCCCATTACTTTACAGGTTCTGGGTGTTTGTTCAGCTTTGGCGGTTACATCCTCTTTAAAAGTCGCTTTGGTCATGGCGATTGCAGTTACTTTGGTAACAGCTTTTTCAAGTTTTTTCATTTCGCTCATTCGCAATAGCATTCCATCTTCAATCCGTATTATCGTACAAATGGTCATCATCGCCTCACTAGTTATTCTGGTCGATCAAATGCTTAAAGCCTATGCTTTTGAAGTTTCTAAAACATTGTCAGTCTTTGTTGGCCTCATCATTACCAATTGCATTGTAATGGGTCGTGCCGAGGCTTTTGCCATGCAAAATCCACCTGTTGCATCATTTGTTGATGGCATTGGCAATGGCTTAGGCTATGGTTTAGTGCTTCTTTTAGTCGGTATAGTGCGTGAATTATTCGGTTCAGGTAAATTGTTCGGGTTTGAAATATTGCCAACCGTGAGCAATGGCGGCTGGTATGTACCAAATGGTTTACTTTTGTTGCCACCAAGCGCTTTTTTCGTCATTGGCATGCTTATCTGGGCGTTCCGCACCTGGAAGCCCAAACAAGTCGAACCTGCTGATTTTAAAATCGTGGTTCAGTCTGAGGGGCATTGAATATGGAAGGATTAATCAGCCTATTCGTCAAAGCCATTTTTATCGAAAATATGGCATTAAGCTTTTTCTTGGGCATGTGTACTTTTTTAGCAGTATCCAAAAAGGTAGAAACCGCCATTGGTTTGGGTATCTCAGTCACCGTGGTGCAAGCCATCACCATCCCAGCTAATAATCTATTATTGACTTATTTACTCAATGATAATGCCCTGGAATGGGCAGGCATAACAGGCGTAGATTTACGCTTTTTAGGTCTGATTAGCTATATCGGCATTATTGCCGCCATTGTGCAAATATTAGAAATGGTGTTAGACCGCTATTTCCCTGCTTTATATAATAGTTTGGGTATTTTCCTACCCCTCATTACGGTAAATTGCGCTATTTTGGGTGGCACTTTGTTCATGGTCGAGCGCGACTATGATTTTGCCGAGGCTTCGGTTTATGGCGTAGCATCCGGCCTTGGCTGGGCTTTGGCAATCACTGCCATGGCTGGCGTGCGCGAAAAACTCAAATATAGCGATGTGCCTGGCGGCCTACAAGGCTTGGGCATCACTTTTATCACTGCGGGTTTAATGGCAATGGGCTTCATGGCTTTCTCTGGTGTGAAATTATAGGATAGGCAAAATGTTAGATTTTTCTTTAGGCGTTTCATTATTCACCGCCATTGTTATATCATTGGTTCTTGTAATCCTATTCGCCAAAAGCAAATTGGTTCCCGAGGGTAACGTCAATATTCGCATCAACTCCGAGCGGGTTATCTCTGTGCCTGTTGGTGGTAAGTTACTGGGTGCATTGGCGGGCGAAAAAATATTTGTTTCATCTGCTTGCGGCGGCGGCGGTACATGTGCGCAATGCCGAGTTAAAATTAGTGAAGGCGGTGGTACGATATTACCAACCGAAGAAGGGCATATCTCAAAACGAGAAGCCCGTGACGGCGAACGTCTATCGTGCCAAGTTGCCGTAAAACAAGATATGGAAATCCATGTCCCAGAAGAAGTGTTTGGCGTTAAGAAATGGGAATGCACCGTACAATCTAACGAAAATGTAGCCACCTTCATTAAAGCGTTGGTGCTAGAATTACCAACAGGTGAAAATGTAGATTTCAGAGCTGGCGGATATATCCAAATCGAATGTCCTGCATATGAAATCGATTATAAGACCTTCGATATTGAACAGGAATATCACGAAGATTGGGATAAATTTAATATTTGGCAATACAAAGCCATCAATAAAGAGCCTTGTACACGCGCTTATTCAATGGCAAATTACCCCGAAGAAAAAGGCATAATCATGCTTAATGTGCGCATTGCCTCCCCTCCCCCAGGCAGTCAAGGCATTCCACCAGGCATCATGTCATCTTATATTTTCAATTTAAAACCAGGCGACAAGGTCACAATATCTGGCCCCTTTGGTGAGTTTTTCGCCCGCGATACCGATCGTGAAATGGTATTTATTGGAGGCGGTGCTGGCATGGCTCCCATGCGGTCACATATTTTCGATCAATTAAGGCGTCTATCCAGCAAGCGTAAGATCACTTTCTGGTATGGTGCACGATCCAAACGTGAAATGTTCTTCATTGAAGATTTTGACAAATTAGCCGCCGAGAACCCGAACTTTACATGGCATGTCGCTTTGTCCGATCCGATGGAAGAGGATGGCTGGACAGGCTATACAGGCTTCATTCATAATGTCTTGCATGACGAGTTTTTAAAGGACCATACGGCACCTGAAGATTGCGAATATTATATGTGTGGGCCACCAATTATGAATAGCTCAGTTACCAATATGCTGCTCGAAATGGGTGTTGAACCAGAAGACATTATGTTAGATGATTTTGGATAATTCCCCCGTCCACGGCCAAAGCAAACATCGTCAGCTGTTAGATACTAGGCTTTGGGGTATCAGTGATTATTGTACTGCTCAACAGACTTCGTGATTTGGTTTTCTAAATCGCCAGTTAGGTAGTGATGGTTTAATATTTCTTTTTTTGGTGTCTATTACCCAAAAAAAGAGGCAGGGCTCTACCACCTTTTAATATAGCCCGCGTTGAGGCGGTATGGCGCAGCATAGTGTGTTCGATGTTTTATTATCTAACCCGTTTGCAAACTCAGGTGGAGAGTGAATCGCGCCATCCTCAGAATAGTACTTTATCGCTTCGCTTGGCCTGGAGTATAATTTCTCCATTTCTTACAATGCTATACCGCTCCCTTCGTACTTAGGCATTATTTTAGTTTAAACTCCTCACCCTGATGCTAAAACGGTAATCCTCCCACTTTTAGTGAGTTTTGAAAGTAGGTCCGCTTATGCAGCTACGACCTTCACCTAAGCTAGTCTTTGTAATAACCCTATTCCGCACCAATGAGGGGGGGGGTTATATTGGGCCGTTGTCATTGATTTATATTCACGCAGGATTATGGCCGGTCGATGCAGTCACAGATGCAAATAGATCTTGTACTAAGCGTTCTTCTAATGGCCGTTTGACGACCTGTAGTGCGGCTTAGCAAAACATCCAGGCATCTACCAGAGCGGCTTGTTAATGAAGGATGTGGCGCAAGTAGCGCAGTCTAACTTTAATAGGGAATAACCTGCGTATTCGCAAGTCAAGTTGGTTACGTGGCTAGGGTTTACCCTTTTCCTGCGCTGTTATTCGTCACCCTTCGGGCTCAGTCAGCTTACTTAGGTTAAACTCCTCCACCCATTGCCAGACACAAAAAAAGCCCCACTATGTGAGGCTTATATAATTTTGGTTGCGGGGGCTCACAAGTCCTTGTTCCTGCCTATTCATACCTTCGATATAACTGATGTCCTTACACCCAAGTTAACACCCTGAATTTTATAATTATTTTCACAGGTGATAATCGTGTTTAGCACAGTTGATCGTTGGCAGAAAGATGGCAATGACAACAAATCAACTCAACCAAAAAGATCCAAGAAAACCATTTCCTATTCGACTGAATGGGGAAGAAAGAACATACCTTAAAAACAAAGCTGGCAAACTTGCTCTTGGTACATATATTCGAGCACAGATTTTAAACAATCAATCAAAGCCAAGTTCTCGTGCAAAGGCAACGCCTTGTCATGATGATGTGGTTTTAGCTAGAATTTTAGCAACGTTAGGTGCAAAAAACATAAGTCAAAACTTAGGCCTTATTGCCAAGGCAACTGAGCAAGGTACTTTATATGTTGATGATCAAGTAAAGTCAGAGATCAAACAAGCTTGTGAAGATGTTCAAATCATGCGTTACGTTCTAATGAGCGCGCTGGGACTAATAAATCTTGAAGAAGATATTTCCTTATCAACCAAATTTAATAAGGCATCTTCTTTATGATTTTGAAGGGATCGCAGCGCTCTGGGGCAAAAAACCTATCTGTTCATTTAATGAATGACAAAGACAATGATCATATCAATGTTTATGAACTGCGTGGGTTTGTATCTGACAATTTACATGGCGCATTGGCTGAAATTCATGCCGTTTCAAATGGCACTAAATGTACTCAATTCATGTTTTCATTAAGCTTCAACCCGCCTAAGGAAACCGTAGCCAGTGAAGAGGTCTTTTTAAAAGCAATTGAACAGGCTGAACTCAAGCTGGGCTTGGACAACCAGCCGCGTGCTATTGTATTTCACGAGAAAGAGGGTAGACGGCATGCACATGTCGTTTGGTCTAGGATTGATGCAGATAGCATGAAAGCAATTAATCTCCCGCACTATAAACGCAAACTTAATGATCTTTCACGTGAGTTATATCTGGATCATGGCTGGCAGTTGCCTGATGGCTTTAAACATGAACATGGCAAAAACCCACTCAACTTTACATTGGCAGAATGGCAACAAGCTAAACGCTTGAAAATAGATCCTCGTGAAATCAAGCAAGATTTTGCAAATGCATGGCAACGATCCGATGGTATCAAAGCATTCTCAAACGCAATGGCAGAAAAGGGGTATTATATCGCCAAAGGGGATAGACGAGGATTTGTTGCTATCAATATTCAAGGTGAAGTATTTTCAGTGCCTAAATGGATTGGTATTAGAACTAAGCAAGCCAAACAGAAATTAGGTGATCCAGACACATTGCCGAATGTTGCTGAAACCACAGATAAAATCAAAAATCTAATCAAAGATAAGCTTGTAGCCTTTACCCATGATGTTGATCAAAAGCACAGTGATGATTTTAAACCGCTGATGCGCCAAAAACAAGATATGCTTGCCCTGCATAGACTAGAACGCCAAACGACCAAAGTCGGACAGCAAAAACGCTGGGATGCCGAACATCAAACCCGCACTCAACGCTTGAATACTGGCTTACGCGGTCTATGGGATAAAATTTCAGGCGTATCTGGCAAGATTAAGAAGCAGAATGCGCTGGAGACTGCGAAATTTCTAAAACGAGATCAGCAGCAACGCGATAGATTGGTATTTGCGCAAATGAAAGATAGTCAAAAACTTCAAAAAGAGATCAAAACCTTAAGGCGTAAACATAGTTTAAACCGCAAACTGCTTGCCCGTGAAATCAATCAGACTATGCAGGTTGCTGCATTAAATGAACAACGAGATGTATCACACAGAATTACGCGATTACACCAACGATCATTTCCTTGAAAAAAAATCGATATTACTTGAAAAATTACTGAAAATTTCATAGTTTGAATTTACAATCTAACAAAAATTACTTTTTCCTTAAAATTAAAGTAAGATTTAAAGAAACAAGGAGGTAACGAGAAGTATGCAGCGAACTAAAGAAACGTTACCCTATCAACAAATATCAGATATCTCTCTACATTTAGATTCCTTAGTTTCACTTGATAAACAGTATTGGGCATTTAAAGGTCGGTCACGAAGGAACCACTGCCATGCGTTCATAAGTTATCCTGCAATGATGGTACCAGAAATGCAAGGAGAGTTAATTGACATCTTGAAAAGACAAGATCCATCTATTAATTCTATTTTCGATCCTTTCGTGGGATCTGGAACAACGTTAGGAGAGGCCTTGATCCGAGGGTTTGATTTTTTTGGAACCGACATCAATCCTTTAGCAATTTTATCATGTGAGGTTAAGGCTAGCCCTCTTTTTATTGATGCGCTGAAAATAAAAATAAATGATTTAAAGCATAGTATTCAAAGTGATAATTCTACAGAAGTTGATATATCATTTTTTGGCCTAAATAAGTGGTTTATCCCTCGAGTCCAAATAGGTTTGTGTAAACTTCGGAGAGCTATTAAACAAGAAAGACAACCATGGGCGAGACGGTTTTTTTGGTTAGTACTTTGTGATACAGTTCGCAAAACTTGCAACTCAAGAAGCTCCACATACAAACTGCATATTAAGCAAGAAGAAATTATCGAAAATGTCTCTAACCCCATTGAGGTATTTCTTAAGAAACTTGACAAAAATTTAAGTTTTCGAGTTGAGCAAAAACAAATACATGAAAAAAACGGTAGTTTGAAATCTGGACGTTTTATTAGTAAAGTAGACTTGAAGTTACAAGATGTGAACCAACCTGTAGCAAGCAATGTAAAACAATATGATTTAATGATTACTTCTCCCCCTTACGGAGATAATTCCACAACGGTTCCATATGGACAATATTCTTATTTACCTTTGCAATGGATAGATACAGAAGATTTAAGGGCTATCGTCCCAAAGAATCTTCTGAAAAACAGTTCCTCAATAGATAGCGCAGGCCTTGGTGGGTCTAGAAAAGATGCCCTAAAAAAAGCTGAATACCTTTTATCATTATCTCCAAGTTTTAAAGAAACTTACAATAATATTTCAACTAAAACCAAAGACGGATTAAAAAGGCTGTCTTCGTTTATTGCTGACTTAGATAGCTCTCTACCAAATATATTAAGTTATCTAAAAGGCGGCGGATATATGGCGTGGACTTTAGGAAATAGAAATATTGGTGGTGTTGAAGTACCTTTAAATAAAATATTGAGAGAACTGCTTGAAGCAAAAGAATGTGAGTTTATTTATGAAATAAATAGGGACATTTTGGGAAAAAGAATGCCTGCAAGAAACAATGCTAGTAAAACAATGACTAAAGAGACGGTTCTTGTTATGAGGAAATGTCAAAATGAGTAACCAGTCCACTGACCTTAGGTTAAAAATTGATGCTCATGTAATTCGACAATTGGGTGCTGAACTTATTACGGACTCAGAGCAAGCACTACTCGAATTAATTAAAAATAGTTATGACGCAGACGCGGATACTTGCATCATAACTATTGACACTACATATAAAGAGCCTTTTGGGAATAACTTTCAATTCGGAAAAATAACGATTTGGGACAACGGAACTGGCATGAACCGTGAACAAATAATAAATGGCTGGTTAACTGTAAGTAACTCTGAAAAAAGAGGCCTTAAAAAGGCTGGTAAAAAAACAAAAAAACATAAAAGAAGCTATACTGGTGATAAAGGGCTTGGGCGTTTAGGATCAATGAAGCTTGCTAATACCATTAGAATTAGCACCTATTTTGTTCCAAATGAAGAGGGTTTAGAAGTGGCCTTTAATTGGGATGACTTTACTAGTGGTACTACGGTCGACCAAGTCAAGATTTCCGAAAAAAATATCAAAGGACAAAAAGAGACAGGAACTCTAATAGATTTAGTTGGTCTTAGAGAACTCTTACCATGGGAGGGTCAACAAAACACTAAACGATTGCAATCAAAGATATCAGGGCTACTTTCACCATTCGGCCATCTGAACGATTTTAAAGTATACTTAAAAATTAATGGAAAAGAGATTGATCTTAATGTCTTTGATGAAAAATATAAAAATGCATCAGTTGTAAAACTCGAATTTAAAGTGATCGACAAAGTGCTGTTTGCTACTGGTTTCGTAAAGCTCCATTTTTATCAAGGAAATCAAACTAAAGATAAGGCACAATATAAAGACTATATTGCAAGTGATAATGGTAAATCCTTTTTCAAAGGCCTGGGCACTAAAAAAAATCTGAATGAATACGATATTTCTTACTTAGAAGATGATGTTTATCAGATAAAATTTACACACCAAATTTCATGGGAAGACATTCTTCATGAAAATGAACCTCTTTCTTATCCTGGTGATTTTGAAGCCAGTTTTTATTATTACTTCATAAATGCTAAAAATGACGTAATTAATAAAAATATTGTTAAAGAATTAGCAGGTATTTCCGCTTTTCGAGATGGTTTCAAAATGGGGGATGGTGGTAATAACGATTGGATAGGATTCTCCGATGACAAAAGGTCAGGTGAAGCTAGCTATTCATTAAGAGCTGCAAACACGATAGGATATGTAGCATTATCAATTGAGCACAATTCTAATTTAAAAGAAAAATCTGACCGTCAAGGCTATGTGCATGATCAATACTATAACGGCTACATGTTGTTACTGCGGACAATGTTAAGTTTTTCTAATGGATTTCTAAATAGATCACGCCGATTTGCAACAGAGTTTAAAAGAAAAAAAGATGAAATAGAATCCAAAAAACCAGAAAATTATAGCGCTGAAGATGCAATCGTTGAAATACAAACTATAACAAACCAAGCAGAAGCTAGTAAAAAATCTCAGGCCGTTAAAAGTGCAAAAACGCAAAGGGCCATTGCTTCGGCTCAAAAGGCAACCGATGCTATTTTAAGTGACATGTTACTTGATGAAAAATCAAAAAATGAAATTATTCGTTTGGAACAAGAATTAGTAAATATTTCTACTTCAGTTCAAGAAGATGCTATTGCTTATAACGATTTCCTTTCAACTTTGTCAAATCACAGGATCTCCGCTCAAAAAATAATTGATCGAATTGATAATTTCAACGACCAAATTGACAACTTTCATAATCACGTTGCAATTGGCCTAAGCGCCGCTTCTGTAGCTCATGAAATTTACCCACAATTGGACAATATAAATTTAAATACCAATAAATTAAAATCTAATCTCAAAAACTTAGAGATAAAAGATCTTAAGTTATCAAAATCTATTGTTTCTATAGAATCTGATATCAAAATAATTGCCAAAAATGTCTCAATATTAAATCCTATGCTTAGAAATCGGATTATAAAAAAAGAGAACTTAAGTGTATATGATGCGATCACTGACTATATCTCATTCAGGGAACACCGCTTGAATGTCGACAAAGTCAGCATTCATATTAATCAGCCCGTTTTGGATTTTGATGTAAAGTATAGCCGTGGCAAATTAACACAAATATTAGATAATTTATTTAGAAACAGCATATATTGGCTAAATCAAAAAGCATTATCAGAACCATTCAACAAGGAAATTAGTATATCTATTGATGGCACCTCATTTACTATATGGGACAACGGCCCAGGTGTACGCACTGGAATTGAGGAAATAATTTTTGATATCTTCGTTACAGACAAATCTAGCGAGTTCGGTCAGGGATTGGGTTTATATATAGTTAGTACTTTATTAAAACAAGAAAATTGTTCTATTGAATTATTACCAGACCGCAATAAGAATGAAAGACTTTATAAATTTAGAGTAGATCTTAAGGGGATGAAGATTAATGAATGACGTTGTCCGATTTCAAAAACAAATACTTGCCGCTAATAATATCGAAAAAATTGTTTGGATTGATGATTTTTTCTCCAAAAATCAATCTAAAGATAGCTTAACCGCTCAAATTATTGATAACGTAAAAGCCCGAGTTGATGTAGAAGACATGAGTTTGGTCAATTCCTGTGACGTAATAAATGACATTATCTACGACAGTAACGAGGTTATTTGGAGAGCCGAATTAGTAGAAAAACTTTCTGCGCTAGACGAAGGTAATTTGGCTGGTATTTCAGAAAAATTGGAAATACAAGGGAACGAAGGCGTCTCTCTAATCGCGGTTAAAAAAGCTCTTGAAAACGCCGCAAATCTTGAAACATTCTCACAAAAATCATGGGCAAAAACTAAAGATAAATATTTAATAAATAACGAGAAAACATTATTCATTGTAGATTTGGATTTTTCTGAAGAAGGGCTAAAAGAAGAATTCGGCTTAGAGATAATATCTGAAATTTTTGATGCTGAATTCAATGAGGCCAACTGTATTTTATTTACTCATACTTGCGCAAACGACAATCAGGCTGAAGATAAAAGGATTGAATATAAAGATAAATTAAATGAGAAATGTAAAATTAAATCACATATGTTTTCTGTCATGTCAAAAGGTAGTTTAACTCGTAAGAGCATAAGTGTTGAGAATAGATTAGCAGTGACATTGATGACAATTTTTCTTAGAAAAGTATGCTCATTGATTACTGATGGTTTAAAAGAAAACATGGTGAATGGGCTTGAGAAAGCTTGCCACGAACTCGAAAATAGAAATGTTTACGAGTTAGAAAAATCAATATTTAAAAACTCACTCAAAGAAGGTGCTTCTGAAATTGATGTAATTTATCGATTACTCAGTCTAGCGCAAGAATCGGCCACACACGACTTTATTATAAACAATCCCAATTATTTAAACCGACTTAAAATTTTACGCAATATTGCTAAGCAAAATTCATTTGAAATTAAAGACAAAAAGTTTTCAAAAGACTATTTTAACAAATTAAGAAATCAAGAAATCTGGATGAACGAAAGCACTATTAACCTTATACACTCTCCTTTACAAAGTGGTGATGTCTTTAAATCAAAAGACTCATCTTATATTTTCTTGGCTCAACCTTGTGATATTTCTTTACGTGAAGAAGGTCAAAGAAACCCATATGAAGGGACGTTATTTAAACTGGATAACAATGATGAGGTACTTTTAAAAAATTTGACTAATAAGGAAATTACAAGAGAACGAGATAAAGAAGAAACTAAAGAAAGTACCTACATTATTGAAAATTGTTACGATTCAAAAAAATACGACATTATACGATTTGATACTGGTATACATGTTAATTTAAATATTTTGGACTGGTGTGTTTTTAATGCAAGCGGGTGCGTATCATTTTCCAAGTTAGACAACTTAGTGGAAATGGTATTCCTTCCTGGTTGGATAAAAAAGCATGAAGAATTACTGGCTTCTTTTAATGAGACTAATGGAAATGAATTGCCAGCATTGTGTTCTTATTTTTCTTCATCTTACCTGCCATTTCAAAGGAAAGGCGACAAGAAGACTTTTGAACCAAAATTCGACAACAATACAGACAAGTGGGACACCAATTTAAAACGTATTCGGCGCTTAAGAGATCCTTATGCGGAACACGCATTAATGAAATACTTTTCATTCAAATCTCGAAAAGCTTTTGCACATAATTTTGCTTAAATTTTTTAGGCATCATCGGTATTTTGCTATATTAACGCATACCAAATACCACGCCCTTTACCATGCATAATTAAATGACTTTTTTCAACCAGTATACGAAAATGTTCCTTAAGCGTATTTCTGCTTATGCCTGTCAGCTTAATCATATCACCGATAGTTACACGTCCATGTTCTCGCGCTTGTTCCAAAATTTGAACCGATATTTCAGGCAAAGTCGCCAGAACAATTTTTTCACGTTCAATTTTCTTCTCAAGGCGTTTCATTTGCTGCTGCAAAGCATGAAGATAGAACATAACCCAAGGCTGCCAATTGGGATCCTCTGTTCTTATCGTGCCTTGTGTCTGCCTCAAAGCGAGGTAATAACCTTCTTTGCTCTGTTCAATTACACTCTCTAATGAGCTATAGGGAACATAGGCGTATCCAGCCTTTAATAAAATCAAAGTGGTCAACACACGACTCAACCGCCCATTCCCATCTTGAAATGGATGTATTTCTAGAAACACCACGGTGAAAATTGCAGAAACCAACAACGGATGCAGAATTTTATCGCTAATGGTCTGATTGAACCACTCAACAAGTTCCTGCATTAATCTAGGCGTATCAAAGGGCGATGCTGTTTCAAATACAATTGCGACCTGTTTGCCATGTTCGTCAAAGGCGGCGACACTATTGGAAGTCGTTTTATAATTGCCTCTATGATGTTCGTCCTTACTGCTGTGAACCAGTAAATCCCCATGCAATTGTTTAATATAATTTTCACTAATCGGAATTTCTTCCCAAAACTGAAAAATTGTCTCCATCACCTCTGCATAACCAGCAACCTCTTGCTCATCACGAGTATCAAATGATTTTATTTCTAATTTGGCTAAGAGTTTTTCAACATCACGATCTGAAAGCTTGCTTCCTTCAATACGTGTTGATGAACCAATGCTTTCAATTGTTGCCACTCTGCGCAATGCTGATAATCGTTCAGGAGCTAACGTGCCTAAAGCACGCCAAGCACCTTTAAATTCTTCAATTTCTGATATGATCGAAAGAATACGTGATGTGATTTTTAAATTGTCTGTTTTTATCATAGCAACCAATTATACACCCAATTACATCCAATTAGTCAAGCCAATAATACACCCAATTACATCCAATTAAAGTGACGTACTTAATTACCCCATTTTCACCCTGAGATTCACTGGTTTATTAGGCGTATTATTAAGCCAATTCAAAATGATATTCCTAACACTCACCCGTGTTCGTTATTATATTGTAACGAACATAAATCATGTTTTGTGTTCGTTAAATCGCTAAAAATTGCCTGTTTCAACCTAAACAACCATTAACACACCCAATTACACCCATTTAACACTTCTCCACAATTACCCTAATTACCCCGTTTCTACCAATTTTTTTACCCCCGTTTTTATGATTTTCTCAGTTTGTTAATAACGCAAACAACTGGAGAAATATTATGCGTAAAACAACTACAAAGTCGCTCATTAAATTGGGCGCGGTTACGGCGGCAACGATCTTAATCATGGGAGGAAATCCTGCATATGCGGGGTTTTTTGATGGGAATGATTACTATTATGTGCCAACACATCTCAAGTTCATTTCAATTGCTGTGTCAGGGGCAACTGGTTTTGGTCTTGGTTGGTTCATGTCGCCCCAAGCCAAGATCTATCGCAGGATTCTTGCGATTGCCATTGCAAGTGTCATGTTATTATTTGCCCTATTTGATAATGGGTTTTGGGGATTAAGTTTAATGCCATTTGTGTCAATTTTGGCCTTTGCCATTGGCTTTGGATATTGGGCTGGGGAAGCTGCAAAGAGGTTTTTAGAGCCGCCAACCACATTTGGGTCATCCGAATGGGCAAATAAAGATCATTTAAATAAACACCATGCCATTGGGACAAATGGTTTTCGAATTGGCAATTTTCAGCATAAAAAAACGCCCTTTTCACTTTGTTATAGAAGTGATCGCCATTTGCTTACCATTGCGCCAAACCGCAGCGGTAAAGGCGTGTCGATGATTATTCCTAACTTGCTTAAATACAGGGGTTCGATCATCACAATTGATCCCAAAGGCGAGAATGCCATGATTACGGCCAAACATCGCACAAGCATGGGGCAAAAGGTTCATGTGGTTGATCCGTGGGGCATTACTGGATTAGACATTGCGCGTATTAACCCGATGGATTGGTTAGTCAAAGGTGATGTTGATATGGCCGAGAATGCCATGTTAATCGCTGATGCGCTGCACACACCAACAGGCAGTGGTGGAGAGTTTTGGTTGCAAGAATCTAAAGCGTTAGTTCATGGGATTATTCTCTATGTTGCTACAAACAAAGATGAAGCAGGAAATCGCAATCTTGGCAGAGTGAGGGATTTACTCTTATTGGACGGTGACGAATTCAAAAAACTGTTCGAGCGCATGCTTCAATCCCCACATCATATTGTAGCAAGTACAGGGGCTAGAAGTCTGCAAAAAGACGAGAAGCTCCTCGCCAACGTGATTGCATCAGCGCAGGCACAAACTCATTTCTTGGACAGTAATCGTATCCGTGAAAGCCTGTCACATTCTGACTTTAGCTTTGAGGATTTGAAAACCGAAAAAATGACCATTTATTTGGTGCTGCCTGCGGATCGTTTGAATACCTATGGACGGTGGTTGCGCTTGTTAATTCAACAAGCCTTGACCATCAACGCCCGTAATATTGAGGCCAAGCCAGAAAAATCCGTATTGTTCTTACTGGATGAATTACCAGCCCTCGGACGCTTGGAAATGCTAGAACAAGCCTTCGGTTTAATGGCTGGGTTCGGCATTCAAATCTGGGGCATATGCCAAGATTTATCACAGCTAAAGCGCATTTATGGTGATGGTTGGGAAACGTTTATTTCCAACGCTGGCATGATCCAATATTTCGGATCGCGGGATCGCTTTACGGCGGAATATTTCTCGGCTCTATGCGGTGTGACTACAGTCTGGAATATCAGTACGGCATTGTCACGCGCCTTTGGCAGAAGCAACGGTAAGGGCGGCTTAACGACCTCTGACACCGAAACTATGAGCGAAACCACCACTGGCACGCAACGCCAGCTTGCTTATCCTGATGAACTGATGCGCATGCATGACAACAAACAATTGGTGTTCATTGAAAACATGAACCCAATTATTGGTCACAAAACCCCGTGGTTCAAAGACCCTGAATTTAAAGATTTAGGCGTTAATTTGCACGACAAAAATTAGTAAATGACAAAGGGCGGGAGTGGTGCAACCACTCCCGACAATCACACCACATTTACCACACATTCAAATAGGAGGCCACCATGACAGGCCAAAACCCCGTTTCAAACATGTTTGAAATCACGCTGCATTTGGAATTGCACCAACTTTGCCAAGCCGCATCCATTGGCGGCTATTTTATCAGCCCCAATGACATTGCAGATCACCACGAGGCCATGGAGCTAAATCACGACATCGCATTAATCACGCATTTATTTGCCAAAATTGGTATTGAGCGATCACTACAACGCAATTATGAGCAGATATATCCCTCGCATTATCCTGACGATTTACGCAGTTTACCCATGAGCACAAGCGGAATAGCCAACGGCTATTGGGGTGAATATTGGACGGGAAAAGCCCAATGGTAGATGAAATCAAAAAACCATTTAAGCTTGCAGCCAGCCCACAAAAAGATAATCAAACCATTCGGGATAAGGACAATACCGCGCCACATCCACCACCGCCACGGTGGTCACGGACACCAGCTTTAAATATAGCTGCCAGAGGTGCATTAGGCATTAAAATGGGATTGCCTGCGCCAAAGCCAAAATCCGTAAAGCACAGCTTTACAAAAGGTGATTTGAAAAAATCGTTCAAACCAATTGCAGCGCCATCCCATAATAAGAACAAAGATATTGAACGCTAGAAAAACATTTTTATATTGTGCGATCAGAATGAAATTTGATACTCTGATCGCATGGATTATTTCAGAAACCTTCCCAATCATCCCGAATATAAAACAGTCACCCGCATTTATAAAAATGCAGCAGGACTTGATGAAATCATCATCATGACCAAAGTACATTGGGATTATGTAGCTTGGCTTGAGGCAGAAGAAAATATAGATTTCGCCAAATGGGTTGTTCACTTTGACAAAAACCCACATGAAGATTGGACGCTTTCACATCAGCTTATTTATTGGCTATGGTATGATGAATGCAATCGCTTCCGTCAGGGCTGTAAAACCCCAAACTCATATCCGCCAATGGGCTATGAGGGTTGGGGTGATGAAGAATGGCAATATTCATCAAAAAACTAAAAATTAAATAAATCCATTTGCTTCGATTTTATACTTTCCAAATATACCAAATGCCCAAAATCATTATAAATATGGTTGTGCTTAAGGCTCATACTCATATGGACATCGCTGCAAATGGGTTGACTTGCTAATAGTTCAGGATGTTTACGCACATGTGCCAATTCACGCGCATATTTACGGTATTGCGAAATATTAGATCTTAAGCTCTCTTTGATTTGCAAAGTAAATTTGCGAATGCCAGCGGAGCGCATTGGCTCCGCTTTTTTGTTTAGTTTTTTAATATCATCTTGCATATACCCTTGATAGCCCGATTCCATCACATCAGCTAATATCTGCTTAGGCGTTAAAACCTTGCCATCAAGTTTATAATACCAAGGATGTCCCGCGCTATAATCATTTGTTTGAACTGTTTTTGTCATGATTATTTACTCCTACGCGCAGCGGTAAACATAACGTTCACCCGCAATTGTAGTTTCGGAATAATCGCAGGATAAATCGCGGGCTATTGCGTCCATGTCTAGATAATTGATGATGCTGGCGGGGATATCGCCAAATAAACCGTCATCAACAAAGCTTTGCGCCATGTCTTTCATATCCATATCGTGGTAAATATCGACTTCAAAATCATCTGGATTATTTGTTTTAAAATCAAAGTCATATCCGCATTCACCAACGGCAATAATGACGTTTAGTTTTTGATTGTCGTCCCAATCATCCAGTGCCTCCATAATGTCCAAGACACTGCCTTGATGAACGCCAATGGCTTTGACCAGCTCACAATCTAAACTTGAACCATCAATGAATTGAATTTCAAATTCTTCGACCTCGTCACCATAATCATTCACGATTGACTCGATCTTAGCTTTATAAACCTCTGAATCTTCGAAATAAAAGCCTGTTGCTGAAATATCATATGGCTGCGCGTAAAATATTGTCATTTGTCTGTCCTCTTGAATTTTAGGGTTATTGGTTTCGCAATAACCCTTGGGTTCCGCCGAGGACGGTGATGGGAGGGGACAAGGAAAATCTACATCGAAATGGTGCGGGCGCAATGCAATGAGCCACGGTCGATGTTTATTTTACTTTAGGGGAGAGAAGAGGCAGAGCCTCTCGGCTTCCCCTTTAAATATAAATGCAAAAAGCCGCGCAATTGCGCGGCTTTGATTAATTTAGCTTTTAATGTTCACTTAAGAATCGAAGTAATTTAAAACATCCATAGACTTATGCAGAACACCAATAATATGTATGTCTGCGCCTTCGCAAATGTAAAAGATTAAGTGTGAGCCTTGCATAAAGCAAAAGTAACCCTGCTCAACATCATCGCGCTGTTTACCAATTTGCGGGTTATCAGCAAGCCACTCAAACCGATTGTAAATCTCGGTCACATATTTATCTGCTTGTGCTTCACCCCAGTTCTGAAAGCTGTAAATCCAAATAGAACGTAAGTCTTCTTTTGCAACGGGCGTGAGTTTGAAATTCCGAGTCATTTAATTACTTTTAAACTCCGTAAGCATGTCATCAAGAGAATCGGTAACAAATTCTTGGTTTTCTGCTTGCTGTGCGCCCGCGCGTAAATGGGTTCTTAATGCCGATAGCTTGCTTTTATGCTCTTCCAGATTACGCAAGGCATCACGAATAACTTCGCTGGCCGATCCATAACGACCACTGGCGACTTCATTTTTAATAAATGTTTCCCAATGTGCGCCTAATGTTAAACTTGTGCTTGCCATGATTTAATCTCCAATATTCATTATGCCTATATATGAATATATCATGTTTTCTATTTTGTTTGCAAGTTTTTCCGATTACGCGCAGCGTTATAAAGCCTAATCTTGTTTTTAAGCGCATTTGAATAAGAAGGGTATGGCAGATTATCCGAATCTAAGTCTGCCAATTCACGATCATTGACTTGCTCTTTACTTGGTAAATCCAATTCATTTGGCATGTCATTATGCCTACGCCAGTTATGAAACGCATAATATAAGGGTTTATCCAAGTGCAACACGTGGTGCTGCGCAAGCCCTTTACCTAGCCATTTTTTATAAACCCGCTGAATAAACACATGAGGGCGTTCGCGCTTGTCATTTCTGGCTTGATATAGCTCAGGGGCTTTTTCTGGCAAATCAAAATACCATTCCTTATCTGGTCGCGCCTCGGCAACCAATAAATGAGTTAATCCAAGTTCCACTGCAAACAATACCAACAGATCAGCTTTATCAGCTCCATTGGTGTTCTTTGGAATTACTTTGATTGCTTTATCGCAAATTGTTTTCAATTCATGCTTATTCATAGTATATTTACTGTATTAATTAATATTTATACATTTTATACTATATTTGTACTTAAGTTTAATAAATTTTTAGGGATTATATCTTGCAAGAAGTCGTAAACGATCAAAAAAACTGGATTAATAAAAGCAACTTCAAGGCTGCTGCTAGATATGCGATGATGCCAGAAATCTTGCCTCGCATAAGGGCGTTGGGACTTCATTTTGGTCATTTCGCCTACCTTTTAGCATTAATATTTAGCTCTGCAAGATTAATTCCTATCAATCACCCCATGATCAACCCAAGCTCAATCGGGCAATTTGGCGTTAGGGATGTTTTGGCGTTCACAGCAAATAACATAAAATGGTCACGGAAAAATACAGATCAAGTAGCCATTTTTGCAGCAGTGGTAATCGGTCTCATTATGATTGCGGTGCAAACAGTGTTAATTGCGATATTTGCTCTTTCAGGAACAGCACAAGCTGCGTCTTCTACGAACTTTTTTAGTACACCAAACCCTGATACAGATATATCATTTATATTTTTATCACAAGTATTTGGATCGGAGTTAAATCTATTCGGTACTGGTAGTGGAGTACTGGGTACTGCTGGAAACCCTATTCATTCTGTACTTGGTGAAATGCTTTCTTTGTATTCAATGGCAATGTCAAGGGCAGAGTAAAACTCTACCACTAGGGCGGCGCAAAACTAGTCCACTTTAGATTTGACTGTAGATTTAAAATTGAACCGCTAAATGCAAGA
>NVUH01000030.1 GCA_002401855.1 Hyphomicrobiales bacterium
CGGGTTTAATAGTGTTCATTGGTTTACATATCCTACCTTTGGTTGGCCCTTTAACCGCTCCATATCATTCTTTTAGAATGATTGGTGCGGTTTATCTTTGGCCCTTGCCAAAGATAAACCTTTTTATGTCAGGCCACTGCGTGCGCGATGCTCCGCATCGCTTGCTAAGCCACTCAGCCGCTGGTCGAGTGCAAACTCACCACCCCAATCAACTACATTACGCTTAGTGGGCTGGAGTTTGGCGGAACCCCAAATTTCGGTGCCTATCGACAAATTCTGTACTTGTTGCCATGTGCTTATCGTGGAAAATGGGCCCGAAGCCTTTAGGCTGAGGCAAGCGCGACTGCGCGTCGCCGTTAGGCGTGGCAAGAGAGCGGAGCGAACGCACGCTAGTGCTTATAGTCCACCGACAGGTGGGCGAAAAAGAGAGGCGAAGCCGAGCGAAAAAATGCAGACTTCCAGAGCTTAGGCAGGACGCTGCCCAGTGATAGCTGAAAAGTTGTGATGTTGATGGTTTGTGCAGGAGTTGCCGCAAGTGAACCTGCCTCTACCGTTGTTAGAAACATAAGAAAGTTAGCTATACTTTGACTTTGGGGCTGGCTATCTTCCATAGATTCTCGACCGAGTCTCTGTTGCGGTTTTTTAGTCTGTAGAGCCGCACTTCTAGTTCGGTTTCCCAAGTCTTGAAGCGTGGTTTATCTACGTCGATGGCTAGGCCTAGTTTGCCACTTTCGAGTTCGTTTTGAATGTTTGATAGAGGTAGCCATGCAATGCCGTGGCCTTCTTCTACCATGCCTTTTAGGGCTTCGGCCATTGAGTTTTCGTAGACGATGTTATATTCGGGCATTTCGTTGATGTGCCATACTTGTTCAACAATTTTGGCCAACATGCTGCCTGGGGTGTAGGCCAAAATGGTGGCGGGTTTTTTGGCGGTGCCAGGCCATTTATGCATGGGTTTGCCTTTGTCATTTAATTTTGAGACTGGCACCAAGCGGTCTTGCGATAGGATGATATATGGATATTGGCTGCTATCTAGCAAAACTGGGACTTTGGGATGGCCGAAAGCTAAAAAGAAATCGCTACTGCCTTCGGTTAAGGCTTGCATGCATTCGGCCAAATCGCGGGCTCTGATTTTAATGCTAATGTCACCTAGATGCGGCTTAATTTCGGTCAGCCATTTGGGGAAAAAGCATATCGCCAAAGAGTGCAAGGCGGCAATATTGAGGTTGGATTTATGCGCGCGATGGCCGTTTTTAATTTCATCTCTGGTGCTGTAAAGCAGACGTATGATTTCTTCCGCCGTGCCGCGAAACGCCCTGCCCGCAGGCGTCATGGTGATGGGAAATTTGTTGCGGTCAACCAAATCTGTGCCAATCCAATGTTCTAGCGATTTTATACGGCGCGAAAAAGCAGGTTGGGTGACGTGTCTTATTTCAGCAGATTTAGAGAAATTGCCGGTTTCGATCAAGCTCAGAAAATCCTCTAGCCATTTTAATTCCATAATCTTGCCTTTAACTCACAACCATTGAGAATTAGATCATATTCAAAAAACTTAGCCAATGGCAATCAAATATTGCAGTTTTCGGCGCTTTAAACTAGAATATAATACGGGTTTGGTTCGTATTATGGTTGAAATATGTGGCGGTGAAAGGGCATATTGTTGAAATATTTGATGATAAAATTAGGCATAATCTATGCCTTATGCTTGGGACAAGCCCATTTTGCGTCGGCGGCGACACAGGATCAAACCACCATTTTGAAAGATGTAAACCACATTGCCTATGGTGCGGCGTTGGTTAAATTTTGCCCGGTTTTGGCGGCGGGTGACTATATTAGTTTTGTGCAAGACCTGCTGATGGCCGAACGTTTGATCACTTTTAGGCATGGCGCGACCTATAAACACATTAAAAAACAGCAAGAAGATTTGGTGTTTCGCCAAACATCGGGCGGTGATGATTGTGATTTAAACATTGTGGTGAAAATCAGCGAAGCCGAAATTTTAATGAAGAAATTCACTTCCACTTCGGCACTGCGCGATGAATTGCCGATTAACCACCCTGAATATCCCAAGCTTAACCAAGCGTTTATTTTTGCTAGCTATTTACAAACCCGTTTGGCGCGCATTTACCAGCGCAAATGCAAAATATTAAGCGGTGATGCGCTGGTTGAATTTAATGACTTATTGCTCAAAACTCAGTATAATTTGGAGCGGGTGTTTCGGCCTGAACAGGTTATGGCGCTGAACAAACGCATGAGTGAGCGGCAATATCGCGCGGTGTTAAAACGTTGCGATATTTGGGCGTCGTTTATTGAATATGCCGGTGACGTGATGACAGATGATATACCTGACACACTTGAAATTTTAAGGCAATTTTAAACAAAAATGTGTAATTTATACTAAACTGCAAATTTATAAGAGACCTCATGATTAAAACCAAAAATCGTAATTTCACTTCTTATTTGGCCTTATTTTGGCTGGTTTTCTGGCTGTTTAACGGGCTGGATAAATTTCTCTACCAAACCGATATGGGTGTTTTGACATGGTATGGCAAAGACCGTGGTTGGCAATTTTTAACTTATATTACAAATATGGAATTATCGGCCAATCTTGTGGGGCCAATCTTGTGGTTTGCTGGCATTTGGGAGGTGGCGATATCGCTATTTTTTGCGATATTTTTATGGTTGCAAATTTTTAGTAAGAACAGAAATTTAAATATCTATAACGCTGCACTTAAAATCTCATTGCTAACATTTACAGGTTTTTGTGCGTTTGACATTGTGGTTGGCGACCGCGCCGAATTGCTAGAACATAGCATCTATATCGGCATTGCGGGGGTTAGCTATCTCATTTCCTATATCGAGCGGATGATGCGGCCAAGTGGTTAGACGTCTGGCTTATCGTCATATCGGTCATCTAATATGCGCTCAGACGCGCCGTCAATGTCATCATATTGGCCATTGCGCAATGTCCATAAAAACCCAGCGAGGCCGATGAGGCCTAAAAACAGGGCTATGGGTATCAAAAACAACAAACCACTCATGACAAGCCTCCCTCTTTCAGCCTAAGGCGCAAAGCGTTGAGCGTTACAATCATTGATGAGGTCGACATGGCAATCGCCGCCACAAATGGCGTGGCTAAACCCATAATGGCGATTGGCACGGCAATGACATTATAAGCAATGGCGAGGGCTATGTTTTGTTTGATCAGGCCGCGTGAAAATTTTGCCACTTGCCACACTTTATAGGCGGCGCTTAAGCTTTGGCTTTGGAAAATAAGGTCGGCGCTTAATTGGCTGACATCTGAAGCGCTGCCTGGAGACATAGAGACATGAGCGGCAATTAAGGCGGGGGCATCATTGCTGCCATCGCCAATGACAAATATTTTTTTACCTGCCGCTTGTTGTGCCTGCACAAAGGCCAATTTATCTTGGGGGCTTAAGGCTGCTTGATGGTTTTTAATTTGCAATATATCGGCAATGTTTTTAACCGCAGCCGCACGATCGCCTGACAATATCACCACTTCCAAACCCGATTTTTTAAATTTTTCTACCGTTTGTTTGGCATCAGGCCGTAAGCCGTCTTCAAAGGCAAAACGTATCGGTTTTTTGCCGTGAATGCTCAAATAAAACTCGGCTTGAATGTCTTCTTTTACTTGTATCGATTCGGGTGCGGCATAAATCCTTTTGCCGAGTTTTATTTGACTTTTTTCATCATATAAGCCTTGGCCAATCTGTTCCAGCACATTGTTGTTTGCGGTGTATTTCAAGCCACGCGCATCTGCCGCCTTGACTATGGCTTGCGACAATGGGTGTTTGCTATTCACCGCTAAAGAAGCTGCCACCCGTATCGCCTCGTCGCTTATCTCATTGCCATTGATCAGCTTGGGCTGTCCCATGGTCAGTGTACCGGTTTTGTCGAAAACCACCATGTCGATGTCGGCCAATTTCTCGAGCGCAATGCCGTCTTTGAGCAAGATGCCCAAGCGCAACAATATGCCTGAGGCGACCACTTGCACCGCTGGCACTGCCAAGCCTAAAGCGCAAGGGCAAGTGATGATCAATACCGAGGTGGCGATGAACAGGCTGTCATTAAAATCTTTGCCCAAAGCCATCCAGCCGAGCAAAGTTATGGCGGCCAAAATATGCACTGCAGGGGCATATAACTTTGCAACACGGTCAGCCAAGCGGATATATTTGGCATCGGTGCGCTCGGCCTCTTCCATCAGGCGGATGATGTCAGCAAGTAAGGTGTCTTCGCCCGTCGCGGTGACTTTAATGGTTAGTGCGCCTGTTAGGTTAATGCCGCCAGCGTGGATTTGATCGCCAATGGCAAACAGACCGGGGATGGATTCACCGGTTAAAAACGCGTTATCAACATCACTTTTGCCATCGATAATTTCGCCATCGACAGGTATTTTTTCTCCGATCGCAACGAATATCTCATCGCCTAATTTAATGTCAGCAAGCTTGATGCTTTGGCGCTGGCCATCAGGCAAAATAATGGTGGCGGCGATGGCCTGCATGCTCATCAATTGCTCGGCGGCACTGCGGGCGCGTTGGCGCATTGACAGGTCTAAATAGCGCCCTGCAAGTAAGAAAAAAACCAAGGTGATTGAGGCATCAAAATATGCATGTGCGCCGCCTGCAATGGTTTCACTGATGCTGATATAAGTGGCTAAAATCACCGCTAAGCTGATTGGCACATCCATGTTGAGTTGGCCATGTCGCAAAGCGTTAAACGCCGATTTGAAGAATATTTGGCCGCAATAAGCCAAAGCGGGAATGGCGATTAAGGCCGAAATCCAATGGAAGAAATTGCGGGTCGATACATCCGCCCCTGCCCAGACTGAAACCGATAAAAGCATCACGTTAGAGGCGGCAAAACCTGCCACACCTAATGAGGTGAGCAATTTTTTCTGATAGCTGTCGGTTTGTAGATTGTCAAATTGATCGCGGTTAAATGGCTGGCCATGATAACCCAGCCATTCTAGCACCACCATCATGTCTTTGGCGCTGTTGAGATTTTCGTCCCATCTTATGGTCAGGCGTTTGCGAGTTAGGTTTAACCGCGCATATTTTACTGAGGCGAGTTTTTTAAAATTGCCTTCAATCGCCCCAATGCAGGCGGCGCAATAGGCTTCGGGCACCAAAATATCTAACTGTGCCAAGCCGTCTTGGTCATAAGTCACCCATGGGCTGGGGTCAGCCACCAGATCACCTGTCCAATCCAAACCTTTGGATTGGCGCATTTCGGTGATGTCATTTAACGCGTAATCAACGGGGCAACAGCTTAACATGGTTGGTTATTTCGTAAAATTCAAATGGCGGTCTTCTTCATAATGGTAGAATAACTCGCCGCCTTGCAAAATATCTAACTTAATCCACCATATGCCATTGATCAGCGCCGCATCTTTGGGCAATTTTGCCACATAATGGCCAGCCTCTGCTTCGTTTAGAATAAAGTGCAAATCACCATCAGCATCGCGGTTGGGCAGCAGGTTTAAGGTCACTAATTTATCGCTAATCGGTTGTTTATTTTTGTCGAGCAGAATGAAATCAACGCCGTCTTTATTGATCAATAAATCCAAATCCCATCCTAAGGTTTTCTGCTTTTCGGCTTGCTCAATCTTCTCGTTATAAAATTGACTGGCGACATATGAATTTTTTACCACCAAACCTGAAAAAGCATCCAAAGCGCTGGTGACAAAAACTATATTCACCGCAATGATGGTGCCAAAAAAACACAGCATAATGGCTAAAAAATGCCAACCCGTCAGTTTAAACTGTTTGGGATTTTTATCATCGGTTTGAATTTGGGACATGACGTTACTTTCTATTTTGCTTGCTCTGGCATATGAAATTTAGCGCCGTAAACGCCTGTTTCATTGCCATTAATCTCTTCTGCAATGATTTTAAAATCTGTCTGCTTGCCAGTTGGCAAATTATCTTTATGCACATCAACAAAGGCTCTAAAGGCTTTTACGCGGTCAGGTTCGATGCTGATGATCACTTTTCCATCGGCTTGATTTCCTGCCGATGTGGTGAAGCTAGCACCTTCTAGACCTTCTGTATATATGACAAAGTGGCGCAGTTTGCCTTGCATATTGAGCAATTTAATCTCAAAGCTATTGCGGATGCTGCCATCGGATAATTGCACATAAAGCGGGTTACGGTCATGCAACGCGTTGATGGCAAAGCGATCACGGGTCGAGAGGCTATACAGCATGACAAAGCCCACCACCAAAAACAGGCCCAAATAGATATAATTTCGGTAATTGTGCCACGGCCATCTGATGCCGTCTGCATGAGTGGCTTGGCGCTTGGCTTGGCGGATTTTCTCGTTATTTATGGTGTCATAAGCGATGAGGCCGCGCGGTTTGCCGACTTTATCCATCACATCATTGCAGGCGTCAATGCACAGGCCGCAAGTGATGCATTCAAGCTGAATGCCGTCTCTGATGTCAATGCCCATTGGGCAGACCACCACACACATATTGCAATCGACACAATCGCCAACAGGTTCATTCGCAGCAGCGGCTTTTTTGGCCTTTTTTACGCTCATGCGCGGTTCGCCACGTGTGCCATGATAGGTGACAACCAAGCTGTCGATATCCATCATCACCGCTTGAATCCGCGGCCATGGGCACATATAGGTGCAAACTTGCTCGCGCAAATGACCGCCAAATGTATAGGTGGTCAGCACAAAGAAAATGATCGTCCCATAGGCCACAACGGCGGCTTCAAAATGAATCAGCTGACTGAATAATGTTGGCGCGTCCATAAAATAGAAAATCCACGCACCACCTGTGGCAGCGGCAATCATCAGCCAAATGCTGTGTTTAATCACCCGCAAATAAATTTTGCGAAATGTCCATGGGGCTTTATCGAGCCGCATGCGGGCATTGCGATCGCCCTCTATCCAGCGCTCGACGGTGATGAATAGATCAACCCACACAGTTTGCGGGCAGGCATAGCCGCACCATGCGCGGCCAACTGATGCGGTGACTAGAAATAATGCAAAGGCTGACATGATCAACAGGCCAGCGATATAATAAAGTTCTTGCGGCCAAATTTCGATGAAAAAGAAGTAAAAACGGCTATGTTCAAAATCAACTAAAATGGCTTGGTTGGGCGATGTTGGGCCGCGATCCCATCTAATCCACGGGCCGATATAATAAAAACCCAATAATAAAATCATCGAGACCCATTTAAAGTTACGAAAATTGCCTTTAGCACGTTTGGGGTAAATTTTCTTTTTGGCTTCAAATAACTCGCGGTTGAGGGGGCCATTGACCGCTTCTACTCCGTGGGCAATGGGGTGCAGTTCATCGTCAGTTTTGTTGTCTTTAACATTGTTGATTAAATTTGCCATTTTATACCTACATGTGAGGGTGAGGAGGATAATCTCGCAGCTGATTTAAACAAATGTGACGGTGCAGTTTACCTGCACCGCCCCAATTTCGCGTGAAGCCAATGCTCAGTTAAGAGCTACTGTCCCCCACCACGCGAATGGATAAACATGGTTAGTTGTTTAATGGTTGTGTCATCCAAACGATGCGCCCATGCAGGCATAACGCCTTTACGACCGCCCGAAATGGTGTCAACAATCACATCAAATTCAGAGCCGTAAAACCACACAGCATCGGTTAAGTTTGGCGCTCCTTGTTCTTGGTCACCTTTGCCATCTTCGGCGTGGCAAGACGAGCAATTATCGGCAAAAATTTCGGCACCAGCTGATGCTGCGCCCGCATCATGGTCAAGCCCACTAAACGCCCGTACAAAATGTGCCACTTGGATGATGTCAGCTTTTTCCAAAATCTCATCTGTCAAAAATGCAGGCATTTCACTATAGCGCGTGTCATCATCTTCATCAAAACGAATGCCATGTGAAACGGTGGTATAAATATCTTCTAACGTGCCACCCCATAACCAGTCATCATCATTTAGGTTTGGATAACCTTTGGAGCCTATCGCGCCGCTGCCATGGCATTGCACACAATTCACCGCATAAGCTGATTTGCCGCCTTCAACGGCAAATGTCATTAATTCTTCGTTGCCTGCAACTTCTTCTAAAGACGCGGTTTGTAAAGCGTCTATATATTTAGATTGTGCCAACCTAGCAGCGCTAATGTCTTTCTCTACCACATCACGGCTCGACCAACCAAGCAGACCTTTGGTATAATCATTAACCAACGGAATGGCGGGGTAAGCAATCATATAGCCGATAGAGAAAAGAATGCACAAATAATATGTCCACAGCCACCAACGCGGGATGGGTTTGTCAAATTCTTTAATGCCGTCCCATTCATGACCCGTGGTTGAATGGTCATCCGCCGCAACTTGCGATTTTTCATGCTCTGGCAATACATCAAGAATGATGTCTTGCGGGTTATTTTCATGTGGGGGGTTATTTGACATGTTCGTCATCCTTTAACGGGATTTTACTTAATTCGTCATAAATTTTTTTAGATCCAGGGCGGAATACAAATAACACCACAATCACAAATACGGCGGTTAAATAGGCCAAGCCCCAACTGTCGGCAAATTGTCTAAAAACATCATAATCCATAATCTGTCTCCTTGCGTTTGGGGTTAGCGTTTGTTGGCGTTGGCGTCATAAAGATCAAAATCAACCAATGTGCCCAACATTTGCAAATAGGCTACCAAAGCGTCCATTTCACTAATCATATTGGGGTTGTTATCCCACACACGGGCGCTGGCTTTTTGGTATCTTTCTTCAAAACCGTCAATCTCATCGCCATCTAGCTCAGCTTGGGTTTCCAAATCAATTTTAGCATTGGCCATTTGCTCATCGGTATAAGGCACACCGACCCACCAATTGGCTTTTAAGGTTTTTTCGATCAGCGTATAATCCAATTTGGTTTCGGCCAGAAATGCATATTTAGGCATCACAGTTTCAGGCACCAAAGCTTTGGGGTCTTTTAAATGAGCGACATGCCATTCATCAGAATAACGCCCGCCAACCCGTGCCAAATCTGGCCCTGTGCGTTTTGAGCCCCATTGGAATGGGTGGTCATACATGCTTTCAGCCGCCAAACTATAATGGCCATAACGCTCCACCTCATCACGCAATGGGCGAATCATTTGGCTGTGGCAGTTATAACAACCCTCACGCATGTAAATTTCGCGCCCCTTTAGTTCGAGCGGGGTGTAAGGGCGCATGCCTTCAACTTTCTCGATGGTATTTTCGAGGTAAAATAAAGGCGCAATCTCAACAATACCGCCGATGGTCACCACAAGTAACGACCCGACAAGCAACAGCGTGGCATTTTTTTCAATCAGCTCATGTTTAAATTTGAACATTTTTTTCTCCGATTAAGCAGCAGCTTCAGTTACGGTTTCGATGTTGGCTTCTTCTTCTTTGCTCATGGTGATGGTGCGGTAAACATTATACGCCATCAGCAATGCGCCAATTAAGAACAGGACGCCGCCTGAGGTACGGATTACATAGTAAGGGAACATGGCAGCCACGGTTTCAGCAAAGCTATATTCTAAGAAGCCAGCGGCGTTATAGGTTTTCCACATCACACCTTGCATGATGCCGGACACCCACATGGCGCTGATGTAAAATACAATACCAACCGTTGCCAACCAGAAATGCGCATTGACTAATCTAAGGCTATAAATTTCTTTTTTGCCCCAAAGTTTTGGCACGATGTAATAGATCATGGCAAAGGTAACCATGCCATTCCAACCGAGGGCGGCACTATGTACATGACCAATCGTCCAATCGGTATAATGGCTTAAGCTGTTAACCTCTTTGATGGCCATAAGTGGGCCTTCAAAAGTCGACATGCCGTAGAATGCCAAAGATAAAACAAACATTTTAATGATCGGGTCGGTGCGGATTTTATCCCACGCGCCTTGTAAGGTCATCAAGCCATTTATCATACCACCCCAACTTGGCATCCATAACATGATGGAGAAAACCATGCCCAATGTCTGCGCCCAATCGGGCAAAGCGGTGTAATGAAGATGATGCGGGCCAGCCCAGATATAAAGGAAAATAAGCGACCAGAAATGCACGATGGACAGGCGATAAGAATAGATAGGGCGGTTGGCACGTTTGGGCACAAAATAATACATAATGCCCAAAAAGCCAGCGGTGAGGAAGAAGCCCACGGCATTATGGCCATACCACCATTGGGTGAGCGCATCTTGCACACCTGAGAATAATGAATAGCTTTTAACCCCGAAGAATGACACGGGAACCGCCATATTGTTAACCAAATGCAGCATGGCAACGGTGACGATGAAGGCCAAATAAAACCAGTTGGCAACAAAAATATGCGGCTCTTTGCGTTTGAACAAAGTGCCCATGAAAACGATGAGGTAAGCCACCCAAACAATGGTCAGCCAAATGTCGATATACCATTCAGGCTCGGCGTATTCACGGGCTTGAGTGACACCCAAAACATAAGATGTGGCGGCCAAAATGATGAAGAATTGATAACCCCAAAATACAAACCAAGCCAAATTACCAAGCGCCAGACGGGCGCTGGTGGTGCGCTGCACGACATAAAAACTAGAGGCGATGAGTGCGTTGCCGCAAAAAGCAAAAATAACTGCTGATGTATGCAACGGGCGTAAGCGGCCAAAATTCATTTCTTTAAACAGGTTAACTTCTGGGAAAGCCAGCTCGGTGGCGATGACAATGCCGACCAAAAAACCAACAATGCCCCAGAATATGGTGGCGATGATGCCCCATCTTACAACGCCGTCCATATAACGGCTTTGATCGGCAGGCTCGGTGGTGTAATTTCGAATGCCCCAAAACAGAAATGCCAAACTGATCGCAACGGTTAACCAAGAATGGAAAGCAAACACCGAATCAACCGCAAAAGCTGCTCCTACCAAGCCGCACATGGTGGTTAGAACCAAAAATATAATTGAATAAATAGACATAGCTATCCCTGTCATTGAGTTTGTAAAATTAGTTTAGAAGGGATTTAATATATATCTTTGATCTATGTCAAACTTCGGCATAAACAATTGTTTATACATAGGTTTAATGTGGGGCCATTTGACGCAGATCAATGTTTTTGGGGCTTAAGCTAGGGATTTTAACTGGTCATAATCGACAATTGTCAGCATATGACCTGCATATTCGCGAATCAGTTGCTTGGATTTAAGATTGGAAAAATGACGACTAACGGTCTCGATGGTTAGACCCAAAAAATCGGCTATTTCTTGGCGTTTAAGCGGTATTTTAAACGCTTGATTTGGGCTATCACCTTTATGATGTTCGGCCAATAATAACAAGAATGAGGCTATTTTTTCTTGCGCGGTTTTACGTCCAAGCAATAATAACCATTCGCGGGCGTGGCCTAATTGTTCGGTGGTTTTGCCCAATATAGAGCGGTAAATTGCAGGGTTTGATTCGGCAAAATTGTTGATACGCGCGACCTGATAAAAGCAAATTTTGGTATCACCAACTGATTCGGCAAAATAATTATATTCAGAATCAATGATGTTGCCAAGCATGTCACCAGGAAAACCCAATGAAACAATTTGTTGGCGGCCATCATCTAATAATTTATATATTTTAACAATGCCCAAAATGACGGAGCCTAAATATTCATTGGTTTTGCCCTCAGAAAAAATTAACTGACCATCTTGGAATGATTTGGTTTTGGAAAGGGCTGAAAATTCTTCCAGCGCGCCGTTATCTAACGCATTGCAAAAAGACAGATCCCGCACCGGGCAATTGTTGCATTTATCCAAATTATAATGGTTTGATGTGATGTTATTCATGAGGGGCCATCCTATCGTTCAATTTACATCAGCATAGGGTGAAATTGACATAAATCAAATGGCGCAATTTGCCGCAGGTTGGACAACCCATAATTTACTAGTTACTACAATAGTTTATACATTATAGTCGTAGGCTCTAATTGTAGGTTTTGAGCATTCAAACCGAAATTCGGTATGCTGCCCGCTGGTTGATAGCCTAGTGATTCATATAATATTTCGGCGGCTTTATTGGCAGTGTCTAATACCAATGTGCTGCGTTTTTGCACCATGGCCTGTTGTTCAATTTCCACCATCAAAGCGCGGGCAATGCCGCGGCGGCGGAATTTGGGGTGCACCAATAATTTTGCGATGTCGGCGCGGTGCGGCTGATTGACGGGCATATCATAATCTAGCATCACGCAGCCTGCTAGTTCATTGTTGAGCATTGCGACAAGCAATATGCAATTGTCCGCTTGTAATGATGGTTTTATTTTATTGGCCCAAAATGCTGTTGCGTCATCTTGGCTGAATGGCAGGATGAAACTGACACTGGCGCCGTCCTCAACATTGACTTTTAGCAAAGCCGCCAAATCAGTTAAATGCGCGTCTATGGTGGTGCTGGTGATAGATGATATGGTGAAATTGTCGGTCATAGTCGTCTCAAATAATGGTTAAAATATATTTTGCTGATTTTTTGGCTGATGTGGCAAATTCACTTGCGCCGAATAATTGATACCGCAGGCTATCACCCTGTTCTAAATTATATTTTTTATCATCTACGGTTAAAGTCAGCGCGCCATTCAACATATAAATATGATGCTCTAAACCCTGTTTGGGCGTATGGGGGTAAATAATGCTCTGGGCTTTGGGCAAAAAACATTCTAGCATTTCAGCCTGCAGGGCGGCGGCGGGTGGTGAAATCATACGGCGAGTGAAGCCCGTTTCGGGATCTTGCCAGAGCTGTTGATCTTGGTTGGTAATTAAGGGCGCAAATTCCGCCTCTACCCATGCCATAAGTTGCGACATGGTGATTTTATAAACAGCCGCCAACTTGCCTAAGGCCGCGGCCGTTGGGCTGACCTCGGCATTTTCTAAACGCGATAATGTGGCACGGCTGATGCCGCTTTTTTGCGCCAATTGATCAAGCGATAATTCATGCTCGGCGCGCAGAGCTTTTAGCCGTTTGGCTATTTTTATGTCAAATTTACGTTCCATATATGAGAATATATACCATTAATGGGACAAATCAAACTTTATCAATCATATTTAGTATTAATTTCACCGCTGCCTCTCACGACAAAGCGGCGGTTTGTGGCAGTTCCGCCATAATCTATATCGCCACTGCCTTGTATGGTGGCAATCAACCAATTTAAATCGCCATCATCAATATCAACATCGCCGCTGCCACGGATTGAAATTTCGGCATCACCGGTTATTTGGCTTACATCAATGTCGCCACTGCCCCGAATGGACATTTTATGAATGCCGGTTATGTCGTCATAGCTAATGTTGCCACTGCCTGAAATTTGCGAAACACTATCTTGTGCTATGCTGCCAATATGAATGTCGCCACTGCCACGGATAGAGCTGTTGGCACTGCCACCAACGCTTTTTATATCGATATCACCACCGCCTTTTATATCGATGCGGGCATCATTTTTAACTTGATCAAAATTCAAATTACCGCATGAAAGCATACCAACAGTTAACTGATCAGTTTGGCTAAATTGGCCAAAAATGAGGTTTTTTTCTAATATTAAGTTAACCGTAGCAGGTGCTTGAATTTGTAATGTCGGGAACTCGCTTAGCTTGCGGCTCGAGCCGCCGTTTATGGTTATATTCAGGTCAGAATCATCACCCTTAGCCCAAGATAAAAGTGAGCTAGTGTTGCATGAAATATTGGTGATTTTCTCATTGCCCGAAATTTCTAACTTGCCAGCAATGTGATCAAAATTCGGCGTAAGACCTGCAGCTATACGGCTGGCTTGAATGTGTATTTGGCCATCTGAAGAGGTGGTCATTTCGACCCTACCGACAAAATTGACAATTTTCAATGTGTCAGATTGATAGTTAAATTCAGTATCATCCGCTGCGCCGCGGTGTGAGCCAGAAAAGGGATTGAGCAAATAAAGCCCAAGTAAAATACCCCCGCCGATCAGTAGATTTTTTTTATCAATCATATTGCACCCATGCATATCAAACTTTATATTGCTTTTAAGTTAAGGACATTTTGAATGATTTCAACCAAACAGCAACTTTATTTTGATAAATGGCAGCTCGGTAAGCCAAATAAAACTCTGGAAACTCATTCGAGTTTTTTATATTGGTGCGCACAAGATAACCTGGCTGTGGTGCTGAAAATCTATAAATCGCATTCTGATGAAGCGGCAGCGGCAAATTTGCTGCGGCATTATGATGGATGTGGGGCGGTGAAAGTTTTGGCGCATGATGAAGACGCTTGTTTGTTAGAGCAGGTCGGTAATGGGCGTGAACTGGTGGAATTTAGCCGCGTGGGTGATGATGTGAAAGCTGCTGAGATTTTATGTCAGGTGATTGGAAAATTACATTCTGCGCCTGCTATCGATATTGGCCTTCGGCCTGTTGATGAATTTGTTGTAGATTTTGAGGAATATTTAGCGCGTGATTTTTGCGTTGAGCGTGATTTGGTTGAGCGGGCGCGGCGGGTTTATACTGATTTATCGGCTAGCCAAGGAAACAGGTTGAATTTGCATGGTGATTTGCATCATTATAACATAATGCGGGCCGGCGATGGGGGGTGGGTGGCGATTGACCCCAAAGGTTATTGGGGCGAGGCTGAGTATGAATTGGGGGCGTTTTTGCGTAATCCGCTGGCTGGTGATTTTGTGGGTATTGATATGGGCGGGCGCTTTGACATTATTGATGCGCAGTTGGATTATGATATGGAGCGGGTGAAGAAATGGGCGTTTTGTCAGGCGGTGTTGGCTAGTGTTTGGGCTGATGATGATATGGTTTTTGCGCGGCGGATGGTGGGGGTGTTTTAGAAAGCTAGCTGGTAGTTGAGGCTCTGGAAGTTTGCATTATGTTTGACACTGCGTGCGTTCGCTCCGCTCTCTAGCTAAGCCACTCAGCCGCTGATGGGACGCAAACTCACCACCCAATCTAACCGCATTACACTTAGTGAGCTAGAGTTTGGCGAAACTCTGCATTTCGGTGCGTTCCAACAAATTCTGAATTTGCTGCCTTGTGCCTGTTGTGGGAAAAGGGTCCGAACCCGTAGGGTGAGGCAAGCGCGACTGCGCGTCGCCGTTAGGCGTGGCAAGAGAGCGGAGCGAACGCACGCAGTGTCAAACATAATGCAAACTTCCAGAGCATTAGTGGCCAGCTAGGTAATTTATAAACAGCATTTTACATCAATTTTCTGTAGTGCTGCCGATTACATTTTCAATTTCAATTATGTTATCGCCGCGCAGTAATGTGACCAAATTGCCGGTTATTTCGGTGGCGGAAAGGGTTGTTTGACCGTCCATGTCGGCGATTGCGTTGCCGTTGATATTTTGCAAGCTTAGGGTGTTTTCGCCGGTACTTTTGAGGCTGAAATTGCCACCAATATTGCCTGCAGTTATAAAACTGTTGCCGTGTAAATCAAATTCGGCGACATTGACGATTTTGCTAAAGGTGACATCGCTGCATTTTATATCGATGAATTTCACGGCGGCAATGTTGTCGACGAAACCAAAAACACTGCTTTTGCGGATGTCTAAAATTACATGCTTTTTGGCGGTAATTTTGAGAATGGGGTAGCTATCTGTGGGGTAAGTTTTTTCATCATGTTCAACAATTGTGTCAAACGCTATGTCGCCATTGGTTTGGGTTTGAAGCTCGCAGTCATTGACGCGCTCAAAACGCCCATCAATGGTGGCAATGGTTGGTGTGCCCATTTTAAATAGGGGGTAATAACCAGCAGGGTCAGTTTCTTTTTTGTTGGTATATTCGAGCTTAAAGCCATCAGTGTCAGATGTGGTTAGTTCGATGCGGCCAATAAAATTTTTAATTTCAATTTTCTCGACCAAATCACGGGTATAAACTGGATTGGTGAGATGGGCATTTTGGGTAAAAACCGTCAGCCAGATATACATGACAATGAGCACCACGGCCAAAATGCCAGTGATGATTCTTATTGAGTATTTATTGTAAAACTGTTTCATTTGGTTTCGCCTCTGATTATACAGTTAACATATAAAAAATGCCCAGCGAATGCTAGGCAAATTTTTAATATTTGTTTGGCGTCTTGTGGCGAAAATTACACCTAAATGTCTTTAAGACGAACAATGACGTCAATGCGCCACACTTCTTGGCCTTCTGGCGGCGTCGGAATGCCAACCACTTTCATTTCATCGGTGTCAATGTCATAAATGTGGCCCGTGTCTTCATGATAGAAATGATGATGATTGCTGGTGTTGGTGTCAAAATAAGTTTTCGCACCATCAACCGCCACTTCACGTAGCAGGCCTGCTTGGGTAAAGTGATGTAGTGTATTATATATGGTGGCCATAGATACAGGGATTTTGGCCATTACCGCTTCTTCATGCAAAGCTTCTGCTGTGATGTGGCGGCCACCCTTGCCAAATAGCAAATCCGATAGGGCGATACGTTGGCGCGTTGGGCGTAAGCCAGAGCGGCGTAAATATTGGGTCACTTCTTCGCGGGTTAAATCTTGCATCGGGCAATCTTTTTCAGCAACGTTCATACCTGCTGATTTGGCGCCAGCTTGGGTCACTTCACCTGCAATATTGGCTTGCAAACTGTCTGCTTCGAAATGGTAATTTGCCATATTTTTAATTCCAACTGTTTTACTTGGGTTTATATTTATCCCATAACTACACTGTATACATTCTATTTGCAAATGTTTCTTAAAAAAAACTAGCCTAGTTTAGAATAGTTTTGATATATGTCAAAAAAACCGAATGAATTTAGTGAATAAGTTGGAGTTTTTAGCCAAGCTCCTGTGCGTATTTACATAATAATCATTCAAATATGGCATAGATTTATTCATAAAATCGTCATTGACCCTAGATAGTTAATATTAACCATGCTAAAAGTAATTAGTTAAAGGTGTCAAAGGAGACATATATTGTTTGAACGCAAATCAAGCTACAATTTTGAAGATTTATTAAACTGTGGCAATAAAAAATTTGGCCCGCATTTCCCCCAATTGCCTGTGCCACCTATGCTGATGATGGATCGCATCACTCACATATCTGAAGAGGGTGGCGCGTTTGATAAAGGCGAAATTATTGCTGAATATGATATTAATCCAGAGCGCTGGTTTTTTGATTGCCATTTTGTCGGCGACCCTGTGATGCCGGGTTGTTTAGGTCTTGATGGCATGTGGCAGCTTTTGGGCTTTTACCTCGGTTGGAGGGGCGGCGAAGGCAAAGGCCGCGCTTTTGGTGTTGGCGAAGTTAAATTTGCCAATATGGTGTTGCCAACCTCTAAAAAAATTACCTATAAAATTGACATTAAACGGGTGGTGATGCGGCGCTTAATCTTAGCCACGGCCAATGCCACAGTGTTAATTGATGGCGAAGCAGGCTTTACTGCCACAGATTTAAAAGTCGGTCTATTTAAAGACGATAAATAAACTCTATATATCCCTAAGCCTAATCGTTTAGGTCGATTATTATTAAAAGGAGCCATATTATGCGGCGTGTTGTTGTAACTGGAATGGGCGTAGTCTCAAGTATTGGTAACGATATTGAGCAAGTCAAACAATCATTATGGGATGCAAAATCGGGCATTGCGGCCGATGAAGATATGATTAAACATGGCTTTAGAAGCCAAATTTCTGGCGCACCTAAGCTGGATTGGGAAGAGGTTTTAGACCGCAAAGAACGCCGTTTTATGGGCGCTGGTGCGGCATGGAACTATATCGCGATGAAAGAAGCCATCGCCATGTCTGGGTTGGAAGATAAAGACATTTCCAACATCCGCACAGGTCTCATCATGGGCTCAGGTGGCCCGTCGACCAAAACTTTGCACGACTCGATGCAGATTGTGCTCGAAAAAGGCAGCACCAAACGCATTGGCCCTCTCGCTGTGCCAAAAGCCATGAGCAGCACCAATAGCGCCACACTTGCCACACCGTTTAAAATCAAAGGCATGAGCTATTCTATATCATCAGCCTGCACCACCAGCTTGCACTGCATTGGCAATGCGGTGGAGATGATTCAATGGGGCAAACAAGATGTAATGTTTGCTGGCGGCGGCGAAGAATTATTCTGGGGCATGTCTTGCTTGTTTGACGCGATGGGCGCAATGAGCAGCAAATTTAACGACACACCGACCAAAGCTAGCCGTACTTACGACATTAAGCGTGATGGTTTTGTGATTGCGGGCGGTGCAGGCGTATTGGTGCTTGAAGAATATGAGCGCGCCAAAGCACGCGGTGCCAACATCATTGCCGAAGTTACAGGCTATGGCGCGACCTCTGATGGTTATGACATGGTGGCACCAAGTGGTGAAGGCGGGCAACGTGCTATGGAGCTGGCTTTGAGTACACATAAAGACGGCATTGATTACATCAACCCACACGGCACATCGACCCCAGTTGGCGATATACCTGAAATTGATGGCATCAGAAATGTTTGGGGCGCAGACAAAGCACCACTCATTTCGGCAACGAAAGCATTAACAGGTCATAGTTTAGGTGCAGCTGGCGCACAAGAGGCGATTTATTCGCTCATTATGATGCGTGACGGCTTTGTGTGCGAAAGCGCCAATATTGAAGAGATTGACCCGAAAGTGGCAGACATGCCAATCACTCGCAAACGGGTGGAAAAAGAAATCACCTCTGTGCTATCCAACAGCTTCGGCTTTGGTGGTACCAATGGCAGTGTGATTTTCAGTAAAGCAAATCTTTAAGATTTTTCATCAGCAGGCAACTAACTCGCGTTGAATAATTTTATTGAATGATAGAGAATGAGGATAAAAATATGGACGGACTGATGCAAGGCAAACGGGGCCTGATTATGGGAGTGGCAAATAACCGCTCTATCGCTTGGGGCATTGCTCAAATGTTGTCTAAACATGGTGCTGAAATTGCCTTTACCTATCAAGGTGAGGCTTTTGGACCACGGGTTATAGATTTGGGTCGCTCTCTTGGGTCGGATATTTTCATCGATTGCAATGTTGAAGACATTGACTCGGTTGACAATGTGTTTGCTGTGCTCAAGGAAAAATGGGGTACAATCGATTTTTTGGTGCATGCCATTGGGTTTAGCGACAAAAATGAACTGGCGGGTAAATATGCCAATACCAGCCGCGAAAATTTTGCCCGCACTATGATTATTTCAACCTTCTCATTTACCGAAGCGGCCAAACGCGCCGCCGAAATGATGCCAAATGGTGGCAGCATGATCACCCTCACCTATGGCGGCTCGACCAACGCGATGCCCAATTATAACGTGATGGGATTGGCCAAAGCGGCGCTGGAAGCCAGTGTGCGTTATTTGGCGGTGGATTTTGGCCCTGATAATATACGGGTCAACGCCCTGTCACCTGGGCCGATGCGCACCTTGGCAGGCAATGGTATTTCTGGCGCGCGCAAAATGTTCAAATTCCAGCAAAAACATTCTCCGCTTGAGCGGGTTGTGTCGCAGGAAGATGTTGGCGGTAGTGCGCTTTATATGCTGTCGGATTTGTCATCAGGCGTGACAGGCGATGTGCATTTTGTAGATGCTGGTTATAACATCACGGCAACTCCTAATCCTAATAAGATGGATGATGATTGACGGTTGGCTTTGGGGTGCGCTACTGGTGATGCTCTGGAAGAAGTTTTTTGCTTGGCACTGCACCCCAAGGGCACTTCCTCGCTTCGCTCGGGCGCGCTCATTCGCTCCGCTCTCTAGCTAAGCCACTCAGCCGCTGGTCGGAGGCGAATTCGGCACCCCAATCAACTACATTACGCTTAGTGAGCTGGAGCTTGGTGATGCGCCGAATTCTGGTGCCACAATGCAAACTCTGAATTTTATTCTTGGTGCCATACTGCCTGTCTTGGAAAAAGGGTCCGAAGCCGTCAGGCTGAGGCAAGCGCGACTGCGCGTCGCCGTTAGGCGTGGCAAGAGAGCGGAGCGAACGCACGCTAGTGCTTATAGAGAGCAACGCGAACGATAAAAGAGAGGCAAAGCCGAACGAAAAAATGCAGACTTCCAGAGTATCGACAGGAGTGCTACTCTTTATAGGCTGTAAAAAGACAGTTGCTTTATAGGCTGTAAAAAGACAGTTGCTTGGCGGAACTTATCAACTTAGAAATAGGTGTATATGAAAATTACTGACGTAAAGACACTTGCAAAACATTGGGTTGAGGAAAATATTTCTGATCTCAGTGGGTTTGTTGGGGCTTATTTAACTGGCTCGACAATCTGGAAGGATGAGGATGATCTGCATGCGCCTAGTTCTGATGTGGATATATTTATTGTGATGCAGGGTGATGAATTACCAGCGAAAATCGGTAAGATAAATCATCAAAATATTACGCTGGAAATCAACTTCGTTAGCTTTACCAGCATTTCCGATCCGCAGGTTATATTGGCGCAATATCACATTGCCAATGCCTTTTATAAAAATTCTGTATTGCTTGATCCATTGGGGCAGCTGGCGCCGATCCACAAGGCCGTTAAAGCGCAATTTGCTGAAGCCATTTGGGTGATAAAAAGATGTGAAGATGCGCGGGGAAATGCTAAAAACTGGCTGAAAACATTTCAGAAAGCTTCGGAATTACACGATCAAGTCACTGCTTTATTTTTTGCGGCTGGCGTTACGACCCACATGCTATTGGTGGCAGGGGTGAAAAACCCGACCATTAGGCGGCGCTATGTTGAATGTAACATTCTGCTGCAACAACATGGTTATAACGATATTTGTGAGAATTTACTGACCACGCTTGGTAGCCAACACCTGAGCAAACAGACCGTTTTACATCATCTGAACAAATTAGATGGGCATTTTGCCGTGGCCTGTAAAGTCATGAAATCGCCCTATATGTTCGCGGCAGATATGAGTATGGACTTAAAATCCATCGCGATTGGTGGCAGTGCCGAAATGATCAAGGCTGGGCACCATAGAGAGGCGGTGTTTTGGCTGATTGCCATTTATGGCCGCAGCCGCGCGGTTATATTTACTGATGGCACTGAGGCGCAATTAAATGCCATTGATGCCGATCTGTGGAGCTTGCTGGCTGATTTAGGCATTGATAACCAGCAAGACATGAATATACGTGCCACAATGATTGCAGATGACATTGAAACTGCATGGCAAATTGCGATGAAAATTATAGCTTAGATAAATTTATAGGTGACACAGCCTGTGGCGTCGTAGGTTTTGAGTTTTTTCTTGAGTGTGCTGCGCTTTAACAAACCAGACTGCGTGTCAACTTTACCGACCACTGAGGCCGAGTTTAGCGTTGCGGCATGGGCGGCATCTTGTATCGATGCACCATCAACCAAAAGTGAGGCAAATGTCGAGAAGAAAGCATCGCCAGCGCCGGCTGTGCCTTTCACTTCAACCTTGTTGGCCTTGCAAAAATATATGCCCTCTTTGGTGCCAATATAAGCGCCTTCTTTGCCATTGGTCAGCACAAAAGTTTCAATGCCCAAATCAATAATGGTGGCGAAAAAATCACCTAATGACATTGTAAAGCCGCCTGAAGATAAGCCATTGGCCACCAATTCTGGTATATTTTCAGATTCATCGCCGACATTGATTAACGGATGGACTTTGGATAATTTGGCCTTTTTGGCATCTTTCATAATAAGTGGTATTAATTTGGCGGTCTCTGCGGAGTTTAGAGACAATATATCAATCAGTTTCAAGCTTTTGAAAAAATCTTCACTGCGTGATGACAATTGGCGAATGCCAGGGTTGGCCGCCACTTTGGCACCAGATTGTTTGGCCAAAGCCACAATGTGAGGAAAGGCCGCGCTTGAATCGCCCGAAAGACCCGTGATGTAAACCAAATCCATACCAGCAAACTGGTCTGCCCTCACTTCATCGGAACGTAAACGGGTATTAGCACCGCGCGCGACAAATATGGTCGGGTTTTTAACATGCGATGAAACCATGATAGAGCGGCCTGTGGCGGCTTTGTCAGTGACAATCACATGATCGGCATTAATGCCTTCTTTTGCATAGACGTCAGTTACATTGACGCCAGCATAGTCATCACCAATTTTAACGATGGATGACATATCAAAGCCCAAACGCGCCATAGACACTGCCGCATTGGTAGCACCGCCGCCAACAAAGGCTTCAATGCTTTCGGCTTCGACTTTGTGGCCTTCTTCAAACAATAAATAAGAAGAGGTGGCGTTATGCATGGTCATCCGTTCGATGAATTCATCTTCAATGATGGCGATAAAATCATTTGTCGCGCCGCCGATGGTTATGGCTTTCATAGTGGCATCCACTTAAATTATTATTTTTACATGTCATATGCCAGCGGGGGTCCTCCCTCGCTGGCCAAGCTTATACATCCAAATAAATCAATTATTTGGCGATAGATTTACCGTAAGATTGCAGGTCTTTAAACGCTTCAACCATACGATCAGCAAAACCGATTTCGCAAGCCCGCACCCATTTACGCGGATCATAAAACTTCTTATATGGTGTGCCATCAGCAGGGTCGATCTGATGCTTAAATGCCACCGCATGAGCGTCAACATAATCACCAACTGGTTTGGCATATGCAAATTGGGTGTCGGTATCGATGTTCATTTTGAACACGCCATAACCCAAAGCTTCGGCAATTTTGGCTTTTTCTGAGCCTGAACCGCCATGGAAAACCAAATGCAATGGATTGTCAGCTAAACCATGAGTTTTTTGCACCAAAGATTGAGAATTTTTCAAAATTTCGGGGCGCAGCTCGACATTGCCTGGCTTATAAACGCCATGCACATTACCAAAACTTGCGGCAACTGAAAAATGGCCGATTGGGTTGAGCAGGTCGTAAGCTGCCAAAACATCTTCTGGTTGGGTGTAAAGATGGTCGGTATTGGCGCCTTCTTCAAGGTCATGACCAACGCCATCTTCTTCGCCGCCCGTAATGCCCAATTCAATCTCAAGCGACATATCGATTTTAGCCATACGTTCTAAATAACGGGCAGATGTTTCGAGGTTCACTTTTGTGTCTTCTTCTGACAAATCAATCATATGGCTTGAGAAAAGAGGATGGCCGTGAGTTTTGTAATAAGCTTCACCAAAATCTAGCAGGCCGTCAATCCATGGTAGGAATTTACGGTTGGCATGATCGGTATGCAGCACCACTGCTACACCGTAATGCTCAGCCATTAAATGTATATGATGGCAGGCTGAAACGCCGCCTTTAACGCGGGCGGTGTGCGAGTCGGCCAATGAAGGGCCGCCCCAAAATGCCGCGCCACCATTTGACATTTGAATGATGATGTCAGAGCCAGCTTTTGCCGCTGCTTCTAGTGCCGCATTGGCTGTGCTGGTGCTGGTCACATTAACCGCAGGCAGTGCGTAACCGCCAGATTTACATGCATCGACCAATTCGAAATATGCTTTACCAGTCACAACGCCTGGCTTTAAAGAATTCGTACCCATAATTTTTCCCTTCATGAGTTATTCAAAATTATCATTCTTTGTTATTCTTAAAGGCTTAACAACTGCCCTTAATTTACTCAATTTACCCGTTTCACTCAAGCTCAAACGCAACCTAGCATGTTAGACAATAGACGGAAAGCGTGTGGTTTTTACATCTAATTGCAATTCAGTTACAAAATCATAGCTGTCGCCACGATAGAATGAGCGGGTAAACTCGACCGCGCGGCCATCCTTTAAATACGAGCGTCTTTCCATATAAAGCGCGACGCTATTGGCGCCCAGATTTAACAATTCGGCCATTTCGGGGCTGAATAGCTCGGCGCGCAAACGCTGCAAGGCGCGGTATGGACGGTGATTTGTCGAGGTTAGCACATCATATAAAGACAGAGTGACTAGATCTGGCGAGGGCAAAAATATGCGCGGCACTGTGGTATATTCAATGGCCACCGGTTTATCGGCACCATAACGTATACGTGCCAAGCGCGACACCTCGGTGCCGGGTGATATATTCAACGCCATGGCTTCTTCGGGGCTGGCAACGCCAATAGAGCGGTCAAGCCACTTTACTCCGGGGGTCATGCCGCGTTTGGCCATTTCTTCGGTAAAACCAGTGAGCTTGGACATTGGCTGTTCCATACGGCCTTTGACGAATGTACCCGCACCTTGGCGTTGGACAAGCAAACCTTCATCAACCAGTTCACGCACAGCTTTGCGCACCGTCACGCGTGAAATGCCCAAGTCGGCTGCAATGTCACGTTCGGCAGGAATGGCATCATCAACCGCAATCGCACCAAGCTCCATAGCTTCTTTAATCAATTGTTGTAATTGACGATAAAGCGGTGTGGGGCTACTTTCATTTAGATGGAAATTTGAAAATACTGAACTCTCAGATTTTGCCATTGTGATGTGCCTTATTCAGATTCACGAAGAAGCTATTCAAATAATATTATGCACCATATGTACCAATTTAGCCGTTTAGTCCATAGGATATCGCAATATTCGCTAAAAATGTGATAAACTATAATACCAATGTAATACCATTTATGTTATGGTATTACCCTGTGGAAATATTACTTTATATGTTTTAAATCAATGCGTTAAATAACTACCATTTCAGTAAATCTTTGTTATTCAACGCAAAATATAATACCATTCATACAAATTATTGACAGAGGTATTGTATTGGTTTCTAGATCGGCTATAAATATATTGTGAACTTTTGTTGGACACGTTTTTTGTCAGAGTGCTCTTAGGAGCACACGCCCAATTTAATCTGATATTATAACATACGCCCAATTTTTGTTATAAGTGAAAGTTAGACCTTCGGGTTTAATAGTGTTCATTGGTTTAC
>NVUH01000031.1 GCA_002401855.1 Hyphomicrobiales bacterium
CTCCACTGGTTCCTCAAGGAACATTAAATCAAACTCTTCCAAAGCGCGTCCAACCTGAATAATCGCATCAGGCGAAAGCTCACAACTCATATCAACCATTAGATCAACCGAAGGACCAACAGCAGTTCTTACAGCTCGAACCATTTCTACTGCGTGATCACGCATACCACGATCATATTGGCGCATAGAAACGTGTTTGAACTTGCCGTTTGGATGATTTGGATCGACTTGACTAAGTGGGTATAATTTGAGAGCATCGTAACCACTTGAAACTGCTTTTTCAGCAGCGTCAGCTATTTCTGTTGGAGTTGTTGCACGAAAAGACCAACCGTTCGCATATACGCGAACGTCGTCACGACATTTACCTCCGAGCAAGTCAAATACTGGTATCTCTAGGGCACGCGCTTTAATATCCCAAAGCGTTTGTTCTATCGCACTGATGGCAGCGAAAACTATTGGTCCACCACCTTTTGCCCAAAAAGTATGGTCGTATAAATCACTCCAAATTGCCTCAATTTGAAATGGATCACGACCAATGACAAAACGCTCGGCAAACTCTACAATAAGCTCACAAACAGCTGCTGCACCTGAACCATAGGCTAGAGCCGCCTCCCCTAAACCTGTAATACCTTCGTCAGTTAAAGCCTCGACAATAATGGGAGTCCGTCCATCAATAGGCGCCTTATATATGTTAAAACCAGTTATTTTCATCTGTCTCTCCTTTAGATTAAAAAGTATTTTCTTTAAAAACAAATATAGAGGAGACAATTACCTACGAGCAAATATCAAGATCGGTTCAAGCTATTCACATATGTTATTAGTTAGTTTTTTAGAAGAGAATACTATGCATTTGTTCAGTGCCATTTACAACTGTGCCTGATGTTTCCTAGCCAGCTGCGGCTCAGAGTTACCAGAAACGCTGACAAATGCTTTACGGTTATGGTTCTGTCTAAAAACAATAAAGGCGCCGATAAACTCGGCGCCTTTATTGTTAAAAGGATATACAGTCGAAACAGAACGCGCGGCCAAGTTTCGAAAAACAATGGGCCGCGCGGACGTTGATTTTTTGGATGCTAACTCTCCAACTTCATTTCGGTCTCCTTCTTCCAGCTCGATATTTGCGTAGCCAACACTGGAAGAACCAAGATTAACCCAATTAGGTCGCTTGTGGTTCCTGGCGTAAGCAACATAATTCCAACTGCCGCCATTATCCATCGCATATATCCGCGCAAATTCGTTAGCATGTACCCGGCAACGAAAGTAGCAAGACAGACAACACCAAAGGCGCATGTAATGACTGTCTGTAGGAACTCGCTCCAAGTAAAATAGTCGTCCAACACAATTAGCATCGCAGGCGAATAAACGAAGACAAAGGGAACCAGAATCTTTGCAATACCGAGAGAGAAGGCTGACATACCGGTCTTGAATGGATCAGCGCCGGCGATCCCTGCAGCCGCATATGCAGACGCACATACTGGCGGAGTGATCTCCGCGATAACGCCGTAGTAAAGTACGAAGAGATGGGAGGCGATCGGTGGAACACCAAGGCTGGCCAATGTTGGCTGTGCGACCGTCGCCAACATGATATACAGCGCCGTCGTCGGCAGTCCCGCTCCCATTAAGATACAAGTGATTGCGATGAGGATCAAAGAGAAAAACAGCGCAATGCTATCAATTGTAAATTCGACGAAGGGAATAAGATTAAGTATCCACGTAATATTCTCAGCAATTGTTAGCGCACCGTCTGCGACCATGAATCCAAGGCGAAAGCCCAAACCAGTAGAATTAACTACACCAACTACGATACCAATTGCCGCCACGACTGCACCCACAGATAAAGTATATTTGGTTGCCAGAACTGCCGCATCGGTTACATCCCGCAGCGTCACGCGATGCATTGGATTCAAGAATCCTACAACCAACGCAGATGTAATTCCCAGAAAGGCCGCTTTGTGTGGTGAGTAACCGCTAAACAAGGCGTAGACCAGCACAATAAGTGGAATCGCTGCGGGCCATCCTCTTTTCAGAACCTTTAGAACTTTAGGAATCTCGTCTTTTGGAACGCCCTTGAGCCCAAGTCTTTTTGCGTGGAAATGCACAATGCATAGCACGCCAATGTAATGCATGACAGCAGGAACGGTCGCCGCGATAACGACTGTAGAGTAAGGAACCTCCAAAAATTCAGCCATAATGAAAGCCGCAGCGCCCATGATAGGAGGAGTAATTTGACCGCCAGCACTTGCAGCGGCTTCAACACCACCAGCGATGTGACCTGGGTACCCAGAGCGTTTCATGTTCGGGATTGTAAGCGACCCAGTTGATACTGTGTTCGCGATCGAAGAGCCTGAAATCGTCCCAAAGAAAGCTGATGAAACAACGCTTACTTTCGCCAAACCACCTGAGTACCGTCCAGCGACTACCGTCGCAAGGTCCACGAAGAGCTGACCCAGCCCCATCCTTTGCGCCACGACGCCGAAGATAATAAACTGAAAGACTACGGTAGAGATGATCCAGAGAGTCACGCCGAATATGCCTTCGGCGGGAAAGTACATGTTGTTGATAAATTGCGACCAGCCAATCCCCGGATGCCGTACTGAATCGATGGGAATGAAGCGTCCAAACACTGCGTAGCAGATAAAAAGTAGAATGATAATCGGAACCGTGTTGCCGAGTGTTCGTCGAACGGCTTCAAGAAGGACGATGATTAGAACCGTCCCGAATACAATGTCTATTGTGGCAGGATTTCCTTGGCGCATAACCTGTTCAGAAAGCGAAAACTCGTATCCGAACAATGTAATATCCACACCGTACCATGTCACCCCGATATACAGAGCCGCACTGACTCCGGCGAACATAAGTATCCAATCAAGAATTGGTACATTCCCGAATCTGGCCCAAGACCTAGGCTTCAGTTCTCCTCCACGATCCTTCTTTGCCATCGGATATCCGATAAAAATGAGAATCAATATTGCGGACAGAAAGATCCCCATATGCCAGTAGTCGACGGGAACACCGATGCCCGAAGTAATGAAGGCATATCCGGCGAATGTGAGTGAAAAATAGAAGACGAAACTGGCTAGGAACGGACTTATCGCTCGGGTTTGCAGTGAAGTATCGTACTTCTTTTCTAACTCTTCAGCCTCAGCGGCATCTAATTTTTTCATGTTCTTGTCCCTCTATTTTCACGTTCTTCTCCCTGAGTTTTCATGTTCTTGTCCCTCTGGCTTCCCCTACAGATCTCTACTGTTTGGAGAATTCTGGATGCTAATTTTTTGCTAATATGAGGAAGAAGGGGGCAGCCCCTATTTGGAACCGCCCCCTTCCCCTACAAAGTTGGTCACTCGATTATACCGAGTAAAGTTGGTTACTTGATCATACCTTGTTCGCGATAAAACCGCTCAGCACCGGGGTGCAATGGGATTGTTACGCCTTTCAAAGCATTCTCCAAGATAATTTGCTTACCCTTGGCATGTCCTTTTTGCAGAAGCGATTTGGTTTTGTCACTCCAAAGCGCCTTTGTAATTTCGTAGATCAGTTCTTCCTTCTGATCGACGCTGGTGACGAAACTAGCTGTGCTCGCGAGAGTTTTTACGTCGTAAGAAATAGTTTCATAGGCGCTCGCTGGAATCGTTGATTCGACGTATGTCGGGACTGTATCAGTGATTATCTTAATTTCCTCGGGGGAAAAAGAGTATAAATCAAAGCCCTTATTGGAGCCGAGTTGGATAAGCGCAGCAAATGGCCAGCCACCTCCATAAAAGAACGCATCGATTTGCTCATCGGCGAGACGATCCCTGCTTTGTCCTAGATTCAACTCTGATTCGTCTGCTTCGATACCAAATGCAGCAAGCAACGACCGCACACTAACCTGTGTTCCAGAACCAGCAGCGCCAACGCCGACCCGCAAGCCGTTAAGATCGGTCAAACTTTTCAATTCAAGACCTTTAGCCAAGACTAGATGTAAGTCTTCGGGATACAAAGCTGCAATGGCGCGGACTTTGAAACGCGCATTGCCTACGAATTTACCTGTTCCAGCAAAGCCATCGGCAACCGCCAAACCTCCCGCCAAACCAGCGTCAAGTTGACCAGAGTGGACCGCGTTCATGTTTGCGACCGACGCATTTGTCGAAACTGCGATCGCCACGAGTCCTTCGACACCGCAGGTGCCGCCGTCTTCGCATGAACGAGACCCAGGTGGGTTTGAAATTGCATTAGCAATCAAACCTCCAATTGGAAAATAAGTCCCACCTGCACCACCTGTCCCAATTCGCCAGAACGTGGCTTCTTGTGCAATTGCAGTAGTAGCCATTGTTGCACCAATTACAGCTGCTAGGGCTAGTTTTTTAAAATTCATTACATCATCCTCCTATTGATGGGCGGACTTTTTTTGTCCGCTTTATTGTTTCTGCCATAACGCATTCGTCGGGACTAAAATGGCACGTTGTCCTCAACTCTAGACTAGTGATCCTGCAATACAAAAACTAATATCATAAGAAGTGATAGTTATGCAGAAATGTTATACCTATGATCAACCATAGACAACTCAAGGCCTTCCATGCGGTTGTGACGATGGCATTGAAAACAAGAGAAGTTTGATCTGCAGTGTTTTCCTCAAAAGGTTAAGGGCTCCTATTGCACGTTGAAATGAAAGAAACATTTCAAAATCTTGGACGAGTGGGCACGTTTTCATTCATATGCAAATGACGAAAGACGTGGTGGCGGGAACCTATATAGCGCCAATGAATTGCCAGTTTGTTCAACAAGGAATGGGTGAAGGACTGGTTAATCCCTATTGCTTAAATTTAATTTCTTCCGAAAGAGTCATCATCGACCGCTCGCACCAAAAATCACATTTAAGACATTGATAATATAGTTCACCGAGTCCCCTATCACTGGGTCGGTCGAAAACTTCCGAGGCATTGCCCATGAAAAGGCCGTGCTTTATTTGGAGACACTCATAGCGCCGATGCTTTTCAGCGGCAATGCAATGCAGTGAAAAGCGGTGTAAAGCCACCAGATTTTAGTTTGTCGAGCGCAGAAAGAAGGTTTTGCTGCCATGCTGGATCGACACTTTCCAAAGCGATACGTTGGAACTTCGCTATGACCTGGTCCCTGCTCATTGGATTTGCGACGTCGCCAAGTGGAAATTCGACCGTGCGGGTTTTCGGCCCTTGACCCTGATCCAAAATAACTCGACACGGTGTATTTTTTGGAAAGGTGTCGGCGAAATCTGCATGTGCAGTGAGTTCGATCTGGTTAGCCAACTTGAGCACTTTCGGGTCCCGCAGTTTAACAGGATCGATAGGTTGAAGTGCTTCGGCGCCGTGAATGGCAGTAAGGGCACAGCAGAAATAATAACTATACTGTGCATCCTCAAGCGTGTCTGGCGTCCGCTTGTTCGTAAGCTCAGTCCCGCGTTGAAAAGTTTCTACTCGCAGACTAACGATAGGCGTTTCAGGTTGACGCATTTCCTCAATCGCATCGATTGCAGCATGCATGTAGCGACAACACGCATATGGCTTAAGATAACAGTCCTCCATCCACCAATGTTTGCCCAAATCGGCGGTAAGCGTGGAACGCATGAAAAATTCCTCCCGATCTAAAAGATCGATCGGCCCTGTTGCTCCAGCCCGCGCTCGGAACGCACCAGTCAGCCCTGCGACCACGGCAGCGGGAATCGCCTCTTTAACCGAAGATCCTTGATACAGCGACGTTCCCTTTCGGTATACGATCGGGCCCTCTGCTCCTGCAATTGCCATAGCATTGGCGATTTGCGGCGGAGACAGTTTCAATAGCCGCCCAGCCGCTGCCGCGACGCCATAATTCACCCAACGACAGCTAAAGAAAGTCTCGATAGTCGCAATGGGACGCGCCGTTGCTATTCGAAGTCCAACATCATAGCCAATGGCGATTGCCTCGAAGACTTGTTCGTCACTAGAGCCGAGCGCCTGTGCGATAGCGAGTACCGCAGGAATAATACCAGCACCGGGATGCCCCGCCGCGCCACGATGGCCATCATCGATATCAAGCGCGCAAGCTGCGGATGAATTCGCCATCGCCGCACCCGCAATCGAAAGTTGGCTTCCAGTCAGCCAGATATTCACTGGCCCAGGGCCATAAATATCGTGCGCCGTCGCTCGTGCGGCTATGGCCAGCTTCGAATTGAAGCCAGCAGCGACAGCACCGATCAGGTCAGTTAACAGAAGCGAGCAGGATTCAATTGCCGAGTCCGGGAGGCTTCCTTCTGGATGATTGGCGGCAAATTCAGCGAGTTCTTCAATTGCATGCATGTTAAGGTCACAATCTAGTATGAGTAAAAGTTCGAAGCGCTCCTGGGGTTCCGCCCATCGATTTCCGCTTTGGACAGGTTGAGGCTAGTAATACACATGATTTTTTCTAAATGATTTTCAGGTAGCATATGATTTTTGTATTTGAGGAATTTGGTGACATATCCGAATCGACCAAAGCTTGGCCGTGCGACACTTGATAATGTGTTAAGTGCGATAAGTATCGCCGTCAGAGCAATATTTTGCATAAAAACTCTCCTCCTTTTATCAGGTTACGAATTCAGCTCTACCAGAACAAATATCATATCACGCGAAAGCTATTCATTTTTGTTATACACTAAGACTGTGAAGAACGGAATACACGCATATCTGTTGCTACCATGAAGCGACGTCTGGCTTTTTCTAGCTGTATTCCTGGTGTATATTGGCGAGTAGAAAGAGCCGCACGTCAGCGGCCCTTGTACTTTGAATACTATGGGTTAATTCACAGTTTTGTAATTAATCACATCACTTAAGCTGATTTTACACCTTTAAGGAAAGTAGATATCTCATTTTCCAGACCAGTGATTTGAGTTTTCAAATCGTTGGCCAAGCCATAAACATCATTGGACACTAGTTGGGTGTCACTTATTGAAGTGCCTACAACGTTCATAGATTCTGCACTTTTAGTGGACAATGCGGAAGCGTTAGTCACATTAGATGCAATTTCATTTATTACGGCGCTTTGTTCCTCCACAGCCGAAGCAACACCTAATGAACTGTCAGAGAGCTTGCCAATTATAGTTTCAACGTCAACAATCGCTTCGGTGGCTTTTAAACTATCGGATTGAATAGCTGCCACTCTTTCAGCAATCTCATCAGTTGCTTTTGCAGTTTGATTTGCAAGGCTTTTGACTTCATTTGCAACAACGGCGAAGCCTTTCCCTGCATCACCAGCCCTTGCAGCCTCTATCGTCGCATTTAATGCCAATAAATTTGTTTGTTCGGCAATTTCTTCAATTAATTTCACAACCTGCTCAATATGCTTAGCACTCGATGAAAGAGTATTTATCACCACAACGGTTTCATTCGTCTTTGTCCTAGCTTCTTCTGCAATATCCGTTGATAGCGATGCCTGTTCTGCAATTTCGCTAATTGATGAAACCATTTCTTCAGTCGATGAAGCCGCACTTACAACATTGTTGGAAGTATTTTCAACATTCACTGTCACAATCTGACTTTGGTTTTGCATTTCCGTTGCAGACTCATTCAGTTTTCTTGAAACATCTTCTAATTTGTCTGATGCTTGTTGTACCTTACTGATGCTAGTTGTTGAGCTATCCTGAAAATTATCAATAAGGTTGCTAATATAATGAGCTTTTTCTTGTCCTATTTTATCAAGTTCCGTTTTTTCATTCTCTCCTTTAATTCGCATAATCGAATTTTCTTTAAATACTAATAGAGATTTAGACATGACTTGAAGTTCGGTTATCCAATAATTATTATTAGTTTTTTCTTCAAGCTTACCATCGGCAAGCGATTGCATAGTTTTAGTTAAGCGCGAAAGTGGATTTGTAATTGCGCGTGAAACTAAAAGGGCGAGAATGCCTGAAATGATGAGTACCAATGAGCTACCAATTAACATACCATTACGCATTTTGGTTACGGCCGAAAGACTCTCATCCATTGAGCGTTCTGCAATAACAAACCATTTGTTATTGAAAAAATTGAAAGGATGCACTGTAATCATCATTTCAACACCATCAGCATTCACACCAATTCCATTTATATTTGATTGTTTTTCATTTGCTTCAGGTATGGCAGCATATTGAACTATTGATTTTAACGATGTTGACGTTGAGGCTTTTGGCATATCAGTAAGTACCAGCCCTTTGTCATTAGTTAGAAATAATTGACCAGTTCTGCCCAAGCCGTCAGTATTACTAACGATATTATCTAAAAAATCGACGTCTAAACGAATGGCTATCATGCCCAAAAATTCAAGCTCATTAGTAAAAGATTTGACCCAGAGCGGTTGACCGACAAAAACAGTTGGTACATTACCAGCAAATTTATATGACTCAAATTTGCTAGAAATCTGTTTACCCTCAGGAACATCTTTGATGTTTTTGAATAAAGAAGCTAGCTCAGTTTTCGCAAATTCTTCATCCTTTATATTTTTAAGAAAATCTTCTGATTTGGACACGCTGTAGATAATCTGCCCTACTGAGTTTACTATATAAATTTCCCCATATCCCGATGCGGTCCAAGTTGAAGAAAAAAATTTATGAATACTTTCATGCTTGTAAGCATACATACTTTTTTCGCCAGCGCCATCCAACTCTACACGTTCTATTGCGCTGGATGGTGTTTGAAAATATTCCAAAATTTTCGGAATTCCTTTTTGATCATAAATCAAGGAATCGTTTAGTTCACTAATCACTGTTTTCGTAGCGCTGCTTAGGGCCATCGATGATAAATCATTCTTCAATGTTTCTATTTTTAAAGACAAAATCTTCGACCTTGACGAAGCTAGAGTATTCAACTCTCCTACTGTTGCCTTTTCTAAACCTTGTTGACCATTAAGATAGCCAACTATTCCAGTTGCAACGGAAGCAAATAATGCAATACTAACTACAACAATGGGAACAAAAGTTGAGATTTTAGTAATTTTGAATTTGCTTCTTTGATTTAACTTTAGCGGCACTTTCGAATTCTTAAAATTTGAAAGGCTATTTGATTTTTGGGCTTGAGAACTTTGCATATGATAGGTTTTTCACGTTAGGTTACTAATAAATCCAAACGTAACAATTTGATCAAACTAGATTTTGTTGACCCAAAATGTCTACCTACAAACATTGCGAATACATTTAGATTATTCCAAATCAATTAATAATCTGTGAACGATAATAATGATATTTAGCTAACAAATTCAATAAAAATTGCACAGCGTAAAATTTGGAAGAAATATATTTTTCTTGGAAAAAGGATCGTCACCTTTGGTCAAGACTGGATTGGCTTGCCAATTCGGGCTTGATGAGCAATCGATAGATTGTGAATAGAGCCAGTCTATTTCGAAGAAATAGTTTCCCCTAAGTCAATTTAATGTCAAAAAAAATCAAAAACATTTGTATTTACAAAATCTTCTGCTTGAGCAATTAAGCGTCTAGTTTGGGCTCTTAAAATATCACTAATTCCACGCCATCTTTTTTTCACTACATCTGAAGTGATCCTACTTTTTAGGACAGTTTTGCGGCTTGGTTAAGATGTATTCTGATTATGTTCATGCCGCAATTTTTTCATTGATTGTCTTGAAGTATAATCTTCAATAACTTAGAAGCGGCACGAAAGCGGGACACGACCAATTCCCCCATTTGACCATTCTCGAAAATTGTAGCCTTGCGCCAAGATTGGTTCGGAAAACTTCAAAATCAGCCGCCAAAGAAACGGCAATGCGATTTCTTGAAAAAGTTAAGATTCCTGAGCAAGCGCACAAATATCCCGCACAACTTTCTGGTGGACAGCAACAGCGCGTAGCCATTGCTCGCGCGCTGTGCATGAACCCAAAGATCATGTTGTTTGATGAACCTACTTCCGCCCTTGATCCTGAGATGATCAGAGAGGTCTTAGACACAATGGTTGATCTTGCAAAGGAAGGTATGACGATGATTGTTGTCACGCACGAAATGGGCTTCGCGCGGGAAGTCGCTGATAGGGTCGTTTTTATGGACCAAGGAATGATCGTTGAAACAGATACACCAGATCGCCTTTTCGCAAATCCACAACACGAGCGGACGAAAGCCTTTCTCTCACAGATATTGTAGTGATTCAACCGAGGTTATTAATTTTAGGCGACAGTTACAATCTGAAAGAAACCTAAGGCGTTTAGGTTGTCGAATGAAACTGCGCTTTTCGAAAAGTAAATGTCTATAGAGTTATGGTTCACTAGGCCGATCTCTTCTGTTTTTAACAACGTGGTTCCCTCCCCAACTTGCCGCTGGATATTTCGTTCCAGCGGCTTTTTTTACTCTAGGAAACTTAGCCAATGTTTGCATACTCGCTGTTAGAATCATTATTGGCAGTTGAGATCCAAGAATAGAGCCAGTTTATAAAAGATGATAAATGCTGCGGTTCCTATGTGCCCATTGCCTTGCGTACATTTGAACAAATTTATGTGAAAGACAATTATCGACGAGCTGGTATATTTCTCGAAGATCTATTTCCAAAATCAGAAATGCAAGTTCAAATGTTTGGACAGGCCAAAAGCACAACTCATGAATCTTTAATGAAAGTTATGGACAGCACAAATTCAAGGTTTGGAAAAGACGTTTTACGGCTAGCCTCGACAGGAATAGATCGATTCTGGTTAGCAAACTCAGCTCTTTTATCACAAGAATTCACGACGGAATTGTCACAAATTCCAAAGGTAAAGTGACGTCAATGCAACACAGTTATGACGCTGGCAACCCGCGAAAGAAAAAAGCAATCTGGCAATCAAAAAGTCCACAAGCTTTATAAAGCTTACTCGCTGAAATTCTATTCGCACCTTTTTCATATTTCTGCACTTGCTGATAACTTACCTCTAAATGATCACCCAGAGTTTCTTGTGACATTTCGAGATGTTCACGCATAAAACGTAAATTCTCTCCAACTTTTATATCGATTACTCTATCTTCCATTTCGCTCTCCTATTTAGATTGAAGAGGGAATAGTTCTGCTAAAAGCCGAACGTCGTCAGAACCCCTTCACGTGAAACGGGTGTAGCGGTTTTGGCTAAAAGCTTGGACAGAGCGCTACCATCCGGCCAAAAAAGCCGAATTTAGACATAGCGTCACCGTTGCAGACTTGAAAGCCGCACGTGTTAATAAAAGGACTGACGATCCCTGCAATTAATGCGTTAATTGCAGGTTCAATATCATGGAAAAAAGTTAAGGATTCAACAAAAATATTCCTTAGGGTAAATAATTTAATACTAATCTTTAAGGACTTTATTTATCAGTTCACAATAACCTATGGCCGTGGCCTTTGATTTATTGTTTTTGAAACGTTTGATTGTTTAGCTACCCATTCAGAAACATCTGAAGAGCTCCAAGAAATAAGCATGATTGAATCGGAATGTTTGCGATTTGGGTTTTTGTCAAAGATTGCTCTGTGATGAGCAATTCTATTTCTCCAACGTCGAACACTTTGTATTAGTTTATTCAAATCATGCAAGGTTGCATCAAATGGGGCATTTTTAAAATTTCTTTGAAATCCTCTAGGCCACAAATAACGTTTGAACCGTCTTGTTGTTAAATGCTCCCAGAAACCAAACGTCAATGCTGAAACAACATGATGGCAGGTTATATTCTGACCGTGCTGATTTTTTTCATTATCTATTGCTGTTTCTAATTCTCGCAAAAACCTCAAATCTAATAATTTTCTAAAAGTTTCATCTTCATACCAATTATTGTCTTTATTTCGAAAGACCAATGCACTGTGAATTGTGTTTCTACAACAAATTTCAGCAAAGTGAATTGAATCATAAAATGCGCATGATATGTTGCAATTCCACAGATATAAATCTATTGGCATTACACCATTTGCGTCAGCTGCAGCTTTATATCGATTAACCCGTTCGGCTTGAAGACTACCTACAATAGTGACGGCCAATTGCCGATCTTTATCAGAATTTAGTTGCATTTTATGTTATTTTCATCTATATTTGTTTAGTGAGATACGAATAGGTTGCGTAAGCCCCTCTCGTATACAAAATTCTGAAAGCGGGCCTTAGGGCGCCGCTTTTTTTGTCAATTTATCACTTAACAATACTGATTCCCATAAAACAATACAATAACCTTACCTCTAGATATTTCAGCAGACCTTATTGAACGGTGTTTTAGGCATATATGTTTTCATATTTAGTCACTTAGGCATCTAATGAACTGCTTTTCATCCGCCTTTAGAAGTTTTGACACTTCCGAATTTGGCGTAGGCGCAGCCAAATGCAACTCCTCTGACGAGATGTGGAAAAGTTCAAACTGCAATGTTTGGTTCATTGGACTGTCCTGAAAACCTTTCATAAACGCAAACTCTGTGTGATGGTTGAATACCATAGTAAGAATGTCTCCTTCTAGTTTCCAAGAACCCGAGCGTAATGGCAATACCCCATAGTTTTTAAACTCGCGCCACCATTCAACTTTACCAGTGCCATTATCGTCCATTAACACTAAAACTTCCTTGTTGCATTGAGCTATGTTACTGGACCAAGCCCCCAACAGCTTTTCAGAAGGGTAGCTGAATAACCCTGAAAGGAATCCAGTAGGTTTGGAAGATTGTTTACTTTGTACAAATTGTTGTGCGAAATGATCGCGAATGGCATTAACGCTAGCAAGTTTTTTAGCTACTATTAATTTAGTATCTTCTACAATTTTCTTTCGAATATCAAATACGGATTTTGCTTGACCATCATTACTACTTTGAACTTTCAAAACATTGTTTCTATAAATTTTCAAAATGCCATCAAAAGGATCACCCACTGTAACAATCTTTCCAGACATTAGAATATCATCGCCTCTCACTCTTCCAGAATTATCTAGCGAGCTGCTATCATCGACAAAGGCAACTACATTTTTAATTTTTGATCCCTGTTGGTTTTTGGCGGCACAATACGCATGATAATTTGCTAACCCCTGCCTAGCCGCATTTTGCAACAACTCAGTGTCTAAGGCTTGTTCTTTATTATCAAGAAAAATCAATATGTCTGCTATTTGATAGCATTGAGGATTAGATAATCCATTTATATATAACCCCGTTTTTAGATCATCCCGATATACGAACCATTGGCTTTGCTTGAACGTCCTAACTTCATAGTCAGCCGCTGATGCCGATGATGAAATGAAAGCAGTAGCAATTAACAAAGAGTACCAAAAAATTCGCATAAAACAATTCTTTCTGATAAGATTTTTATAAAAATATTAAAACACTTATTGTTTTTAATTATTGAAATAACAGAATAATTACTGCCATTTATTACCAATTAATCAATAAAATAAGACAGTTTTTTATTGATTAATTAGGTCTAATTTTTCACATTTAGTGTTATGCTCAAATGATCCCAATTTACATTTAAAACTCACTATCTATTTTAACTATCTTGTTCTAAGAATATTGAATATTGGCGAAAAATTAAAGTTTTCTCATAATATTTTTTGTAAGTATACAGATTGAAAAACTGAAAACCTTTAAAGATATACTCGATGTCTTTTCAAAATAAATTGTTCGATTTAAAAAATGGACAATAAGCCATATGACAAACCTGTTTTAGTTATCTGGTTAAAGTTTCATTGGGCCCAGAAATGTAACATCAACGGTCATGTTATTCTCTGCCACTGTGGCACGACAGTAGCCGACAAGATTGACACGAATCCTTTTTTTAAGGATTCCAATAGGTTCGAAGTCCGGTCTAAGAACAATTGTTTCGTCTCCGTTAGTGGCAAGACGAACTATTGTTCCCGACATCGGTGGGTTTTTATTCGACCAAGACACTGCAATATTATTGTAAATTTTTTTCCAAGATTGACCATTCCCCGCCTGATGATTAGCAACAAATTTCATCCAAAGCTCGTGGGTTTCAACAGTTGGCCAATTCTCATTTTTTGAAAGCTCTTGCATTAATTCTGTTTCCAACCAATCAGCCATTTCCTTCAAAGTTGAAAAGTCAGCATTTCCCTTTGTAACAGCTAAAATTGAGCCACTCCTGGAGCTAAATCCGGCTTTCATTAAGACAGCAGCAGAAACATTCAACGTTCCAGTTTCAACTGCAACAACTGCTGTACCCAGTTCATAATCAGCCATTGTAAAGTTATCTACAATCACATCTTCATGAGCCGTGCCACGCACCCTCACAGCTTCCATTCCCCAAGGCAATTTGTAAATAAGGCCTTCCTCAATAAACTTCAATATTTCAGGATCGTCGCTTCCAACCAACTCTGAAATATCCCCCCCCTTAAGCCACGCAGCTAAAACATCTCGCCAGTTTTCAGGTTGATCTTTGGGTGTAAAAGGTGAAATAGTAAATAAAATTTCTGCAAATTGCGTAATTGATTCAATTGCCTCATCGAATGAACCATGTTGCAAGGAATGGTTAGCCCTCACAAGGTGAAAATTAAGTACTTTTGAATTTTGATCGAGGAGTTGACCTGTCTCTAGGCCTACCCCTGCTAAAAAATATGCTTTACGTTGGATTGCGGTTGAATTCTTCCAAACGAACCGCGAACGTTGAATAAGCCCTTCCTTAAGCACTCCTCTAAATGGTGCATCGTACTTCGCTAGCCTGCGCGCCCAGAGCGACGAATTCAAAATCAAATCTAAATGCTTTTCTATATCCTCATCAGGAAAGTCACGTTCACCAATCAAACCGAGTATTGCTGAGTCTAAACTGGAAATATAAGTTGGCCAGAGCTTCTGAGCGGTTTGTTTTTGACGTTTTCTTTCTCCAGGCAAATCTGGGAAGTCCCAACATTGTGCGTTTGCGATATATTCAATGAGATTAGCCGGGTTTGTTGCATTGCATTTCTTATACATTCTTGCAAGCAGGTATTCCACGAGTAGAAGTAACCCACTCTCCATCTCCTTACCGCCGAAATCACCTGTGAACTCGTTCCATTCAGCACGCCGCTTCCCCACTTTGTCAAACATTGGATAGAGAACCAATCCTTCAACATCAATGTATGCACGCCCTGCTCTGCCCACAACATTTCGAAACTCAGAAATTTTGATGAGTTCTCCATTTCGATACAGCCCATGAAATACCAATGCGGTTGCTGAGAGATTTAAACCTTGAGCAAGCGTTGGGGAGGAAACCGTAACTTTCAAAACACCTTCTCGTAGAAGTTTCTCAACTTCGCGTCGATAGGGAGTTGGAAGTGAGCCATGATGTATTGCTACTCCAAGTTTCAAACATTTTAATATGGCGTTATCCTTAGGAAACCATTCTGCACCGATCGTCAAGGCGGAATGTAGAACCGCTTCATCAACTGCGAGAACAGAGTCTAAGAAACCCCTAGAATGAAGATCAACGATGGTTTTAGCAAAGGATTCGACAGATTTTCGTAGCGGGCAAAATATTAAAACAGTTTGATCATCTTCCAAAAGCCGCCATGTTGTAGCAAGACAAAGTTCATTTTGGTTATTGGGGAAAGCTAGTCTTCTTTTACCTGCAGCTGCTGTTGGCATAACTTGGTCTAAATATTGGGGAACGAATGGGCGTTCATCTCCAACCGAAAATTGGAGTCGAGCATGTTTCCCTTGCCAAGCCACTTCACCAAAACGCAATCCAGTTGGACGCCAGTCCATTTGAATAAGACCATTGTCCCCATCTGATGTCAGCCAGCCAACAAAGTCCTCCAATTTATCATCGGCTGGTAAAATAGCAGAAAGACAAATAATGCGCCTCTGTTTAGCGTCTTCACGATGTAGGAGCTTTTGAATCTGAACCTCATAGCGAATTTCCCGCTCACCGATGCCAATCATATGACCTTCATCAAGCACAATCAAACCAACATCATTTAAAATATCAGGGTCGTTCCTCAACGCGAAGTCCAACTTCTCGGGAGTGGCAACAATTATATCTCGTTCATTCAAAAAAGCATTATCTACACCAGAAACTCCAATACTACCATAGAGGCTTGAAACAGTCTTTCCAAGTGGGGTAAAGGTACGTTCTAGTGTGGTTTCTGTTTGGGCAGACAGCGCCCTTAATGGCGTTATAAATAAAACCCGCTTTCCTAAAGCTAGGCACGCAAGAATACATAATTCGGCTATTCGTGTCTTGCCAGCACTTGTTGGCAACGAAACCACCATACTCTCAGTGACATCCATTGCCCTAGCCGCAGCAGAAAGCTGCGATGGCCACAGCTCAATCTCAGATCGAGATCGCGAATATAGAGAAGCAATAAAAATCTCCCTTAAATCCAACCAATCACCAATTTCAGGATTCAACGGCGCCAACGGTAACCTACTATGGAAGCTACAATTCCATAAGTCAGCTAGTAAATATATTGCCAATCGATGGCACCACCATTGTGGTACAAATGATAGATCCGAACAAATTTTCAATCCCTTTTTTAACTGTTCGAGTGCTGACTCCAACAAATGTTCATCACCACGCTCAAACGCTAGCATTGCCGTTCCTAGAGCAGACACAAACCCATCGGTTAAGGCCAAATCTAGAACTCGAAATACGCTATCACTTTCTTCATCTTCTTCTTCATCATCATCAATTAGTTTTTTTTGAGCTTCAAAAAGTTGGCGCGCAAGAACATCATCAGAACCATTTCCTTGATGCTTGAAATCAATAATTTGTTGTTCAAGTGCATCCAAATCACGCATCATCAAAAGTGAAAGACAGCGTTCCGAAACCGTAAGATTTTCGTCATCCATTCGATTTGATAGCAGGGAATACGCTCGTGCAGAAAATCGGCCCAAATGGTATCCTGCCGCAGCAATAAAACGGTGGAAATCGTGTTCTGGATCAATTGCTCCTTTCGCGACAACAGACTCAATCGCACCTGCGCCATGTTGAAATGCTTTTCGCGCAATATTTGCATCGCCATTTTCTTGAATAATATCAAGACCGTCACTAATAAGTGAATACCCATAGGACAAAAGATCATAACTCAGTAGTGGAGAAAAATTGGGGGCATTTTCTGGTAGCAATCCATCCTTCCAAATAATTGACCGTGCCTGCCCACGTGACAATAACCGCTCTCGAAATCCAGACTGTGTCGCTTCGGAAACTCTTGTTTGTTTTTCTTCAAGCGTCGCCATCATCAATTACCTTTGAATATACATCATGAATAAACTTCTGATGTTCCGGTACACGAAGCCCGATAGAAAATTGATCCACATCCCCAGAATAAGAATTCAAATCTTTAACTAAAAAGGCCTTCGGATTATTTCCCGAAAATGTAAATATCATTTGAGTAAGGTTTTTTAATGCAATACCATCACGAAATTGAGCAGAGTTAATTCGGTCAGATATATCGTGTCGCCCCTCCTCTGCGAGCCGATCAGACAAAAAACTGAGAGCGTGAGGCGTCGGCCTACCTTCGTCTTTTTCAAGTGATTCTCTGGCATCGGTAATTGGTTTTGTTGCTAGTTTTGCACGACTTTTTGCTTCACCTTTTAGGAATTGAATCTCCCCATCAACAATACCAACAGCAAGCAAATCATCCCCACGCATTGGCATTTCTCGATGATCGGACCAACGAAGTTTTTCAACCATTTGATCCCATATTGTGTTTTCTTTGACATAAGTAATTGCCAAGATTTCGCCGAGGTCTCCTGAACGTCCTCTCTTTTTCAAAGGCATTTTGGTTTGCAAATATTTAGCAGCTGAAGGCTTCCCTAACATTTTAAGCATGCGAGCATATTTTTCATTGGAAACATAGTGAGTGGGAACAATCTTAGACACCAAATCCACACCGATCTCATGTCCACCATCAATTGTCACTAGCATTGTGAAATCATGCCCATTCGCCGTTCCCTCTGTTTCTTCACACCAGTCATCAAATCTTGTCATAGAAAGTCCTGCGTTTACTAGTATTTACTTCATCATTGCAGTGCATTGACGGCAAAAAATCAAGAACAATTCTTCCATTTGATGTGTTTTTAAGTAATTTTCATAATATAACTTATGTTTGCCTTAGTTTAATTCTGCGCCAAAAGTTCTTTCACAGTTATAAAACTAAAAATTTTATTATACGGTATGAAACCTTTTTTGATATCTAGACCCATTTTGAATTCGACTAAAAAAATCTTAAAATTTATGCCACTTTTTGGTACCATATTTTTAGGGAATTCATGATGTCCTTTTTGATTTTCTTTTAATTTAGTTACATATTGTAACTAATTGAATTATATATATTAATTTTAAATATTCCACGCTCTCCTCAGCTTTTTTACAAACATCAACACTTTTCAGAAATTTCACGAAATTTCAATTTAATGACTTAGTTTTTCAATTTTTTACGTAAGGTAAATACAGCACAATAATCATGTGGTAGATTGTATCCAACCAATTAGGTTGCAATGCAAATTATATATGTTTGGATGCATAATGTATAACGAAAACACAGTCTTTATAATCGGCGCAGCCGCTAGCATAAAATATGGTTTTCCCTTAGGAGACGAGCTTACCGACAGTGTATCAACATTGTTTGGTGATTATGGCAAAGGGAATACATTAAGTGAACGGTTTAGAAAGAATTTTGAAATTTTACGTCAAGATGAGTTGCTATCACGAATTTCGGAGACCTACCCAACAAAAGTGGTAGAGGAATCATCTCGCCACATCCATCAAGGGCTTCACGGAATGAGATCTGTTGATAGATACCTTCATGTCCATCAAGATAACGAAAGCATTGTTTTTTTGGGAAAATTAGCAATCGCAAGCAGTATTTTAAAATATGAGAGGCAGTCTACTCTTTATAATTGGCAAAAGAAATTAATAGATACTGGAATTAGCACTAAAATACAAAAAGTTCAAAAGCCTATAACCGTTCACGATAAAAAATTGGAAAACTTAACCAACACGTGGATTAATATATTTTTTAACAATTTGTCGGAGGGATATACGAAAGATACGGTTAAGAATATTTTTGAAAATGTTTCAATTATTTGTTTTAATTATGATCGTTGTATCGAGTTTTATCTAATGGAATTACTTGTAATCACGTTCTCATTGAATAGAGATACTGCAGCAAATATTTTGTCTACACTCAATATTATTCATCCATATGGAACAATTGGCAATTGTATAGAAAATGGTGATGAAAACTACCTACCGTTTGGTAATAGTGGCGAACGACCAGTAAACGAATTTGCTTTAGCGAAGAGAATCGTGACCTTTACGGAATCAACTAATGAAAACACTAATAACTCTAAACGAATTATAAATGCGGTGAGTGGCGCATCAAAAATGATTATTCTAGGTTTTGGATTCGAACAAATGAATATGGATATTTTGAAATTACCAGCACATAAAACCGGAACAATTAGAAAATTCTATGCCACTGCTTATGGAGAAATTGAAATTGGAAAAAAAGTTATATTAGAACAGTTGGCAAGTTCTTTTCTTTCAAATGGGCTACCTAAATCTGGATTAAAATTATTCGAAGAAAATGTGGAATTTTTCGACGATGATTGTGAAACAATGTTGCAGAAAATTCGTCGAAAACTTTAATGTGTTATTCTCAAAGCACAACATGTTGACCAGATTGATTCCATTCATCCATAAGATAAGCGGTAACAAGCACAGTTGAAGTTTATGACAGATTAAATGAAGGGTTTGGTATAAATGCCCGCGCCGCGAAGCTATTAAAAAAAAATCAAGAAACAGAGATTAAAAAGAAAATTACCAATGACATGTATTTTATAATTAACCCAGAAATTACAAATTTTTGTTGGATGGGTTTACAACCTCTATGTTGAGAAGTAAGTTGAAGAAAAGGTTAGATTCTGGAATGTCCGACAAACTTGGAAAAATTAGTTTTAAAGTTTATGGACTGGCTCATGAGAAAAATGGGGCGGTACGGGCGGATGTTTTTGCTAAAAAATTGGGTGTTTTTTTAAAAGGGCTTAAAGAATCTGATTCCTATTTAAATCAGACAAATAGATTGAACTTTTTAATAACAAAAATGGCATATGGTAGTGCTGAATTGGTTATTGAAGAGGAAACGATTGACCTACAATATTTACCGCCAAAATCTAGTATTTATTTAATAAAAAACGCAATAGACGATATTGATAAGGGTAGAGGTTTTGCTGTAGGCCTACCCATAGCACTTGCAAGATCTATTGTCGATTTGGGTAGAAATGTAGAAGAAACATTTGCACACGCTGAAATAACAATTGATGATGATGATTCCAATGTTGTTAGAATTGACAGTTTCTTTTTTAAAAGAGCTGAAAAATCTTTTGCGAATTTAAAACTAGAAAACCATGATGAGGTGTTGTTTGAAGGCACAACAATGGGAACTTACTATGGAGTTTTAAGAGCTATAGATTTAACGGGAAGAACGGGAACTGCTAAACTAATTTCAAATATTGGTGGCAAAGAAATCAGTTGTAAATGTAATATTGAAATAATGGAAAAGCTTGCAAATACTTTAAACAAAAAAGTCGCTGTGTCAGGCTTGATACATTATAGTTCTGAAAGCCGCATACCAAAACAGATAGACATTAAAAAAATTGAATTGATGGAAACTGACAATCATTTAAAAAGGTGGATTGGTGCTTTTGATATACCGTGTCCTGATGAAGAGGATATATGGTAGAAACAATTAAACACTATTTTTGGGATTCTTGTGTATTTATTGCATTTTTAAATGATGAATCGCATGCATATGATGTAAATAGTTTAAGAACATTTTTGAATGAAGCAGAACATGGTTTGTGTAAAATATACACCTCAACCATTGTATTCGCTGAAATAACACCTAATAAATTAAAAAATAGTAAATTCGGAAAATTTGACGACTTTTTGAAAGACATGAATAATACGATTATCCTTCTGGACCCTAATGTGAATATTATGCATAGAGCTGGTTTGCTTAAGGATATTCAATATAGAAAAAATGGTGGCAAGAGAATAATTACAACTGGTGATGCAATTATGATTGCTAGTTATTTAGAAGCTATTGATGGATTTGAAATTCCAATGGATGCTTTCCACACATTTGACAAAGGAAAAAGCAATAGCATACCAGAGGGTAAAGGAGTGCCGCTAATTGGCTATAATGAATGGTTTGAAAGTGTTCCAGAATCAATTTTGGTAAATAGAATAAAAAATATAGACATATGCGAACCAATTCACCCTGAACCAGAAATGTTTTGATGGGAAAAAATAATGACAGGCATGTCTAAATTCAAAAAATAACTAACAAAAGCAGTTTTTAAATAGTCAAAATATCCTCCATAAAAAATTAGTAATTACTATTTATGGTGTTTAAAACTAATTATTGCTATTTCATTCTCGTTATGATGATATATGAGGCAGTTATATTGAAGGCCATATATGGCGGACTTATTTGGTGTATTAATTGGTGTATTTTTGGTGTACTGATAAATTAAGAACCGCTCACAACCTATTGAATTAAATACATTTTTCTCATATTGCGTAATCCCTCCCCATCCGCCATTATTTTTCAGTTGATAAATTCTTAACCCTTTGTTTTTAAAGAGATATTAGGAATTATTCGTTTTTGAAACGTTGCTGATTTCACTGATTCCTTGAAAGTTACATAGGTTTTGATATAGTTTATGACATAGGTTTTAACATTCCGAGTGTCTAATTATGAACGAAATCGATAAATATCTAGTTCTTCGAAAAGGCAATATGTAAGACGACACTTGTAATGATACTATTGTTATTCTGGGATATACCGAGACTATGTAGGATATATCGGGATGAAACGACCATATATTGATGTTTCGGTTTCAAAAATTGCTTTTAAAAAACTTCGTTAAACGACATTTAGCTTTGATATTGTGGCCGCTTATTTGCGGTTATTTTTTTGTTTTGGGGATTTGCGACACTTAGGTAATACCGTGTTAAAGCCCTATTTAAAAGGCATTAACACGGTATTTAAGGTGTTATTAGAGGTTTTTGAACTTTCTTGTAACTTCCCTGTTTTCAAACAAACAATAAAGTTTCATTTTTAACATTTATAACAATGTATTAGTTACCATTTATTAAAAAATTACGTAATTTTAATAAATTAGACTCAGATAAACCGTCTAAGGTGCTTAGTTCAATATCTAATACCCAAAGAGTTAGTTTTTCAATAGTTCTGTCGCGTTCCTCTAATTCATTTTCAATAAACTCAATATGCATGCTGTTGCGTGGTTTTGGGGGGCTTAGGTGGAGTGTCTGCTTCGTTAAAGGAATTAACAATATTAACATTGTTTCCACTAATAACAATTTTGCCTTTATTACTCGTGTTTGGGTCTGATTTTTTTAGTGTTCTGTGTTTGCTGTTTTTTTATTTGTTTTGTTATTGATTAAGTTAATTATTTTACCTGTATGATCTTTCACGCTCTAATCCTATTTATAATTATTATGCAATAAATTTAAGTATGTTGATTATATTATCTGATTTTGTTTCTGACTTGTCTTTTAATAGGTTGTACATAGCCCAAACAAGCTCAGGCTTCCTATCTGGGGTGATTTCTTTATTGGTTTCAATTAATATTTTGTCAATTGCTATGATGGCTTCGTTAATCAAACCCTTATCAAGTGAGTTTTTGTCTGATGCTTGATCGCCACTAATTAACCACTGCAAACTTACATCACAAGCACTGGCTATATCGTGTAATTTGGTGAGTTTATAATCAGATTTTCCTGCAATGTAATAATCGATAGTACTTATCGGAATATTTGATTTCTTGGCTATTTCTTTATTTCCACCCGCTTTATGCACAGCATATTTTATACGTTTAGATATTGATTTAATTATTAAATTCACAACTATCCTTAATAAACTAAATTTAAACTACAATTAACTATTGAAACCCTAATTTTTTAGGGATATTTTCACATTATCGAATAGACAGATTAACAAAAAACAGCGTTGGAGCGCTGTTGAAATTAGGAGCTAATATGCCTGCTACAAATCGAACGTGGAGCCGCTATAGAATATTAGCGGAAATTAAAGACAGGGGCTTTAATGCAAATGAACTTGAGGTATTGCTAGGTTTAAAACCTAGAGATATTTCGGTTTCATTTGATAGGCCGTTCCCTAAAGTAGATAAGGCGCTCGCCAATTGGCTAGAGATACCTTTGCATGAGTTGTGGCCTACTCGCTATGATTCTGATGGCATGCGCCGTGTTCAACAAATATACCCTAACAGAGAAATTGTGCTTGGGTCTAGTAAAATGGGAGAAGCGGCGTGAACAAACTTTATTTTGTAAATAGCTTTACGCCAGAAGCCTTTTCATTTGGTGGATTTGCGGAGAGCTATCTTGCTGCAGCTGAGTTGTTTATTTTAAACCACGGCGCAACTACTGGCCGTTTAATAGATGATGGACGGTATTTAACACTTGGTGTTAAATGTGATGAATTTACTCGTCAAGTTTGTGTTTCAAGAAATTTTGACAACACTATATGTGTGGTTGGAATTGATTACGGTGACGCCAATGTTGTTGAGCCATATTGTATGAATGAACCTCATCCATATTTTGAAAAAGCACGTCTAAATAGTATTTTAGACTTTAAACAGTCAGCGGATTTTGCAGTTGCTGTAATGAATTCTGCTGATGAGTTTATTGCCCGATAATGTTGTTGAATTCATTCAGTCATTAGTCCCAAAATCACAAGAATAATAACCCAGTTCATAAAGCCGAAAGTGTGTTGCGTATGGCTAAAATGAAGAAAGATGGTTTGGCTGACGATTTGTTTGATTGGAAGCCTGCCGAAATAACCAGAGAATTTAAAGAGCGGGATGTTAGTGCTGCGAATATTGGCGCTAAATATGCCAAGGCTATTGGCCTGACGCTTAATGAATGTGAATTGACTAGAGGCGAGATTGCTATGCAGATGAGTGATTATTTGGACGAAAAAATAGGCAAGAATATGCTTGATGCTTATGCTGCTGAAACTCGCGCTAGCCACATGATACCGATGACTAGATTAGAGGCGTTGATACATGTGACTGGTGATTTGAGATTGATCTCTTTGCTTGCTGCCCAGTTTAAAAATAATGTGGTGGATGCGGTTTATAGCCATTTGATTAAGGCGACTATATACGGTGATAAAATTGCCGAAATGGAAGCTGAGCTTAAAACTCATAATCGTAAGTTTAAAATCATTGCCACGCAAAAAGGTATAAATTTATGAGTGATGCTATGCCTAAACATGTGTTCTTGAATGTGCAAGAAATTACCGAAGGTTACCTTGATGGAATGCCGAATTCAGTAAGTGCGATTTCAGAATTTGCCAAGCGCAATAACTGGCAAGAAGCTGGTGAAGACTTTGCTCGCAAACGCTCTCGTCGTGGTGGCGGGTGGGAGTATAATCCTGCGGTTTTTCCTGCGGCGGCAAGGGCTGACTTTTTGCGGAAATATTATGAGCAATTGGCGCGTGAGGCGCGGGCTAATGGGGCTGAGTTTTTTAATGGGCTTGAGGCTAAATTGGCTGAGCGTGCGGCATTTAGTGAGGCGCTTGCTGAGTGGTCGTGTCCCGCTTTCGTGCCGCTCCTATTCTCATCTAAGCAGCCATTCGTTCAAAAGCTAACGGGCTTTTCCAACCTAATGCAGAATGTCTTCTC
>NVUH01000008.1 GCA_002401855.1 Hyphomicrobiales bacterium
CAATCCAGATATGAAAGCAAAATATCACGAGCTGATTGCCAAAGGGAAATGCAAGAAACTTGCGATTACAGCGGTCATGCGCAAGCTTGTAGTCATGGCAAATGCGTTGCTACGTGACGGTCGAAAATGGACTGAACACGGGCTTGACCAATACGGATACTCGGTGACTGCAAGCGAATGTCGGCCGGGCAATGGTCACCTAGGGGATGAGGGACTCGAACCCCCAGCCAAAGCGTTATGAGCGCTCTGCTCTAACCATTGAGCTAATCCCCCAGGAACAAGCAGTGACCACAGCAATACTGCGGCAACGCCAAGGGTGGCCGATCTTCTGGCCAATGGCCTTACTAGTAGGCGAATTGGTAAGCCGTCCCAGTAAGGTATTTTTGATCTTACCAGCGTCAAAGCTTGATGCTTATTGACTAGATCAATCAATCAGTAAGCAGATGCTTACTAACAAATATTCGAACCTGCAACCAAAGCGTTATGAGCGCTCTGCTCTAACCGTTGAGCTACGAGCCCGCCGTTTTTGGTGGTTATGCAACTGCAGGCAACAGGTCAAGCGGTGATTGCCCGGAGCGGGGAATGTTTTGGCGCTGTTTCGGATTGCAAGGCTGTCAGCCGGGCCACCAATCCCCGCAGAATGACATCTTGGCGACGACAGGACATATGACGCGAGGGATATACTGCATAGACGGTCTTATCAGTGGTGCGATACTGTGGCAGCACCACCTCGTATGTGCCCGCCGCCAGCTGGTCCTTGATTAGAAAACGCGGAATGCGGGCGTAGCCGGAGCCGTTGTCGACGGCCATTAATATCAAGTCAGGATCATCGGCGGTAAAGCCAATATCGATGGGGGCTTGGTATTCGGTGCCATCCCGGTGCAGCGGGATAAAGCCCTGTGTTTGATCCTCATGATGTTGGATTAGCTTGAGATGCTTCAAACCCTCAGGGGTGGCTGGGTGACCAACCTTGTCAAGACAAATCATTCTGCATTTAGATGGCGAAGAGCCGATTGACATCATGAAACTTCACGGCTCTAAAGAGCTAAAAGTCGCACGCGGCGGTGCGATATCGATGATTTTCCAAGAGCCGATGGCCAGTTTTGCCCCCGCCATCACCATTGGCGCCCAAATGGTCGAGCAATTATTAATTCATACCAATTATAACAAAGCCAAAGCCAAAAAATATTCGATCGAAATGTTAGACCGTGTGGGTATTTCAGATGCCGATAAACGCTTCGATCAATTCGCGTTTGAACTTTCGGGCGGCATGCGCCAACGCGCAATGATTGCCATGGCTCTATCAACCAAACCTAAATTGCTGATTGCCGACGAACCCACCACCGCGCTAGATGTAACCATTCAATTGCAGGTGATTGACCTGATGAAAGATTTGGTCAAAGAATTTGGCATGGGTATTTTGTTCATTACCCATGATTTAGGCGTGATTGCCCAAACCGCCGATAACATTGCGGTTATGTATCTGGGAAAACTGATCGAAAAAGGCAGCGTGCGCGATGTATTGCGCAACCCATCTCATCCTTACACGCAAGGCCTCATCGATGCTTTACCAAGGTTGGATAATTTAGACGTACCCCTCAAAGCCATTGAAGGCGATATCCCCTCACCGTTGGAACGGCCATCAGGCTGCGTGTTTCACACCAGATGCCCAGCCGATTTGGGCGATGTGTGCCACAATCAAATACCCCAATTTTCTGCGGTCAATGCCGCGCACGAAACCGCTTGCCACCTCTTAACTAAGGAGGCGGCATCATGAGCAAAAAACCCCCACTTATAAAAACCAAAGGCCTTTCGGTATATTATCCATTACGGGCGACAAAACTGTTTGGCGAGCCGCCTGTGGTGCGCGCGGTCGATGGCATTGATATAGAAATCGAAGCAGGTAGCTTTTTTGGTTTGGTTGGCGAAAGTGGTAGTGGTAAAACCACGCTTGGCCGTGCCTTGCTACGCGCCGCGCCGATTACCAAAGGCACAATAGAATATAATGATGGCGAAGTTAATTATGACATTAAAGCCATCGGCAAAGCCGACCTTAAAGACTATCGCAAACGCGCCCAGCTAATTTTCCAAGACCCCTATGCGGCACTCAGCCCGCGGATGACCGTGCGCGACATCATTGCCGAACCATTGGAAGTGATGGGCATCACAAAAACCCGCGAAGAAACTGACGCACGGGTACGCGAAATCGCAGCTAAATGTCGGTTAAGCCTAGAACATTTGAGGCGCTTCCCGCATGCCTTCTCAGGCGGACAGCGCCAGCGTATTTCCATCGCACGGGCTTTGGTCTCCAACCCTAAATTTGTGGTGGCTGATGAAAGTGTGGCAGCGTTAGATGTATCGATTCAAGCCGATGTGCTCAATCTGCTGAAAGAAATTCAACGCGAAATGGGTTTGGCATTTTTATTCATCAGTCACGATTTAAGCGTGGTGGCTCATGTGTGCGACCATGTAGCGGTTATGTATCTTGGCCGTTTGGTCGAAAGTGCACCAACCCGCGAATTATTCGCTGCCCCGCGCCATCCATATACACGGGCATTGCTTAGCGCCATTCCGTCGCTCGATCCTGATGATCGCGGCAAAGCGCAAAAACTAGACGGCGAAATCCCCTCACCGACCAACCCACCACCAGGCTGTAAATTCCACACGCGTTGCCCTTATGTCAAAGACAAGTGCCGTGTGGATGAACCAGGCCTTGTGGTCGAAAATGGCCATGGTGTGTCATGTCATTTCTGGAAAGAGCTAATGCCTAAGGGCTAATTTTCAATCCGACAATGTACCTTGTGGCGTCACTCTATAGTTAGACAATCTGCGGTTGGTATACCGCATGCGGTGACTGAGCAATTTCTGCGTCATTTTCAACAAAATTGGCATGGATTCTGCGTCATCAGCAAGGTCGACCATCTCATTCGGGTCAGCCTTTAAATCAAATAATAAAGGCGGAATGCCTGCGTTAAAATGCACCAATTTATAATTCTCATCGCGCAATATAGCTAAATTGGCATCTTGCAAATCTAACCCCATCACCTGCTGCCAAGGCGTTGGGTCGGCAGGTTCGCCAAAATCCAGCTCGGCATAAACATGTGTGCGCCAATTGCCTGGCACGCCACCTTTTAAAAATGCCATCAAGCAATGGCCATTATAACTATTGGGTTTGATTAAACCATCACCCAAACCCGCCCAACGCAAAATGGTCGGCATAATGTCAATGCTTTCACTAAACCGCTCAATCACCGTGCCATGAAACTTTTTGTTATTCGGGTCGCGGATAATTAACGGCACATGAAATGACGCCTCATATACGCTGCGTTTCTCCCAACTGCGGTGATCACCCAACATTTCACCATGATCAGCAGTCAGCACAATCAACGTGTTGTCATATTCATTCGTGCTTTTCAAATGATCGATGATGCGGCCAACATGATGGTCAACCTCGGTCACCAAACCCATATAAATAGCACGGCCAATTTTGATGATTTCAGGGTCTTGACCGTCACATACATCAGGTTCACCAAGTGGACCTTCAAAATATTTGTGGTGCTTCATAACTTCTAAATAAATCGCCAAATATGGATGAGTGGCCGCCTCTTCTTGGCAGGTTTTATCGGCAATTGGCGGCGGAATGTCGGCATCTTTATACATATGGTTATATGGTGCGGCGGCCACCAATGGCGGGTGCGGGCGAAGATAAGTAACATGCGCAAACCAACCTCGGCCTTGGCGCACGCTTAGCTCTTTTAATACCTCATCGGTTAAAAATGCTGTGTCACTATCCTCGGCTTTGTAAAATGCTGGGTCATCAAGCCGTGGCTCTTGCCCTTTAGGCGTTTGCGGCACAAAAAACTCGTCAAATGGCGGTATGTCATAACCTTTTGTTTTAAGGCTGGCGCGCCAAGGATAGCTACTTTCAGCTCGCATTTCGAGTTTTTCAACCCAGCCTGGCATGACCGATTCATATTCACGCACTGAGGGGTCATTTTCATGCAAAACACTTGGGTCGCCACTGGTGTCGGTATAGCCGAACAGCATTGGTTCATAGCCAGCTTTACGAATTTCACGGGCGAGATTCGGCGTGTCAAAAGCCAAGGGCGCGCCATTGCGCACGCTGCCATGGTTATAGGCATATTGCGAGGTGAGAATACTCGCACGGGCGGGGCCGCAAGGGTTAACCACCGAATAATGCTTGTTAAAGCTCACGCTGTCATCACGCAGAGCGCGAATGTTCGGCATATCGACATATGCTTCAAGCGCGCCTGTCACACAATCTGCCCGCAATTGATCAATAATGATAAATAATATATTTTGTTTTTCGACCATTATTCACCCTCCAAAAAATAATTTATTCAAACAATATGACCTGAAATTATGGCAATGTCACGCCTTCTTTCACGTAACCAATAGCCTAGCTAAAGCCACACACTATTAACTGTATTTTACAGCGTTTATGGCCTGTTTTTCGGTTATTTCACCGTTAAAATCGATGAAAATGGCTTTTTGCAATTGCGGAAATGCACCCGAAATGGCGTCTATGTCGTGCATCGGCATGATGTAAAATGCGGTCGAAAGCATATCGGCTGTCAGGCTGTCATCTGCCACCACTGAAACCGAGGCGTATATATTGGCACTTAAACCTGTTTTGGGGTTGAGTAAATGATGATGTCCATGATTTGAAAATTTATTGCCATAACCGCCCGAGGTGGCGATGGCTTGGTTTTTTAATGGCACTCGCTGCGCAATTTCGGCCTGATTTTGCGGTGATGTGATGCCTGCACTCCATTGGTGGCCATCGGCGTGGCTGCCCAATGCAAAAGTCTCACCCATATGTACCAACATATTTTCAAAGCCTGCTTGTTGCAGAATGGCAGTTATTTTATCGGTCAGATAGCCTTGCGCCACGCCATTAAGGCTGATCGCCATGTTGGGCTTGGTGAAGGAAATTTTATCGGAACTCAGTTGAATGGCATTTGAGCCGACTAGCTTCAGCACATTGTTAAGCTCAATTGCCGAAATCTCAGCATTAGACTTGGCAAAATGATTTTTATAAAATTTCCATAGCGGCTGGATGGTGACATCAAACGCGCCATCGGTGAGTTGAGAATAGGTTTTACAGCGAGATAGTAACTCAACCAATTCAAAATTCGGATTGAGTATTTGCCCCGTTGCATTAAGCTTAGAAATGTCACTTTGGGGTTTGAACAGGCTGAATATATTTTCAAGCCGCGAAATTTCATTTTCACATTTTTGAAACAGATTTTCAGCTTGTGTTTCGCTGGTTGCATATAGCGAAATTTGCGCCGCTGCGCCCATCGCCACGCCCTGCCATTTGTATAGTTTCGGCGCTTGTGTTACGGCTTGTACGCCATTTACATAAAGCATAGCTGTCGCCGCTACACTCGCCGAAATGCTGATAAAACGCCGTCTAGTTGGTTTCATAATCGCCCTCATCTCCCCATAAATAATCTAATGGAATGTCGTTAAATGCCACTACAATGCCGCTATGCAGTTGCGCAAAATTTTCGGCATCGGCTTTTTGGCCAAATGGTATGGTTTCGCGCGCGCCCATGCCGCCACGTTTGTCGCTGTTAATCACATAAAATGCGGTTTTGGCATCAATCCAAATGCCATCAACAGGTGGGTTGTCATAACTTGCCGCCTGCCCCATATCATGCACGTAAATGATCGATACGTTCTGCGCTTCACCGGGCATTGATCGGTAAGCAAAGGCATCGCGCACTTGCGAAAACCACAATGAGTTTTCTTTGCCTTTTTCAAACACTTGCGCCTTGGGGCCGATGTGATCGACGACAATCATCGCACAGTAAAAGCCGATTGAGTCGCGGGTCATTTTTTCGGGCGAAGGCAAAACGGCATCCGCACCACAGGCGCTCAGCATGAGGCTGATAAATAGTAAAAAACCGAGCTTTAATCGTTTCATATTTGCCGCCTTTTGAGAATGAAACCCGCCAAACCTAAAGGAATGACCACCCACAGCGCCATAATTAGCCCCAGCATTAAATTGCTGACTGTATGTTCGGCACTCAGCCCTGCCATGCCTGAAAGCAAGGCGGTTTCGTTGCTTGATGTGAGATTATACATGCGGTAACTGTCGGTTGGGTTGATTAGCATCAACCATTTGACCAATTCGCCACTCATTATTTGCTCGCTATCGGCGGCCAAAATGGCCAATAAGCCCATGTCATAAAGCAACACAAATACCAACCAAATGCCAATGGCAATGGCGGCAGCAGTTGAGCGGTCTTTGACCGCCGCGCTGATTACATAGCCGACGCTTAAAAACACCGCACCCAAAACAATTGATGACAAAATCAGCCTGATAAAGCTTTGCCAGTCATGCGCTAAAAAACCGTTCTCGGCGCTGAACGCGATGGCCAAGCCCGCCGCCCCATAACCCAGAAAAATAGCAATGGATAGCAAGAAAAGATGGGCGATAAATTTACCAATGATGATTTGGTTGCGGCTGATGGGATAGACCAGCAACAATGTCAAAGTTCCGCGCTCGGCCTCGCCAACAATGCTGTCATAAGCCAGAAGCAATGCAATTAACGGAATGAAAAATATGCTCAATGATGACAGGCTAACCACCGTAACCGCCAAAGGGCTGACGCTGGTCGTGCCAAGCGGTGCACTGCCTAAAAAGCTTAAAGTTAGCGCCAATAAAGCCATCACCAAAGTGATCATCACCACCCAACGGTTGCGCAATCCATCACGCGATTCTTTTAAAATTAACGTCCAAACCTTATCCATGAAGTACCGCCTTTTTCTGAGTCACTTCATCATGTTGGGTGTATTTCATAAACACTTGCTCTAGGCTTGGGTCATCTATTTCGATATTTTGCAGCTGAATGCCCAGCATTAAAATATCGCGCAGTAAATGCACCTTATCTTTAACATTACAGGCCAGTGACACGGTGTTTTTCTGCTCATTTCGGTTGTCAAAAAAAGCTGGGAAATGACCAATTAATTTATTCGCATCGGCTTGATTTACGCGTATTTTTACGATGGATTTAAGACCGATATTCTCGCGCAACGCATCGACATTGCCCAATGCCACCAACTGACCTTGGTTCATAATCGCCACGCGGTCTATGCGATCATCCAATTCGGTCAGCGCGTGAGAAGAAATAAACACCGTGGCGCCGGCATTTTTTACCTCGTCAATAATGCTATAAACCGTTTGGCGCGATAGAGGGTCTAACCCCGAAGTTGGTTCATCTAATATAAGAATTTTTGGTTGGCCGATGAGTGCCTGTGCCAAGCCCAAACGTTGCCGCATGCCTTTGGAATAGGTCGAGATTTTATCATCAGCGGCATCGCATAAATCAACCCGTTCAAATAATGGTTCAATTTCAGTTTTGTTGGCATTTTTAAGCCGCGAATAAAAAGTTAAAATCTCGCGGCCTGTCATATTGGTTTGAAACAAAACTTGCTCGGGTAAAAAGCCAATGTCTTTGCGCAATTGGTTAAAATTTGCGTGTTGCGGGCTGTTGCCCATAATCGACAATTGGCCATTGGTCGGTTGTATAAGCCCTAAAACCAATTTTATTAATGTGGTTTTGCCCGCGCCATTATGCCCGACCAAAGCCAAACATTCGCCCTGCCCGATGGCAAGATCGATATCGCGCACCGCAAAATGTTTACCATATTGCTTGGATATATTATCTAACCTTATTGTCGGAATGTTGTCCATAATCCTCATCGCTCGCTTTTTAAATTGGTTAGTTTTGCAGGAATTTTCATCAATGGCGCGCTGTCAACCACACCACCTGGGTGCAAAGCCGGAAATGCCGATTGAGCCCATCTTAACACCTGAACCGCAGGGCTGTTGATGAGTAATTTTGCCGCAGGGTAGCGCCATAATATCTGGTCAGTTAAATCATTGGGGCGGTATAAATTATCGGCAATGCCGTCGCCATCCAAATCAAAAGCCGAATTGTCACTCCAATAATTACCGACGCCGCCTGCTGACCAATCTATCCATTTGGTGCCGACATATTTAACCTGTGTTTGATTGTTAACAAAGGCATTATTTTGAATGACGTTTTTTTCCGATCCTGCGGTAAAATGCACGCCAATTTCGCAATTAGAGAAATAATTATTTTTAATGTCATTGCCGTTACTATTGTAAATGAACAAACATTTTTGCGCCGCTTGTGGGTTGTTTTTCGCAAAAACTTGATTGCCAATAATTTTAACGCCATTGGCATAATTAAATAGAATGCCGCGGTCTTTGTCATCGATGGATTGATTGTTCAACACCTGGACTTTTTTGGAAAACATAATGGCATAACCAATTGTATTGCCTTCCGAAATATTATTTTCGACAATGCTGTCATTGGTGTACATATAATGAATGGCAAACCGCACTTGATGGATGTAATTATTGCGGTAAATATTTTGTTTATTGGTCGTCGTAAAAATACCATCACGGCCAAATTGAATGTCGTTATTTTCCACAATCGCGCCGGGGGCATTCCACAACTGCACGCCATTGCCGCGTTCATTAACCCGCAAATCCTGCCGCCCGCGTATGACATTATCGGCAACCGTTGCATTTGTTGCGCCCCACACATAGACGCCGATTAAATTGTCTAATATTTTGAGATTTCTAACCTCGATATTTGTGGCTGGTTTCGATAAAAATACCCCTGAATCTTGGGTTTCCAGTAATAAGCCACTGCCTGTCACGGTGAAATTCGAGAGGCTGATATCTGAGCCTGTGACAGTGATTACATTGCCAACATCATTACCTTTAATGATGGTATTCTCTGTGCCAATAATGCTAAGGCTTTTATCAATATTGATCGAGCCGTTATAAGTGCCTGCGGCCAAGATTAGCCGATCACCAGCTTGCGCATCGTCAATGGCTTGTTGCAAATTCTTTGTGACATTTATGTCTTTCGCCATCACAACATGTGAGGAAAACACAGCAAAAGTGGCAGCGAAAACTAGTTTCGCTACCGTCATTTTTAAAAATGATATTCTATGCAACATAGATAAACACCTATTTAGGTTCAACAAACATACGACCGCGCATTTCCATATGTAATGCGTGGCAGAACCATTGGCAATAGAACCAATGCACACCTGGTGAATCAGCAGTGAAGGTAACAGAAGCGGTCGCTTGTGGCCCCACTTCCATCGCCACACCATAATTAGAAATGGTGAAACCATGAGTTAAATCATCAATATAATCAATATTGGTGATAATCACAGTCACTTCATCGCCCTGTTTAACAGTGAATTTCTCCATAGAAAAGCTCGGTGCAGATGAATACATGTAAACCCGTACTTTATTGCCATCTCTAATCACACCATCAGCTTCTTCGATGTCGTCAAAGCCATCCTTTTTGGCTTGTGCTTGCAAATCAGCAAACATGGGATCTTCTTGGTCATAAGTGTTTAATGGATTGACGATAGAGCGATGCACCATAATACAATCATGCGGTTCGGCAAATGTTGGGCCATCATGCACAATCTTCATCACGTCGCCCGAAATATCAATCAATTGATCATTCTCTGGTTTGAGCGGGCCAACATTAATGAACCGATCTTTAGAGAATTTATTCAATGAAATAAGCCATTTGCCATCTGCATCAATGGTTTCACCCATAGTTGTATGGTTATGACCTGGTTGATAATGTACATCCAATTTTTGAATGATCGGATCAACATCTTCACCTGCATATTTACGAATGGCTTTGTCGATATCCCATTTACAAATTTGGCTATCTAAGAACAAAGTTGTGTAGGCATTACCACGACCGTCAAAGGCAGTATGAAGCGGGCCAAGGCCAAGTTCAGGTTCAGCAACCACAACACCACGTGCCTTGATTTTATCTTTAAACAAATCATCAAACTTAGTCACATCCAACACACTAACAGTTGGCGAAAGCTTGCCGTTAATCATGATATGTTTTTTATCTGGTGAGGCATTCACACCATGTGGACTGGTTGAAATCGGCACATAACGCGTATATTTAGAACCTTTACGGCCATCCAATACGGGCACACCACCATCATAAACTTTAAAGTCACCAGCTTTAACACCAGCTTCAATCGCTTTAATGTCAAAGATAACCACCCAATCTTGCTCGGCAGATGTCATTTGCTCAAGGTTAATACCTTCTTCTGAGTTATAACATGTGGCAACAGCATATTTACCTGTATAATCAGCATCAACATTATCCAAGTTACCATCGACAATCACTTGCCATGCCACTTCCATATTCACGGCATCAATACCAGTGAAAATAGCGTGATATTTGCTAGGATCATCTAAAACAGTACCATCATTTGGCAATGGCACACGATGTTCACCATTAGCAAACAAATAATTAGTTTTTGGTACCTTTTGCGGGCGCAAACCATGAATATCAGAAGCATTCGGGATAGAAATAATCTTATCTACCTTCATGATATCGCAACGAATCCGCGCTACACGCGTATTGGCTTTGTCATTCACATAGATAAATTCGCCATCATATGTGCCATCAGTAAATGACATATGAGGATGATGGGTATCACCGTTCATTGGGAAGCCGCCTTTGTCTTTCCAAAATTCTGTTTCTTGCGGCAGCATGTTTTCAGTGAGAATTTTAATACTCTCATTGGTTTGTCCCCAACCAGTGGCACTGCAACGGTTAAACACAGGAATGCGCATTAGCTCACGCATTGATGGTACACCAATTATGCGCACTTCACCCGATTGTCCACCAGACCAAAAACCATAATATTCATCCAAATCACCTGGATGCACTTCATTTTCACCCTTAGCTTCGGTTTTGGCTTGGGCAGTGGTGGTCAGCATGCCAGCGGCACCCATTAAACCAACACCTGCAGCAACGGCAGAACCACCTAACATGGCACGACGCGAAACGCCTTTTTTGATTTCCTCAGTCATTTTATCCTCTTTCGTATGTTATTGAACTAAAATTCCAGCTCAATGATTTTGTTTATTCATTCTGTTTCAGATGAATCAATTTCTCTGTCTTGATTCAACCGACGCGGAATGTTTAAACGGGTTTTTTTGGGTTTTACGGCATCATCTGATGCCGAAAGATTGGTAATGGGTTTGCCAGCTTGTTTGGCGCGTTTTCTAAGCCTTGCATCTTGATGAATGATGACAGGGCAGACTTTATGATCGTGATAATTTTGCTGACAACCCATGCAATGAATGCATTCGTTAGGGTTTATATTGCCCAATGGATCAATGGCTTGCACCATGCAATCGGTAGCACAAACATGGCATGGGTCGCCGCAATTGCGGTAACGTTTTAGCCAATTGAACATCGATATTTTGCCCGGTATGGCCATCGCAGCGCCCAAGGGGCACATATAGCGACAGTAGAAACGCTCGACAAAAAGACTGATGAAAAGTAGCGCCAATGCAAACAGAACAAACCACCATTCGCGCATCATTTTTAAGATGATGACGGTTTTGAACGGCTCAATTTCGGCCAAATGTTCGGCTGTATTCATTGAATAGAATGACATGCCTAGCAGGCCTAAAAAGATGATATATTTTAGCGGCCATAAGCGCTCATGCAACCACCAAGGTATTTTAACTTGTGGTATTTTGAGTAAACGTGCGATTTTGTTTAAAAATTCTTGCAAAGCACCAAACGGACAAAGCCAACCGCAATAAACACCTCTTCCCCAGAATATCAGCGCCACAGCGACACTGCACCAAAGGATGAATATCATCGGCTCCATAAGGAAGAATTCCCAACGGAAATTAGACAACATGGCATTGATGAAGACCAAAACATTGACTACAGATAATTGAGCTTGCAGGTAAAAGCCAATGTAGAATAATGTGAAGGCTAGAAAGCCCCATCTGATCCAATCGGTCAAACCACGATATTTAACCATCTGATCTTGCACAAAGAATAGTAAAGTTAGAAACACCAAGGCAACGCCTAGAATTATCACATCGACTTTTTTGGCAACCCACAACCGTTGCCATAAAGCCGTGCGTGCTGCCGCTTCTTCTTCATCGATGGTTTGCACTTGCACGGATGTAGCAGGTGTTGGCGGCTGCTCAACTTTTATATATTGGCTTGGCAATTGATAATTCAGCTCATATGAAATGAACACTTTTTCCAACGGGCCAACTGCGCGTTGCACCAATAATTGCAGTTGCCAACTATCTGCGGGGTTAAAAATAGCGTCGCCCGGCGCATAAAATAGGGCGACCTCTCTAAAATCAGGTGAACCTTCAGCCAAGACCTCACCTAGATTTTTATATCCATGGTCAGTGAAACGCATGCCTTCACCATCTTGCACCACTTGTATGCGGTCAAAAATACCGCCGCGCACATAGCCCGAACCACGGAATGAATAAAGCCCTGTGCCCATCACCATAAATGCGCTTTGCCCTTGCTCAATGCGTTTTAAATAATTGCGATATTCCCATTTACCCAACAAACTTTTGGCGATCGAGGGCACATTTAAAGACGCTGCATAAAGATCAATGAATATGTCTTCATCTGCAGCTTTTTCTGGCCGCGCAATGGCCTGCTTGTTACCTTGTTCGACAAAGCCTTGATTGACATCGGCAATGGTGAGTTTTAAGCGCCGCACCGAGCCATCGCCGATCATGCTTGTCCAATCAAGCTCTTCAAGCTCGCTTTCGATGATGGTTCTTTTGGCTTTAACCGCATTGGATTGCGCCAAGCCATTTAAACCCAGTGCTGTGGCCGCGCGTAAAGAGGCGCGTTTGATACTGTCATCAATCACCATAATGGTCACGGTGGCGCCCGATACAATGTCAACAGGTGGCGGCTCACCGCCTTTTTCCTTGGCCATTTTTATAATGTCGATGCCTTTATAACCATTGATAAAATTGGTGATTTTGGCTTCGGGAATGCCAGTAAGAACAATTGGTTCTGAATGTTTTAGTAACTTGGCGCCAGTGATTTTGCCTTGCAAATCTATCGCGATCAGCACCACAATTGGTTTACCTGAATAGCCAATTGCGCCGACAAAATCGGTATTTAAAAAAGCATAACCAATGTCTTGACCATTTTTTTGAATGGGGGCGATTTTACCATCTTGTTGCAACGCGCCATAGGCTTCTGCGCCTTCGAATATAACACTGGCTGGAGTTTGGGTTAAGAATTTTTGAAACTCACCAACAGATGCTGCAAAGCCGTTGGTGGCCAAAATGCTGATAAAAAACAGTAGTCTGGCTAGCGATAGAAAACGTGGGGTTAAAAACTTCAATTCACTCATCTTTCAATATGTCATTTAAACAATGTCTATTGTCTATTAGATGAATCAGATTTTAATTTCTAATGGCTGGTAAAACTTTGATTTATGTCAATAAATGCCTGCTCTATATTGACGCAGGCAAAACATTATTGGCTTTGATTTGAGGGGTTTACGGGTTTTAATGATTTAAGTTAAAATATCGCCCAAAATGGCGGGTATGATGTCAATAATATCGGAAGCAATCAACCCGGGGCCAAAACGTATTGCGGCGTCTCCATGCATCCAAACGCCAGCGCAGCAGGCTTCGAATATAGGCATGCGTTGAGCGATAAGGCCGGCAATCATACCTGCAAGAACATCGCCTGTGCCGGCTTTGGCTAAATAGGGGCTGGCATGAACATTGACAATCCTGCGCCCATCAGGATGGGCAATGATGGTTTCGGCGCCCTTTAAAACCACAATAGCGCCCGTGGCTTTGGCGGCATCCAGCGCCATATCTGCTTTATCGCCCGAGAGGTCGGGGAATTTACGGGCAAACTCGCCACCATGCGGTGTCAACACACAGTGGCTATCTAGCTTCGAGAAATCCTGAGAATGCGGGATGGCATCAGCATCAAAGACACGGGGGCAGTTATATCTATTTTGCAGTAAAGCTTGATAATCCTGATCATCCATACCACCAGAACCACCCATGGCAACGGCTATTTTATCGGCATTTATAGCCTGTCCATCACTCACCATAATGTCAGCATCTAGTGTGGCTCGATATATATCGCCATTGTCATGCACCAAAACGCTTACCAAACCTGCCCCGATGCGTGAGCAGGCACCTGCTGCCAACCGTGTCGCGCCAGTTAAAGATGGCGCAGCAAAAATAAGTGCGTGACCGCGGTTATATTTATGGCCGCTAGCTGCTGGGCGCGGGAAACAATCGCGCCAAATATCTGGTGTGTTGGTGATAATTGATACTGTATTCATGACATTCTGCCTTGTGATGAAGCCACTAAAACTTAGCGGATTTCACATGACATGTCATGATGCATATCAAATAATTATTTTATTTGCCACCTCACGGCCAGCGGCGGCGGCTTGTAGGGCGATTGCTTCGCATTGGCCAATATTGCCATCAGTGCAGAGCATTTTATTTAATGTTTCAGCGCCAAGTGCGGCGACAATTTCTTCATTTTGCATAATAATCTCATAGAGTGAGACATTGTCTCGTTTGGCTTTATCGACCAAACCGTGCATGATGTCATGCGCGTGGCTGCGACCGACCGTTTCGGCCAAGCGCATCATCACGCCTTCAGTGGCCATCATTTCGCGAGATTTTAAAAAATTTTCTTGCATTTTTGACCTATTGGGCGCGATGGCCGCGATGGTTTTATACAATTTTTCCAAAACATTAATCGCCATCGGGCACGTTTCGGCAATCAGCTGGGTTAACAGCCGATTGGTAACGGCATCGGCTTCGTGGCTAGGGCTTGGCACGGCCAAGGCAGCACCAGCTTTAGCGCGCAATTGCATGGACATAGCGCCGAGATCTACCACATATTTGGGGTTCACTTTATGAGGCATGGTCGAGCTGCCAACCACATTTTCGTCAAATATTTCGCTCACTTCGGCAATTTCCTCGGTCATTAATAAAAATAACTCGTCCGAAATGCGGGCGCTGGCCACGCCAATCATCGAAAGCTTAGTGATATATTCAATCAATGGATCGACCGATGTGCGGTTGGGCACTAGGCTTAAATGCAAACCCAAACGAGCGGCCATGAGTTCTGATAAGCGCACACCGTCTGCGCCTAAGCTGTGATACCCGCCAATCGCGCCGCCAAAACGTAGCTGGAACAAGCGTGGTTCAACCTCTTTGAGCTGGTCGGCAAGGCGGATAAGTTCATCTATCCAGCCTGCTATTTTAAAGCCAAAAGTGATTGGCAAGGCGTTTTGGCGGTTGGTTCTGCCGACCATCACCAAGCCTGCATGCTGTTCGGCCAGTGTAGATAATTGCAGAATAACTTGGCTCAAATTTTGAAAAATATGCCGCTGCACTTGTTTCAGTACAAGCAATCTGCCTGTTTCGACAATGTTTTGAGTGGTCGCGCCCCAATGGACATAAGCGCCACTTTTGCCGCAAACATCTGCCAAACATTCTGACAGAGCAAAAACGGGTGCCATGGTTTGGTTTATTTTTAGACGTAATTTTTCGACATTTACCGAATTGAGGTTTGAATGAAGCGCAATTTCCATTCCTGCTTCTTGCGGAATCATGCCCATTTCTGCTTGCGATAAAGCCAATGTGGCCTCAACATCTAGCCAGCTTTGCCAGCGGGTTTGATCGCTGAAATATTGGGTGGCATTTAATAAAGGTTGCTCAATGTCTGATGCTTTGTTCATAAAGGCGCTCCTGCCTCACTTTGTGGTTTGGGCACATTATAAACTGATGCCATAAGCTTTTTTGAATAATCGGTTCGGGGTGATTTTAGCACTTGTTCGGCTTTGCCACGCTCGACAATCTCGCCGTTTAACATCACGAATACACGGTCAGATAAATAACCAACCACCGCCATATCATGAGAGATGATGATGAGTGTCATATTCAGGTCTTTTTGCAATTGGCAAAGTAAATCTAAAATTTGCTCTTGGATGGACACATCAAGTGCTGATGTTGGTTCGTCACATATCAATATTTTCGGCTCTAATATAATGGCGCGGGCAATGGCGACACGTTGGCGCTGCCCGCCCGAAAGTTGGTTGGGGAAGCGGTGATAAAACTCTTCCGTTAAGCCAGCTTGTGCCATCACATCTAAGGTTTTTTGTTTGATTTCAGCAGCTGGCACAATGTCATGAATGCGCAACGGGCGCGACACAATATAGCCGATTGTGTGGTTGGGGTTGAGGGTCGAATATGGATCCTGAAATATCGGTTGCACAATGCGGGCGCGCTGTTTATCGGTCAAGCTGGTGACATCAACATCGCCGTAAAGCACTTGACCTTGATCGGCAGGAATGAGGCCATTGATGATTTTTGCCATGGTTGATTTGCCCGAGCCAGACTCGCCGACTATGGCTAATGTTTCACCCGCCAACACCTCGAATGAAGTGGTCTTCACCGCCTCGATTATAGTCGCTTTGCGCATCAAACCACCTGATAGGGTGTAAGATTTTTTAATGCCTTTGACGCTGATCACGGGCGGCATATTGTCTGGTTTTTCAATCTGTCTGGGTTCTTCGAGTTTCCACAGACATTCAAGCAAGCCTTTGGTATAGGGGTGTTGCGGCTTGGTTAATACATCGGCTGTGTTGCCCGTTTCGACAATGTCACCTTTTTGCATGACAATTATTCTATCGGATATGCGCGAAACCACGCCTAAATCGTGCGAGATAAAAATCATCGCCATGCCGAAGCGTTTTTGCAGATCAATCAGCAATTCGATAATCTCGTCTTGTACCGTCACATCAAGTGCGGTTGTTGGCTCATCGGCGATTAATAAATCTGGGCTATTCATCAAGGCCATGGCAATCATCACCCGTTGGCGTTGGCCGCCAGACATTTGATGCGGGTACTGCCCCATACGCTGCTCAGGTTGCGGCATTTTCACCGCTTCGAGCATGTCTATGGCGCGTTCCACCGCCGTGGCATGTGAGACTTTTTCATGAAACATCACGGTTTCAGTGAGCTGTCTGCCAATTGTATAAACGGGGTTTAGCGCCGTCATCGGTTCTTGGAAAATCATGGCAATTTTTTTGCCCGAAATTTGCTGATGAAATTTCGCGGTGTTTAACGCCAATAAATCAGTACCGTCTAGCTGAATGCTGCCTGCTGATATATATGCCAATGGAGGCAATAGCCGCGCCATGGCTAGCATAGACATGGTTTTGCCACTGCCCGATTCGCCAACAATGCCGAGAGTTTCGCCTTTGTTTACAGTTAAGTTAATGTCACGCACCACTTCAACTTGGCCATAATGGGTTTTAAAGCTAACAGCTAGATTGCTGATTTTTAGGAGAGGTTCGGTCATTCTACAGTGCTTTCTGGATCAGTGATGTCTCTGATGCCATCGCCCATCATATTGATGGAAACCACCAATAAAAACAGCGCGATGCCTGGCAAGATAATCAACCAAGGTTGATAGAATAAGGCGTCTTTACCTTCGGCAATTAATAATCCCCATGATGGTGTTGGCGGTTGAATGCCAACCCCGAGGAATGACAGGCTGGCTTCGGATAGGATCGCCACGCCAACCTCTAGCGTGAAGATGACCACGATTTGGTTCATCAGGTTTGGTAATATATCGGTCAACATGATTTGCAACTTACTCGCGCCGATGGCTTCAGCCGCGGTTACATAATCTAGGCTTCGTATGCGTTTGGTTGCGGAACGAGCAACCACCAAAAACAAAGTCCAATGCAATGCACCAATCACCATGATGACCACAAAGATTGAGGGGCCGACCAAGAATACGATGGTCATGGCCAATAGCAAGCCTGGTAACGCCAACTGACAGGTGAGAATAAAATTCACCACTTGGTCTACCCAACCGCCAAAAAAGCCTGCTATTACGCCAAGTGTGACGCCAATTAACATGCCAACACAGGCCGCACCAACGCCGATGATGATTGATATTCGCGCACCAAACAGAATGCGGGCGAGGTAATCGCGGCCATTGCCATCGGTGCCTAACCAATGATCCCATACGCCGCCTTCAATCCAAACTGGTGGCAAAAGACGCTGGGTTAGATCTTGTTCATAGGGCGATAAGCCCAAAATCATCGGGCCGAAAACACCCAAGAATGCGATGATAAGCAGCAGGCCAGCGCCAAATTTAAAGCCTTTATGTAAGCGGGCTTTGCGTAACATAACTTCGACTGGAGTCATATCTCGGAGGTCTTTTTTTATTTTGCCAAAAGACACAAGGTTCTGAAGGAATTGCATATTATGTCCTCAATCTGGGGTCGAGATAGGCGTTTAGAATGTCAGCCAATAAGTTGAGTGCCAAAAAGGTAAATGCGAATACAAATACCAATATCTGCACGGTCGGAATGTCGGCACCCAATATGGATTCGAGTGCTAGCCTGCCTAAACCGTTAATGGCAAATACCGATTCTGTGATCACTGAACCACCGAATTTATGCCCCAATTGCACGGCCAATACGCTCACCACAGGCAATAACGCATTGCGTAATGAGTGGCGTATTAATAAGCGCCAACCGTAATAGCCTTTTGAGCGTGCGGTGCGGATGTAATCGGCGTTCATCACTTCTAATAAACCTGTTCGCATGAGGCGCATGACGGGCGGGACTGAACTTGCGCCCAAGACAATGGCGGGTAGTACGAAATGATAGAGCGTTTTATCGCCCGAGACGGGGAATATCGGATAGATAACAGCCAGCAAGATAATCAGCATCAAACCCAACCAAAAGTTCGGAATGGCTTGAGCGGAAACTGCGACGCCAAGCGCCATACGATCAATGAAAGTGTTGGGGTTTAGAGCCGCTGCACAACCTAAGGGAATGGCGACTAATATTGTCACGCTTAATGACATTAATGCCAATGTTATGGTTTCAGGTAGCCGCTCGAGTAAAAGTTCGCCAACAGGTTTATTCCAATAATAGCTGACGCCAAAATCGCCGTGCAAAACGCCCGAAAACCATTCGAAATAACGGGTGATTAATGGTCGGTCAAAACCATAGCGCTGACGTATTTGCTCAATTTCGAGTAAATCAGCCTCTTCGCCTGCAATGGCTTGTGCGGGGTCAACCGCAAGATTGAGTAGAAAAAACGCAACCACTGACAGGGCGAGCGCAACCGCCACAACAACCAGCAATCTGCTCATGATGAATCTAAACATTTTGATATTCCGATATAGAATGGATAAGAGGTCAATTTAATATATTGGCCTCTTATTGTCATGATATAATTATTTCCACTTAATGTTCCATAAACGTGGATAGCCATCTGGATCTTGATTGTAAACAATGTCGTCGCTTGACAATACGCCCTCTGAATATGTCCATAATGGCACCCAATAGGCTTGGTCGGCGATCAATTTCAGGCCTTCGGAATAAAGCCGTTTGCGTTCAGCCACATCAAGCGTTTTTTCGCCGCCCAGCATTAATTCGTTGACTTTTGGGTTGCCCGAAAGGTTACGATCGCCTTTGGCAGGGTCGCGCCAATGAATATTGGCAATGGTCGCGGTATCTGGCGATGCGGTTGAACCCCATGTGCCGAAATAAGCTTGAATTTCGCGCGCCTTACGGGCTTTATTGAGGCCAGCTAGCTTGCCGTGTTTTAGGTTCACACGAATGCCAACTTTGCTTAAATCATCAGCCAAGGCTTGTGCGGCTTGTTTATCGCGGTAGCTCCACAAATCCAAATCAAAACCATCTGCATAGCCTGCTTCTGCTAGCAATGCTTTTGCTTTCTCGGGGTCATATTCGTAAATTGCAACATCTTGCTCACAACCAAATACCACTGGGTTACAAGCGGTGTGGACAGCTTTTGCAGGGCCGCCGATTAAATTGGTCGCAATGCTGGAGCGGTTAATCGCATGGTTCATAGCGCGTCTTACCCGCACATCGGTAAGTGGATGATCGCCAGAATAACCACCCGCATCCAAAATAAGGAAGCCAATGCGCAAGCTTTCGCCAAGTTGGTAGTTTACTTTGGGTGAACGCGCCATGGCATCGCCAACGTCTTTTTTAACATTATACATCCATTGGATGCCGCCGCTCATCAGCTCTGCTTGTTGTGTGCCAATGTCGGGGATAGAGCGGATGACCATATTCTTAATGGGCGGTGTGCCTTTGGCGCCGCCAAAATAACCTTCATGGCGCTCAAGCACCACTTCAACACCGGGGTCAAAAGAGGTGACTTTATACGGGCCAAGGCCATCTATGGTTGTGGCTTGGGCATTGCTGTCATAGTTACCCGCTGTGCCCATGATGCCATCTTTACGAATGCGCACCCGATATAAATCATTAAATAAGTTGGCATATGGCGCTTTTAGGTTAAAGCGGACTGAAAATTCACCCGTTTTTTCGATGCCGTCTAGCCAATCAGCAATTTTTGCATGGCGGCTATTTTGATCATCAGTCAAGATGAAATTAAATGTATAAATAACGTCATCGGCTGTCATAGCCGCGCCAGAATGGAATGTCACATCTTGGCGTAAATTTACATCGACAGTGGTGTCATTTACGATGGTGAAGTCGGCGGCAAGGCTTGGCACATAAGCCAAGGTTTTTGGGTCGACATAAAATAGCGAGTCATCAACTAAATCGCCCAAAATTATATATTCAGTTTTTGTGCCATAATTATAATCTAAATTTGTAAGCTCGCGCGAGAAAGCGGCAACTAATGTGTCGTTTGCTTTATCGGCCAAAGCCACAGTTGGTGCTACCATCAAGGCTGCGAGCGCAACGCCAGATGCATATTTTATAAATCTATTCATTATTTTCTCCCTCATTTGCTAATTCTATAAAAAGATTGCAAAAATTTGTCAGTTTTGTAAAGTCGAATTAATCTAACGTTAATTCCAATAATTGGAATAGTCGTTTTATTGAAGGAAAATCATGGTCAATCCAAAGGCGTTAAAACTGTTTCATCTGATTGCCAATAAAGGCTCACTGGCCGCAGCATCTGAGCAATTTCATCTCTCGCCACCTGCCGCTAGCCGTATGATATCATTACTCGAAGTTGATTTGGGTTTTAATTTATTCTCGCGCGACGGGCGCAATTTAACCCTAACAGAAGATGGACATCGGTTTTTGCGGGAGAGCTTGCCGATATTGCATAATTTTGAAAGTATCGACCGCATTGCGCAAGATATAAAAACCAAATCGACCACTGCATTGCGGATATTATCCACTGCGCCAGTGGCGGTATCGTGGATTACACCTGCACTGGGGCGGCTAAAAATAAAATATCCTGACTTTGCTTGCGCGGTTGAGATCGTTGACCATCTGGGCATGCAAACTTTGGTCGGCAGCCGCTCTCATGATGTTGCGGTGGCGTCTTTGCCATTGGGCAGGCCGTCATCGAGATTGACCGAGCACCCGTTATGTGAGTTTGCTTTTGAGGCGATTTTTCATAAAACTCATCCTTTGGCGGCGCAAAAATCGGTTTCTGCGGCTGACATTGCGCAATTTCCGATCATCGGTTTATATCAAGGCCAAATTGGCCGCACGCGGCAAGATGAATTTTTTCGCTCGCAGAATATTAACATCGTTCCGCAAATTGAAACCTCGTCCTCTATCGTCGCGCTGTCGCTTTGTCAGCAAAATTTCGGCATCGCTTTGATGCCGTCAGTTTATATGATGTCAAATCAATATCCGAATTTAACCAGCCGACCGACCAACCCAATACGCAATATCAGCTTTGGCGCGGTCACCGCAGAAGGGCAAAAATTATCCAGTTTTCAAATGGAATTTTTAACCGAGTTAAAAACCATCGCCGATGATTGGCAAACCATGTCTGCCGCACATTAGCTTTGATGATTATAACCTAGCCAACCAAATAGAGATTTGCGGGAAAATGGCTAGAATAACCAAACCAACAACCATCGCCAATACAAATGGCATGGCGCCACGGAATATATCGCCAACCTTTAAATCGGGGTCATTCATCGCCGCCTTGATGGTGTAGACTGACAGGCCAAAGGGCGGGGTCAACAAACCCATCTCGACCGCTACCACAGTCATCACCCCAAACCAGATTAAGTCGAACCCAGCTTGTTGCGCGACAGGCAATGCAATCGGCAATAATATCAGCATGATTGAGATGGAATCAATCAAACAACCAAGCAAAATTACAATCACCAAAAATAATAGCAAGAAACCATAGGGGCCTAAAAAATCACCCAGCAATATCTCGCCCAACATATTTGGCAGGCCAGACATGGCCAACATGCGGCTAAAAAACGTTGCCGCCATGATTAGAAACAACACCGATACGGTGATATGGCCAGATTCGACCAATAGGTTCCAGAATATTTTAAGCGTCAAAGAACGGCGCAACAAGGCAATCACCAAAGCGCCAGCAGCGCCGACAGCGCCCGCTTCGGTTGGGTTTAAAAACCCACCATAAAGCCCGCCCAATACCAAAGTTACCAATGAAAATATCGGCAAGGCTTTGCGAATTATGTCAAGGCCTGAAAGCTCCTCAAACTCAACATCCTTAGCTGCGTCATCACCTGCTTCAAATACAAAGTCTTTTCGCCACATCGCCATACCAATAATCGCGAGCGAAAATAAGCCTGCCAATAATAAACCAGGCCCAACACCCGCTAAAAACATCCGTCCGACAGATTCTTCGGCTAGCACGGCATAAACAATCATCAATAAAGATGGTGGAATGAGCATGCCCAATACCGAGCTGCCCGCCACCACGCCGGTGGCAAAACGTTTGGTATAACCGTGCCGCGTCATTTCGGGCACTGCCACTTTTGAAAACACTGTGGCCGAGGCAATCGATACACCGGTGATAGATGCAAATACCGCATTGGCAAACACCGTCGCTACGCCTAGGCCGCCAACCAATTTACGCATCAGCCGTTCGAACACGTCAAACGTATCCTTCCCGACCCCCGAAACGGTCACCAACAGCCCCATCAAAACAAATAATGGCACGACCGCAAATAAATATTCACGCAAGCTATCATTGGCAACTGAGCCAATCATGCTCATCGCCACCCGCTCGTTGCGGATCATCATCACACCGCCGAACGAAACCAATAACATGCCCACGCCAATCGGCATGCCCAATGATATGGCCAAAATTAAAATACCAATTGCCAAAATGCCAATTTCTATGCCTGTCATTTATTCTTCTTCCTTCAGCGCAAAAATGGCTTTTATGCCTGTAATCACATGGATAAAAAATTGTATCGCCGCAACTGTAATGCCAATTAAAATCATCAATCTAAATGGCCATGTCGGTATGGTTAGCACGCCTGTCACGCCAATATAATTGTCAAATTTCAAATCTTTTAAGAGAATTTTATAGGTAGAATTGGCAATAAATCCGCATAATACCGCGCCCACTAAATCCCACATGGCTTTAACAAACATACCAGCGCGTGGGAATTTTGCGGTGAATGGTGGCAAAAATAATTCGGTACGGGCTAAACGTTCATGCCTTACGGTCGTGCCTAACTGCAAAAACACAATCATCACCAATGTCAACGCGCCCAGCTCTGACACCAGCGGCAGCGAGCTGCCAAACAGGTTTCTCATCACCACATCAGAGCAGATAATGATCATCAACACGCCAATTAATATGGTGCCAATGGCACCTAGGCCATCTGCAATGATAGACCAATAACGTGATAACCAATGGCTTTGCCGCTCCCATTTAGGAGCGACAAAATTATTGTTTTTCTCATTCACTATATTTTCCAAACCTAGATAGAGTATAGTATTACATTGAGTTTATTCAGAACTTAATTCAAGTCCCAATTGCGCAATGGTGTTTCACCTTTTTCGCGCAAACCATCCATATAAGCTTTCAAGAAAGCTTTGGCTGGAATGCCGCGGGCTTCGGTCGCTGCTACCCATTCACCAGCAAGATCTGGCAATCTATCAATCCATTGTTGGCGCATTTCTTCGGACATAACAGAAATGGTCACGGGGACATCTTGGTCTTTGCCAAGTTCAACCATTTTATCCATAAAGATTTCATGGCGGGTGATCATATCTTTGGCATGCTCATCAGAATAATACTGACCAGCGGCAAGCATGGCGTCTTGGATTTCTGTATCTAAACTATCCCATGTGTCTTTATTGATGGCCAAACCACCAGAGAATACCGTACCAAAGTTAACCCGTGTGATGTAAGGTGCCACTTCATAAATTTTAGTTGGCAATACACCTAGCGCCAATGACAATGCACCATCAGACACACCTGTTTGAATGTCGGTATAGAAAGTTGGTAACGCACCATCAACCGCTGTCGCGCCCACGCCGCGCAACCATGTGCCTAGCACACCAGGGGCGGATAATTTAACGCCAATTAGGTCGCTCAAATCATTGATTGGTTTTTTGGTATAAAGATCATAACTATCTGAGCCAGTTGCGCCCAAATAAACCAAATTATACTGTTCCCATTCCTTTTTAAAGGCGGGGAAGGTTTCGTATAATTCGCCCAATGTGCCCAATTGTGCAGGTACATTTGTGGTGGTAAACGGCGTAAAACCTGTTACTTGGCTCAATGGCATTTTGGCAGCTTCTAAATATGAGAATACCCAACCAATGTCTGTCACACCTTCTTCAACCGAAGTGAGTGTGGCGTTGGCTTTGTATAATTGACCACCAAAAGCTTCTTGCCAATTGATTTTATAATTGCCCGTTTTGGCCAAAATTTCATCAACTTTTGGCATAAAGTGAGATTGGATAAAACCAATCCACGGAATGACGGTTGGATGGCTTGACGCAACAGTGATGTCCACTGTTTCTTCGGCCATGGCGGCAGGTGCAAAACTGACCGCTGCACTTAATAGCAATGCGCTTAGTATTTTCTTCATTTTTTTTCCCTCTTTGTTGGACTACTTCTTCGTTATTTATTTAATTGTAAATGTCTGGCTGGATTTATTCAGGGTGATGGTCACACTGCCTTCATTAATCAACCAAGGCCTGACCTTAAATTCGCGCGCCCCACATATATGCATCGGGTCACGTTTGGCAATCTCGATGGCTGCGGCGCGTGAAGCGGCACGAACCACCACAAGCCCCTCGCCTTCCCAGCTTTCTTCATCATCTGTCCACATCGGGCCAGCTGCGTAAAGCACGCCTTCGGCTTCAAGCGCTACCTGAAACTCAAGATGTTTTTCTAAATTTTGAAATATAGATTCAAGCCCATTTGTGGCCGTGGTAAAAATAGCATAAAGCTGTTTTTGCAACATTTCACTACTGGCTTGCATCACGTCTGCGCGTGGTACTGATTTTAACATTTTTCTCCTCCCAAAAAATTCAATTATTGCGGCTCAATTCAGCACGTATTTCATCACCATGTTCATCCAAAACGGGCGGTGCCATAACGTCTAAATTTGGTTTTCCATCAAAATTATAAGGTGCGCGAACTGTTGTAAAACCACCCTCTAGCGGGTTGATATCCGATACATTCTGCGCTTCAACTTTAATGTTTAAATGCAGAGCTTGCGGGTCTTCTAACGCTTCATCGGCATCATAAGCGGCTGAATGCGGCACTTCTTTTGCCAGCAATAAAGCACACCATGCATCGCGGGTTTTGGTGGCAAATACTGGCGTTAAAATATCAATTAAATCCTCTTGGTGCTTAATCCGCTCAAGCCGTTCTTCAAACCGTGGATCAGTTAGCAATTCCAACTTGCCCGTGGCTTCAATAAACCCTTGCCAAAATTTTGGTGGCGATGACATATGAATAGCCACCGATTTACCATCTGAACATACAAATGTGTATGATTGCGAAACCTTAGGACGGCTTAATGGCCCCATCACTTCACCTTCAGATAAATAATGCGTAAAACTATCTAAATTAAAATGACACATGGCTTCAAGCATCGAAATGTCCAAACGCCTGCCTATGCCAGTTTTAGCAACCTCAAGTAAAGCTGCCATAATGCCCAAAGCGGCATATTGTCCTGTGACTGAATCGGCAATCGCAGGGCCAATCACCCGCGGTCTATCTGGCGGGGTGAGCAAACGCAAATAACCACTAGCAGCTTGCGCCACCGTGTCAAATGTCGGCCTGTCAGCCGAGGGGCCATCAGTACCAAAACCTGTAATGGCGCAATAAATAAGCTTGGGGTTAATCTTGCGCAAATCGGCTTCACCAACACCCAACCGCTCGGCCACACCCGGCCTAAAATTCTGAATAAACACATCAGCAGTTTTGATCAGCGCATGAAATGTCGCCAAATCATCGGCCTGTTTGGTATCGAGCGCAATGGAGCGTTTGTTGCGGTTATAAGTCTGAAAATGCGGTGAATATAAACCACCTTTAAACGCCCTAAATGGGTCGCCTGTTACAGGCCGCTCAACCTTAATCACATCAGCGCCTAAATCGGCCAAATGCATGCCCGCAGCGGGGCCTGTAATATATGTGCCAAGCTCGATAACCCGAATGTCTTTCAATATCTTCATATAGTCACTTTCACTCAGACTTATCTTGTGGCTTAGGCTGCTCGCCATCATAATCAATGGCCAAATCAGCATTATGCGACATAATAAAACCAATAGAACGGGTGGATTCTTCAAACAAATGCGCCACCAAGCCCGCCGCACGCGCCAATAAAGGCACGCCTTTCATGGCTGCCAATGGCCAACCCGCATCTAACATCACTGCTGGAATGGCGCCCGAAACGTTGATCGGCAATGGCCGATTGATAATTTCTGGCGCATGTTTGGCAAGCAAACGCAGCATTTCAATATTCTCGCCCGTCACACCATGTTCATCAGCCAAGGCCAATAAAACATTCGCCCGTGGGTCGCCCGCACTATGTTGCGGGTGGCCAAGGCCAGGCACTTTTTGGCGGGTGGCTTTTAAGTTTTTAAGGCTGTTAATCGCCGCCTCTTCCCTGCTGATACCGCTATCTTTGGCATCTTTTATGGTGGCGACAATATATTGCCCTGCAATTTCAGAGCTGCCTGCCACCACACTGCCCATGCCAAGCAAGCCCGCTGCCATCGCGCCTTGCCATGCATCTGGGCCTGCCGCTAAGGTCATACGCGCCGCTTGCACACTTGGCACAAGGCCATGTTCGGCAATCGCCACCATGCAAGCATTGGTCATCATTTTTTGTTTTTCATCAGGGTTTTTACCTGTCACCAATAGCCAAAAATAATCAGTAAAATCAGTTTTGCCGATCAATTCGCTACACAGATCAAACCCACGCACAGTCACACCTTCAGCGTCCGAAGTTGCGATGGCGGTGAATGATTGATCTTGTTTACCTATTCTCATTAGCTTATTCTTTCTGTATCATTAGGTCTGGATAGACGGATAATCTTTGCCGACCCAATGTTCGAGCTTTGCCGCATATTCAAGCTGAAAGGCCAAGGGGCCTTTTTCTTTCATATAATCTTCTTCATAAATGGCGATATAAATGGTCAGGCATAAAAAGAAATGCGCGCCCATTTCAAACAAAGCCACATAATCATGATCAATCAAAATTTTGCGCTCTTCCGCGGTCAACGAATGAACACTGCTCATTTCAGCTTCATTCAACCGTGGGCCAATAGATTGCTCCCACGAGGCCACCATAGCTGCAGGATTTTCCTTATAACGCGCCAATAATTCAGGGTCGCGATCGATTTGAAATAGGAATTTATTGACATAATATTTGCTCATGACTTGACTCCTCCTGGCTTTTCTCCCTCAGGATACCATGTGAAATAGGCTTCCATCGTGTGAAACAAATCTAAACTATCGACATAATCCGCTTGCTGATTTGGCCCTGCAATGCCCAACATCAAAATAAACTCCATAAAGCCGCCTGTGGCATTGCCCGATTTGGCGAGGCTTTCATGGGTTACATTTTCCAAAATGGCGTCAATGTCGCCATTGCGTAACCATTCAATGGCCTGATGGTCAAATTCCGGGTCTGGCCCTGTTTCTTTAAACATACGCGGCCCACCAAGTTCGAGCGATAAATGCCCCGAACCAATGGCGGCAATGCGTTTATCAGATGGATATTCATCAATAATTTCGCGGATCGCACGACCAAGCTGGTAAAAACGCTTAGGTGATGGCAATGGCGGAGCAAAAATATTGGCATATATCGGCACGACAGGTAAGTCATTATCAGGCCGCACGGTGATGATTGGGCAAATAATTGAATGATCAATTTTCAACTCATTGCTAAACGCAAAATCAAACTCACGGTCAAGCAAGCCCTGATGCATAAAGTTAGAAAGATCTTCATCGCCTTCAAGCACATATTTGGGAATTGAAAATTCGCGCTCCTCATTATAGAAAGTCGCGTCATAACGCGGCGCTTTGCCAATTAAGAATTGCGGATAATTGTCTAAGAAAAATTGATGAAAATGATCCGCGCCTATCATCACCAGAATGTCTGGTTTGGCTTTGGTTAATGTTTCGCGATAGGCTTCAATCTTACGCTTCCACTCTGCGGCCTGCGGCATTTGCTGCTCAACGGGCATGGTGGTGGCTTTTAAATAAAATGGGTGATGTGTTGTGGCTAGTGTTGCAACTAGTTTTGCCATTCAAATGCCCTCCCTATGGTCATTTTCGTGTGTTTCTAATTTATTATTTCGCCTAACGAAAATTATTTCGTATTAATGATAGGCGATTTATGCTATAAGTGTCAAGGCTATATTATTGACGGTTAATAAGGCCTATGCTAAACAGCAGTTAACGGCAATTAGGAGGCATTTTGCAAAATTTGGAACAAGACAAAGAACTGTTAGATGCTCTGGCACGCGGCCTGATGGTTATTGAATCTTTTGACCAAGAGCAGCCCGAAATGACCTTAAGCGAAGTGGCGCGCAAAACTGACATCAAGCCTGCTACCGCACGGCGCATATTGCGCACCTTGGTGGCCTTGGGTTATGCCCGCATTGTCAATAAACGTTATTTACTGACCCCCAAAATATTGGGGCTTGGTGCTGCCTATTCACGCTCCGCGCAGCTAGAAGAAGCGTTTATGCCTGAGCTAAAACGTTTGGTCGGCAAATATGGTGATGCCTCATCGGTGACTATATTGGCTGATAATGAAATTTTTTATGTGGCGCATTTTAGCGAGCAAAAAGGCAGCCGTGTTTCTGCCGATGCGGGCATCACTTACCCCGCCTACCCTGCCTCGATGGGGCGGGTATTATTGGCTGGTTTAAACGATCAAGAACTTGACCAATATTTTGCGCAGGTCGAATTTGAAAAGCGCACCGAGAATACCGAAACCAACCCCAGCATATTGCGTAAAATCATTCAAACAACCCGAGAAGTTGGTTTTTCTTCCACCAGAGACGAGCTGTTTTATGGCGTAACGGCATTGGCTGTGCCCATCGTGGTCAACCGCGGCACGGTGATCGCGGCGATCAACTCCTCTGGCTATTCAGGCAAAGTGACAATGGATGAATTGATCGATCAGCGGTTGGATGATTTACGCATTTCAGCCGATAGAATCGCCGATACATTGTTACGCTACCCTTCATTGCGCCATTCTATCGAACGTTCATAACTCACAAAACATCAATGGTTTCCGTGCTATATGCCAAGAATATTCAACGCAAGAAGCGCTATATTCGGCAGATAAATTAACCCTTATTTGACAAAACCCAACTTCCTACATAGTCTATATTAGAAATAATTTTCGTTAAGCGAAATATTTCCAATCAAACTTACCGAGGGAGGAAGGTAGAATGTGTAAATTATGTGATGAGGGAAAACCACAATTAATCTGTGGATCACGCAGAGATTTCATAAAAACAGCGGCCATAGCAGGCACTGCCACAGCGGCATCGACGGTTTTGGGCGTGACCAGTGTCAACGCCGCTGAAACCGCAGCTACGATGAGCAGCATGCCCAAAGATGTTGGCAAAACAGGCCGTAAAACCATCATCAAAGGCGGCGCCATCTTATCGATGGATGACAAAGTTGGTAATTTTGAAAAAGCCGATGTGTTGCTTGATGGCAAAAAAATTATCGCCATTGGCCCCAATCTTGAAGCTGCCGATGCCGCGATCATTGATGCCGAAGGCATGATCGTCATGCCCGGGTTTATCGATACCCATCACCATCAATTCGAAACCGCATTACGCAGTTTTTTAGCCGATGGTATTTTGGTCAATGATGGCCAACCGCACAGCGCCTATAATTATTACGAAACTATTTTGCAAAAATTCTCAATGGTTTACCGCCCATCTGATGTTTATATCAATGAATTATTCGGCTCCATCGCGCAATTAGATGCGGGTGTCACCACGGTGATGGATGTCTCGCAAATTCACCATTCACCCGAACATTCCGATGCGGTGATTTCGGCCTTAAAAGATGCGGGTCGGCGCGCCGTGTTTGGTTATTTTGAAGGCTGGGGCGATGATGCCAAATATCCAGATGATGCTGCCCGCATCAAAACCGAACATTTTGCCTCTGACGACCAGCTGTTAAGCATGGTTATGGGTGGTGAAATTTATTTGCCGGGCTATGAAAAAGCCTGGAAAGTCGGCCGCGATTTAGGCATGCCCATTGCTTTACATGTTGTCGGCACATTTGGCATGGCAGGCACTTTTGATGAGCTAGCTAAAGCTGGCGAATTTGGCGATGACAATATTTTCATTCACATGACAGGCATGTCCGACATGGCTTGGAAAATCGCCGCCGATGCAGGCGCGCATGTTTCCCTATCTGTGCCGATTGAAATGACCATGCGCCACGGCATGCCGCCCATTCAAAAAGCTTTGGATTTGGGCATGCAGCCTTCTCTTTCCAGCGATGTTGAATGCACCATGACGGCAGACCCGTTCACCCAAATGCGCTCAGCGATGACTTTACAACGTGCATTCATCAACGAACGGGCGTTATCGGGCGAGGAAGATTTACCAGAATTGGTCACATCAAATGATGTCATCCGTTTCGCCACATTGGAAGGCGCAAAAGGCCTGAAATTAGATGGCAAAACAGGCAGTCTAACGCCCGGTAAAGAGGCCGACATTGTGCTGCTTGATGCCAATGCCATTAATGTCACCCCGCTCAACCATGTACCGGGTGCTGTGGCAACATTGATGGATCGCTCAAATGTTGATAGTGTTTTAGTGGCAGGTAAAATCCGCAAATGGCGCGGCACAATGGTTAATGTAGATCTGGATAAATTGCGGACGGAATTAACCGCCAGCCGCGATTACCTATTTGAAGCCGCTGGCATCAAACAAGATCTATTTCGCAAATAGCAACACTCCCCATGAAAAGACGCATTTATGCGTCTTTTCTACTTATACTCGACAAGTCTACTTATATTCTGCAAGCCTATTTATGATCTCCAAGCGCTTGATCGAGAATTTTTTGCAAGGCAGCACCACGGGCAAATGTTGGCTCTAATGATTTTTGTTCACGAATTGATTTTACAAATTTTTGATAGATTGTGTCCACCTCAGGTGTTTCCACCTCATGCCATGTCTCAGTTTCTAAATCCTCAGCAAGGCAGGCGTTTAGGCGGCTGATTTTCTTTTCAAACAACACTTCCAAACCGCCCTTATCGCCATAAATGCGCAGGCGTAAATCATTATGATGGCCAGATGCAAAACGCGTGGCACTAATCGTGCCCAAAGCGTTGTTTTCAAGCTGCATATGCATGACAAAACTATCATTGGCATCAAGCGGATATTCACCAATCTGATTGTTTGGTGCTTTATCAAAAGTATGTAATTTACAATCCATATTTTGCGGCATTTGCCCCGCAATATAGGTGGCAAAATCAATGATATGAATGCCAACATCGCCCAACACACCTTTTGAGCCATGCTCGCTAGATAATCGCCACAACCATTGACTTTCAGTTTTCCAATCGCCCCAAGCAGGCTGGGTCAACCATGATTGCAAATAAGATGCTTCAAAATGTTTCACCTCACCAATCGCGCCTTCAGCCACCATTTGCGCGGCTTTTTGCACTGCCGCGACATCGCGATAACTTAAATTGACCATATTCACGACGCCCATTTTCTGGGCTAAATCGGCCATTTCTTGCGCCTCTGGATATGATGTGGCCAATGGTTTTTCACATAAAACATGCTTATTCGCCGCTAAAATTTGCATGGTCGTGGCGTAATGAACTTTGTCAGGTGTCACGTTTGAAACCGCATCAAATTCACCCCATGCTAGCAAATCATCTAACGAGGTGAATCTATGTTCAATGTCATACTCATCACAAAATTTTTGCAACAAAGCTTCATCCATATCCAAACCCGCAACAACGGTCACATCTGGGTTATCATTATAGGCCGCAGCATGGTTGTTGGCCATGCCACCCGTACCAACAATTGCAATTCGCGTTGGGGCGATACGGGTTGGTATTGATTTATCTGTCATATATCTCTCTTAATTTTGGCGGTTATTTAAAACCATCTTCGCCATCTTGGTGCAATCTTGGCCCACGCTCAACGATTTTCTCAATGGCGTCTTCAACAGGTCTATTGGGCGCATCCGTCACATCTTGCACCCGCGCTTGGGGATTATAAGCCCAATTCACCGCATTGGTCAACACAGTTTGCACGTTTTTATCATGATAAGTTGGGTAAGTTTCATGCCCCGGGCGGAAGTAGAAAATATTGCCAGCACCGCGCTTATAAGTCACGCCAGAGCGGAACACTTCACCGCCTTGAAACCAGCTGATAAATACATTTTCAAGCGGTTCTGGTATGCCAAATGGCTCACCATACATTTCTTCATTTTCAAGTTCAAAATAATCAGGCAGGCCTTTGGCAATCGGGTGATTGCGTGATGTCACCCACAGGCGCTCCCGCTCACCAGCTTCGCGCCATGACAAGTTACACGGCGTGCCCATTAAACGCTTAAAGGGTTTTGAAAAATGCGCGCTGTGCAAAAATATCAAGCCCATGCCGCTCCATACAGCCTCGCAAACCCGCTCGACCACTTCGTCAGACACATCGCCATGGGCGGCGTGTCCCCACCATAATAATACATCAGTTTCAGCCAAACGCTCGGCGGTTAAGCCATGCTCGGCCTGTTGCAAAGTCGCAGTTGTGGCGTCTATGTTGGCAGATTTATTTAACGTCTCGGCGATGCAGCCATGCATGCCATTAGGATATAAATCAGATACAGTTTTATTGGTTTGTTCGTGAACATTTTCACCCCAAACAACAGTTTTTATTGTCATTATTTTTTCCGCTTTCATTTAAAGAGCTGGCTTGCCCTGTTGATTAAATTTATGCAAATTGGCGTTTTGGGGGCGAAGATTGACTTCCGTGCCATTTGCAATTTTTAGTTTTCCTGCTTGACGCACCACTAACGGCTCATCCGCGCCAATCTCTACATATAAATAATTGTCCGAGCCTAAGTCTTCAGCATGAATCACCTTGCCAGTCCAGAGCTTATCCGAATTATCCTCAACTACAATTTCAATATGTTCAGGGCGAATACCCAAAGTGTGGCAGTTAAACTCATCAGCAAACTTACCCGTTAAGAAATTCATCTTTGGTGAGCCAATAAACCCGGCCACAAATATTGAGGCTGGGCTTTCATAAAGCTCACTTGGTGTGCCGACTTGCTCAACAATGCCAGCACGCAAAACGCAAATTCTATCGGCCAAGGTCATGGCTTCAACTTGGTCATGGGTCACATAAACCATAGTTGTGTCTTGCATATCATGGTGCAATTTAGCAATCTCTAGCCGTGTCGCCACCCGCAATGCGGCATCTAAGTTGGATAAAGGCTCATCAAACAAAAACACTTTTGGGTCACGCACAATGGCGCGGCCAATGGCCACCCGTTGGCGTTGCCCGCCCGATAATTGTTTGGGCAGGCGCTCGAGCAAATCTTCGATTTGTAGCATTCGTGCCGCGTTTAGCACGCGTTCCTTCATCTCTTGTTTGGTGGTCTTGGCCAGCTTCAAGCCAAACGCCATATTGTCATAAACCGTCATATGCGGGTAGAGCGCGTAAGATTGAAACACCATAGCAATGCCGCGTTTAGAGGGGATGACGTTATTGACAACCTCACCATCAAACAATAATTCACCGTCACTGATGGTTTCCAAACCCGATATGAGCCGCAATAAGGTCGATTTTCCGCAACCCGATGGGCCGACAAAAACCATAAATTCACCCGATTTTATCTCTAAGTCTATGCCCTTAATCACATGCACGGCGCCGTATGATTTATGCAAGTTTTTCAATTGAATGTTAGCCATTATTTACTCCAATTATCCTTTAACCCCACCAGCGGTGAGGCCAGAAACGATTTTACGTTGAAAAATAAGCACGAGTGCAATGAGCGGTACGGTTACGATTACCGATGCTGCCATAATTGTGCCCCAAGGGGTTTCATATTGTGATGTGCCAGAAAGTAGCGCAATCGCCACGGGCACAGTTCTGGTGATTTCTGACGATGTAAAAGTCAGCGCAAAAAGAAACTCATTCCACGCACCAATGAATGCCAGTAAGCCTGTTGTCACCAAAGCGGGCCACATTAAAGGCATAAACACTTTGGTAATGATGTCCCACGGCGTCGCGCCATCAATGATCGCCGCTTCTTCAATTTCGACTGGCAAGCCCCGCATAAAAGTGGTCAAAACCCATACGGTGAATGGCAAGGTGAAAATCGTATAGCTTAAAATCAACGCCCAAGGCGTGTTGTAAATGCCCAAATAACGGATCAATTCAAACAAACCCGCCAGCACCGCAATTTGCGGAAACATCGACACGCCCAAAATGGTCATTAACAACAAGCCACGACCTTTGAATTTTACCCGCGCCAAGGCATAGGATGCGGTGACCGCCAAAAACAAAGCAAATATAACCGTGGTAGAGGCAACGAATACCGAGTTGGCAATGTTACGCAAAAACGTTCTGCCGCCCAGCACCGAAGCGTAATTTGAAAAGTCAAAACTATCGGGAAAATAATTAACTCTAAACAGGTCTGTGCCGGTTTTAAGGCTGGTTAGAATCGCGTAATAAAACGGGAATATAGCGATAAACACAACGACAAACACCGCAAAATAAAAACTGATTTTCTTGACATAATCCATTGAGGTCATTGTTCGTCCTTTCCACCTAAGTCAACTTTTCCAAGCCAAATATAAGCCGCCACAAAAATGGCAATGATGGCAAATAGCAAGGTCGATTGAGCCGAACCATAAGCGAATTTATCGAATTCAAACAGGTTTTCGCGGCTGATGATTGACATGGTTTTGGTGGCTTTTGAGTTGGGGGTGAGAACGTAAATCAAATCAAAAATCCGCAACGCATCTAATATTCTAAAAATCACCGCCACCATAAGTGCGGGCCGCACCAGTGGCAAAGTGACTTTAAAAAACACTTTTATAGGGTGTACACCGTCAACTTTTGCGGCTTCGTACACATCTTTCGGTATCATCTGCAAGCCTGCCAAACATAGCAAAGCCATAAATGGCGTGGTTTTCCAAACGTCGACAACCAATACCGACATCATGGCGGTGTCGATACTCGCCGTCCACGCAATCTTATGGTCAATCAGGCCAATTTTAAGCAAGGCATCATTAATGATGCCGAACTGATCATTGAGCATCCAGCCCCACATTTTGGCCGAAACAATTGTGGGTATCGCCCACGGGATGAGAATGGCGGCACGCACCAAACCGCGGCCTTTAAATTCGACATTGAGCATCAAAGCGACCAACATACCTAAAACCGCTTCAATAGATACGGATACAAAGGAGAATCTGACCGTGTTCCAAACTGCATTCCACCATGCAGGGTCAGCTAGTGTGCCGCGCCAGATCACACGGCCTGATGATAACTCACGGTAAGATAAATAATTTTTAAACCAAACCCACTCGCCTTCATAAAGGCTGGTTAACGAGGTATCGGTGAAGGAAAAATAAATGGTGCGTAACAAAGGCCACGCCGCAACACAAAATAGCATGACGATCATGGGGGCCAAAAACCAAAATGCAGCCCGCACTCGTTGCTGCTGCAAACTAAGTGAATTTGACGTTTTATGGCTGCGCTTCGTCCCGTTTTCTAAGCTAAAATTGGACATAAAATTCTCACAAATTTAAGCCCTCGTGTAGATTACTTCAGTAATCTACACAGGAGGATTTGTTAAAGGTGCTGAGCCATATAAATACGGCTCAGCTTTAATGATAGATAATTAAATTACCAACCACTACCTTTTAAATCTTGCAAATCTGCTTCCAAAATTTCGAAGTTTTCTGCTGTTGTGCCATCGCCCGAAAGAGAGCTATGCACTGCAGACCAGAATTTAGAAGACACTTCGTTATATTTAGATTTTGTTGGTGCTGATGGGCGCGGAACCGCTTGTAAGAACACACTTTTCCAGCTTGGAATGATGGGTTGTTCTCTGGCAATGTCGGCATCATCATAAAGCGCCACGATTGTTGGTAGGTTTGAAGATACCAATGCACGGGTTTTTTGCGCTTCTTCGCTGGCCAAATATACGGCCAATGAAGTGGCTACATCTATATGCTCAGAATATTTAGACACAGCCACATTCCAGCCGCCTAAAGTGGCCGCTGATGTATCATGTCCACCACCAGTTGGCAAAGGCACAACGTCAAATTTGCCTTTAATCGGGCTGTCATCACCATTACCTAAACCATAGGCATAAGGCCAGTTACGCATAAAAACTGCGTTGCCAGTTTGCCATACACCGCGGGCTTCTTCTTCTTGATAAGCCAACACGCCTGCGGGTGAAATGCTGCCAACCCAGGTTTTCACCAAATCAATGGCGGCGATGGCTTTTACATTGTTAATCGAAATGGTGCCATCAGCTTCAATAATTTGACCGCCACCGAATGATTTCACCCATTCCAAAGCGTTACAAGTTAGGCCTTCATAGGCATTTCCTTGCCATACAAAACCCCACATATCGCCATTACCAGCAGCACGTTCGGCATCTTGCACCATTTGTGCTGTTGTGGTCAGCTCTTCCCATGTTTTAGGAATAGAGGCACCATGCTTTTCGAGCAAATCTGTACGATAATAAAGTGCAGGCGCATCGGTGAAAATTGGCAAAGCCACTAATTTCCCGTTGACGGTTTGAGATTCAATGATTGATTTGAAATGCTTTGGCGCTAAATCTTTTGCAGCATCAGCCAGATCGATAAATTGTTCAGCCAATTGCGGCGCCCAAATCACGTCTGTTTGGTAAATGTCGATGTCTTTATTGCCAGCGGCTAACCACAAACGATATTGACCAAATTGATCGGTCGATGAAGATGGCATTGGCACAAATGTAACGCTATTGCCCGTTGATTCTTCCCATGGCGCAACAATTTTTTTAAAGTTTTCCAAAGCGTTACCAGTAACACCTGAAACATAATTGATATTTTCGGCATATGCCACGCCACTTAGCAGTAAGGCCGTAGCGACCGATAAAGCGCGGATTTTTAAGTTTTTAATCATTTTTCCCTCATTCAAATTAGAATTCATTTCCCTTATTAAAAACGCTTCAAATTTTAGAAATACAAAATCCAAAACGTTTCGGATTTTGTAGCATGCAGTCAAAAAGCTGTCAAGCCGCATCGAAACGTAAAAACTGATTTTATATTAGATTTTGATATTATTAACAGCAGCGGTTGAAGCACGGGTCATAAATTCAAACGGCGCGACTTGTTGTAATTTTTTAAGCGGCACACCTTCAATTGTGCCACATAAATATTCTGCCAATGGCCCCCAGCTACTTTCTAGTGCTGAACGGGTCACCGTGAGGGCTGGATAAAATGCCGACGCACGAAAACGTGGCAATACATCATCATGTGCGACAACAGATATATGCTGAGGGATATCTAATTTCAATGCATCCAACGCCTTATAAACCCCACGGGCAATCAAAATATTACCAGCAATAATGGCGGTCGGTTTTATCTCGGTATGGGTGAGCAATTGCACTGTAGATACAATCCCAAGCGACTCGTACATGCCGCCACTACGTATCAAATGGGGGTAAAAAGGCAGGCGACCCGCAGCCAATGCGGCTTGATAACCTTTCAGCCTTGCTGCGGAATAGCAACTTCCCTCTAAACCATTAATAAGCGCTATATGTTTATGCCCTAGCTTTATCAGGTGCTCAGTCAACGAATAAGCCACCCCATAGTTATCAATGTCAAAATACGGGAAATTATTTTCATTTGGCGTGCGCCCATGCACCACAAATGGAAAACTTTTTTCTTGTAAAAAGGCGATTCTAGGGTCATTGATAATTGCCTCTACAATCACAAACCCATCTATCGCGCCACTATTTACCAGCTTTCTATAAGCTTCAATCTCATCTTCATTTTTATCTATTATATGAATGATAAATTGCTTATTACGTTTGGCAAATTGCGCAGACAGACCAACAATAACATCAAGATAGTTATCACTCGCCTCACCAACTGGTACGCGCGAGACTAAACCCATCACCCCAGAACGACCAGAAACCAGGTTTCGAGCCGCAATATTGGGCGAGTAATTCAGCTTTTTAGCGGCTTGTTGCACCCGTAAACGAGTTTTTTCATTCACATCGGAATGACCATTAAGCGCCCTACTCACCTGCGTTACCGACAGGTCAAGATACTCGCCTAAATCTTTCAAAGTCGCCATTTAAAACCCACCCACAACACTGTAAATTCACTATGTTCAGGCAAAACTCACTTCCAAAACGATTTGGAAAAGCATTATCTAAACAAATACAAGTCTAATACCGCACTATAGCTATCGGTCGACAAATTAGTCAACCTAAATAGACAATCAAATATACAGGCAGCAAAAACATAGGCGACAAAAACATATTGGCCAGCGCAACCAATAAGGTATTAAGCAATTTTTAACTGTATTTTATTATAATTAACTGTAAATTATTGTACAATATGATGGAAAATACTGCTAACTAATTGAAAACAAACAACTTAAAATACAAACATTACCCCTTGATTGAATAAAGAAAATGGTATAAAGTCTCCGCGAAATATCAACTAGTCACCTCCCCTCGGCGCTAACTAACTCAGAATCAAAAGAAATAACTATATGTCCATTGCTACCGAAGATACGAATCAGAACCAAGATTTCCCAACGCCTAAAAATTGTTTTGCTGAAACTGTAACATCGGTTGAACATTTTACGGATCGGTTGTTTAAGTTCCGCATCACCCGCCCTGCAAGCTTCCGTTTTCGCTCTGGCGAATTTATTATGATTGGTTTGCCAAATTCCGAAAAACCAGTTTTCAGAGCCTATTCGATTGCCAGCCCTGGTTGGGATGAAGAAATTGAATTTTATTCGATTAAGGTCGAAGACGGCCCGCTGACGCAACATTTGCAAAAAATCAAAGTTGGCGACACTATTTTAATGCGTAAGAAACCCACTGGCACATTGGTCAATGATGCGCTCATTTCAGGCAAACGGCTTTACATGTTTTCGACAGGCACCGGCATAGCGCCTTTTGCCTCACTGGTGCGCGACCCAGAGACTTACGATAAATTCGATGAAGTTATTCTCACCCACACTTGCCGCGATGTGGCCGAGCTTAAATATGGCCAAGAGCTGGTTGCCAACATTAAAGATGACCCACTTTTAGGCGATTTTGTAGGCGATCGCTTGCGTTTATATTCGACCATTACCCGCGAAGATTATGAATTTAAAGGCCGCATTACCGACCTGCTTACAAGTGGTAAAATATTCAAAGATTTAGGTGTCGAACCGATTAATCCAGAAACCGACCGCGGCATGATTTGCGGGTCTATGGACATGATTAAAGACACCAAAGCCGTGCTAGAAAGCTTCGGCTTGGTCGAAGGCGCGAACAATAACCCGCAAACCTTCGTGGTCGAGCGGGCATTTGTCGGCTAGTTGACATTAAAGACATTTATGAAAAGCGCTTCAAGCTTTATGGCTTCGAGGCGCTTTTTGCATTCTGTATGGCTTTCACATAAGCTGCGGCATTTACGCCAACCTGCTCAGCGGTCATACCCGCCTTATAAAGGCCAGAACCAAGGCCGAAACCACTGGCTCCGACTGCTATAAAATCAGCCATATTATCAGCGTTCACCCCACCCACCGGGAATATCGGCATTTCAGGCGGCAATACCACCGCAATGGCTTTCAGCCCCTTAGTGCCCAATGTATCGGCGGGAAACATTTTAAGCGCATCGGCGCCCGCTTCAATGGCAGCAAAAGCTTCGGACGGCGTATAAAAACCCGGCGCAGAATAAAGGCCGAGTTGTTTACTGCGTTTAATCACCGCGATATTGGTATTGGGCGAAACAATGAGCCGCCCGCCAACCGCATGGATTTTTTTAACTTGCTCGATATTTGTAACCGTGCCTGCACCGATCACCGCCTCATCACCCATGGCTTGCTGCAAAATTTCAATGCTGTTATAAGGTTCTGGCGAATTAAGCGGAATTTCAATGACCTTTATGCCAGCTTGGTAAATAATTTGCGCAATTTCAAGCACCTCTTGTGGCTTCACACCACGTAAAATTGCGATGAGCGGAATGTCAACTAAAGCTGCATTTAATCTGATCGGGGGCATTTAATTTCCTTAAAGATTGGCTTGCTTGGCGATAGAGCTCATGCCTGTATAAGCGGCTTTTTCTCCATCGATGAGGCTTGAAGGCAAATCAAATTGTTGAAGCGCCAGCTGGAATAATTTGTTAAGCGCCTGCGTGCCCACCAAATAAACATGTTGCATATTTTCAATTGCCCGCTGCATTTCTTTAATTTCAGTGCCAATTAATATGCCCGAAAGATAGGGTTCAATTTCGTTTTGCTGCAACTCGCCATTGAGCATATTGGTGCGGGCGCTGAATATATGATGCGCCAACCCACCATCGGCTTTGGCACATTTAACACCTTTGATAAAAGCTTCATCATCCTCAATTTTGGGTGCAGATGCGGGTTGCGGTGCTAAAATACTGTGCTTTATCAGCAAGTCATATAACTCGCCTGTCATGTGGGTCGAAAAATCAACAATGCTTTTGTCGGCAATTTTCATCCATTTAGAATGTGTGCCCGGCAAGCAAAAAACTGCCTGTTTTTCTAGTGCCTGCCCAATCATTTCTATGGCGCCGATGACCTGAGTTTCCTCACCGCGCGCGACATCATATTGCGCGCCACTGGCTTCAGTATCCACCCCTGCAATGATGGCAACTTTTCGTGCCTGTGCATTGACAATGTGAGTTAGGTTTTGGCTCAAATCATGCATCTTAACAGGGCAAGTTATATATTTCACATTGCGCCAGCCTTTTTGGCTGCCAACCATGCCTGCCAATATAATTGGTGTTGTTGGCCAATATTTCAGCAGGTCAAACAATACGGGTTCAAATTCATCGGGCTTTAACTCTAACATGCCTTTGTCAAAATAAATGCGGTCTACCAATTCAGCCTTATCGTCCAGCAAAAATGCGCGGAAGTTAGAGCTGCCCCAATCCACACATATCAGCTTGCCTTGGTCTAAAAAATTATCTGTCATTTAAAATTTTCTCACTCAACAAATGCATCAGTCGCTTCATGTTTGCACAACATAAAGCAATCAGCAACATGCATAAGCGGCGCGACATCCACATCTGATTTTTTACCATCCAATAGATCGGCAAACCGCGTATAAATACGGTCATATTCAGATGCCAATGCATCTGATGTGACGAGGCTTTTTCCCGCCAATGAAAGCTTTGCGCCGCCGTTAGATAAAGCCAACATGCCTTGGTCGGTTTCAATGTTAATGTCCCATGTTTGCGCGCCCGTTTGTAAAAAATCAAATGTCGCGGCGATCGGAATTCCACTGGTGGTTCTAAAATTTAAGTCAGCAGCAATCGGCGTGTGCAAATTTTGCGGAATGAATAATATACCGTCACTCAAATAAAATTTCTCTGGCAAAATTTCGGTGACAATCGACAGGGCGTTAATACCAGGATCAAACACCCCCAAACCGCCGGGTTGCCATATCCAATCTTGGCCGGGGTGCCAGCGCCTGACATCCTCTTTCCAAATCACCTCGACACTTTTAATGTCAAGGGTTTTAAGCATTTTTTTGGCGTTGGATACGGCTGCGGCAAACCGCGAATGCCATGTGGCAAACAAGCTGCAACCATTTTGTTCGGCAAGATCCTGCAATGCCGCGACTTCAGACAAAGTTGAACCGGGTGGTTTTTCCAACATCACATCGAGGCCAGCTTTTAACGCGGTTTTGGCAATGTCAAAGCGCACTTGTGGCGGCACACATAATGACACCGCGGTTATGTCTGGTCTGGCTTTGATCATGCCTTCAATGGTGGTAAAAGCATCAACATTGTCTAATGATGCATTGCGGCTGACAATGGCAGCAAGCTCATAACCGTCTTGGCGCTCAAGCGAAGGCAAATGCTGGTCTTGGGCAATTTTACCAAGGCCAATAAGGGCTATTTTAACTGTCATATAATTTTCCATTTAATCTAAGCGCAGAAAATTGCGTATTCTCAGTTTATACAAGTTATGATATAATGGTCAAATTCAAATATAGCTAATGGTTATAACAATGTGTGTATATCAAACCGAACCGCAATTTCCACCCCGCTTGTTTAAGGCAGAGTTAAAGGCAAATGAATGACTGAAACTTACATTCCCAATAACGGCCAAGACAAGCTGATTTCTCGCGGCTTAAAATTCAACCATTTAAGGCTCATCGCCGCGCTGGGTGAAACGGGTCAAATTAGCGCTTCGGCGGCTTTGTTACATATGGCACAACCTTCGGCATCTCGGTTGTTATCGGAGCTAGAATATATTGTCGGCAATAAGCTGTATAGCCGCCATCCGCGCGGCATTATTTTAAACGAATCTGGTCTGCTGCTGGCTAAAAAAGCGCGGCATATGTTGCGCGGGCTTGATGATATGAACAGGCAGATTATCGAAACTGGCGAAGGGCTGCGCGGGGCGGTTAGTGTTGGCGCTGTCACCACGCCTGCGCTCGAAATTCTCTTGCCAGTCATTCGCCATGCACGGGTCACGCACCCCAATATTGAAATATCGGTGACTGTCGATACCAGCCCCAAATTGGCCGAAAGCATGCTCAATGGCAGCATTGATTTTTACATTGGCCGCATCACCGAGGAAATTGACCCAAGGCCATTTCGCACCCGCATCATCGGCAAAGAGCCATTGGTGCTGATTGTGCGTTCTGACCACCCGTTGACCCGCGATGCGCCTAAAGATTTGAGTGATTGCACATCTTATGACTGGGTGCTGCAATCCTCTGGTGAATTGATGCGCCACGCGGTCGAAAAATATTTCGCCGAACATGGCTATAAAATGCCGACACAAATTTTAAATACCAGCAGTGTGATGATGACCTTGGCTATCATCAGCCAATCTAATTCTATTGCTCCCGTATCCCACCCGATTGCCGATTTTTATGGCGATAGGGAGGACGGCACGCCCGGCCGCATCGCGCGTTTGCCAATTGCCAAAGATTTATATGTTACCGATTATTCGCTTATTTCTTCGGCAGATCGCGCGCTTTCACCCGCTTCAGAGGCGATATTTGACTTGGTTAACAATCGTTTGGATGTCAATAAAACCATCGAAATAAAAGACTGAAAAAGCTCAAGCGACACTTGGTTTTTGTTGCCGCAATATTTGCCAAAGATTTTCCATCGGCAAACCAAATTGAGCAATTTCTAGTTCAAAAAAATCGCCTTCTTGCAATCGAATATGCGGCATTTCAAACAATTTAAACGGCGAAAATAACTGAATAAAAACATCGCCAGCTAGGCTAGTTTGGTATTTAGAATCCAGTGCTGGAAATGCCGAAAACACGTCATTTAAACCTAAATTATCGTTAAAAATAACCTTACCATTTCTCACTTGGCTTAAAATACCGTCCATCACCTGCGGCAACCCACCTGTCAAAATTTCTGGCCCCAGAGCAATGACATTGTCTTCAAATTCTAAAGTCGGTAAAAAACTGTGATTTAGGTTTCGTGCATCAGATAAAATATAAGCCATACAATAGCCAATTGTGAGCAAGTTGCCATCTTGCGCCACCACGCTTATCGCGGCAATTTTTGGCATGGTTGGCATGTCTTGTTCGCCTGTAACATGCTGCTGAATGGCACTCGGCGCTTCAATAGGCGCAACGAGTTTATGTTCGGTGTATAAATGTTGCAAATCAACGGCCTGTTCGAATTCCAAACGATTAATTTGCTCGGCCAAAGTCAGGCTATTTTGTATACATTTTATCACCAATTGATAGGTGGTTGAAACGCCGCTAAGTGTATAGGCTTCTGTGCCTTCTCGCACCACGACGCTGCGTTTTCCCGCTTGAGTTTTTATTTGCGAAAGTAACATGCTTTCATCCCTCTTTCAGGCTCTATCCTCAGGCTCTGTCCTCAAGCCCAGCCGTCATCTCACCCGCATATCATTGGCATCAAATAGCAAGGCTAATTTTTTGTCAAAACCAACATTTATCCTGTCACCATTTTTAATATTGCGGCCATCTTGGGTTTCTAAAACCAGTGTTTCATTGCCATCACTTCGCGCGTAAATAAAGCTCTGCCCACCCAAATGCTCTAACAAATCAACAGTTAATGAAAACTCGACGTCGGCATTTTGGGTAAAATGCTCAGGACGTATGCCGACCGAAACTTGCGCACCAACAGCAAGGTTATCGCCGTTCACAGGCAAATCAAAGCTCACTTCATTAAAATCAATTAGTTTTAAATTACATGATGTTGCGCTTACTTTTAGAATCACCGCATTTAAAAAATTCATTTTCGGCGAGCCAATAAAACCCGCAACAAATTTATTATCGGGGTCATCATAAAGCTCAAGCGGTTTACCAAATTGCTCAACAATGCCATCACGCAAAACCACAATTTTATCGGCCAAAGTCATGGCTTCAACTTGGTCATGGGTCACATAAATAATGGTGGTGGCGAGTTGTTTGTGCAAACGCGCGAGTTCGACGCGCATATGCACCCGCAGCTCGGCATCAAGGTTTGACAATGGCTCATCAAACAAAAACACATCGGGATGGCGCACAATGGCACGGCCGATGGCCACACGTTGGCGCTGCCCGCCCGAAAGGGTTGCTGGCTTGCGGTCAAGCAATTCATCAAGGCCTAAAATATCGGCGGCGTCTTGAACTTGCTTGGCAACGTCAGCCTTATTCATGCCGCCAAATTTAAGCGCAAAACCCATGTTTTCGCGCACCGTCATATGCGGGTATAAAGCGTAAGATTGAAACACCATGGCAATGCCACGTTTGGATGGATCAACGTCATTCATCCGCACATTGCCAATGTGCAATTCACCTACTGTGATGTCTTCAAGCCCCGCAATCATCCGCAATAATGTGGATTTACCGCAACCAGATGGCCCGACAAAAACCACAAATTCACCAGATTCAATGTCTAAATCGACACCTTTAATCACTTCAAGACTGCCAAAAGATTTGCGCACATCGCTTAATTTAAGATCACTCATATTTTTCTCGCTTTAATATTATTGCGCCCGAATTTCAACATCGACTGTGCCCAGCCGCTCACCAATCACCGAAACCGAAATCAAACCTTTACCGCCAGTGCTGCGCAGCCAAAAACCTGTGGTGCCGCCACGCAAACTCAATTCACTTGGGCCAATAATGCTTGCAGGCCCCGTTAGTTCAACATGAATGCGCTCGTTAAAAAACGGCATTACATTGCCCACTTGATCAAGCGCCCGCACCATCACCCGCACTTCTTCTTGGTCATCAACAATTGTCTCATCTGGCTCAACTTGTAATGTGGTTGGCTGCGGGTCACGGTCAAATATATGGCTGGCTACCTGCTTGCCATCAATATAACCAATCACCTCCGCGCCTTCCCATTTCAAACCCCACTCGCCCATGCCTTCTGCGCCGAAATGCTCAAGCGTCACAATGAAAGGCGGATGCGGTAAATGCGGGTAATTGGCATGGTCTGGTTTGATGTTTTTAGCCACCGTGTCGCCATAACGGATGCTAATCTCATCAACATTGCTCAATATAATTAGCGGCAATACACCACAAATATTACGCTCGCCGCGCGCCCAAATGGTCACTGGTTTTAAAATCACTTCGTCCGATGGGTCACATTGGCTGCTATAAGCATAAGCGGCAAATTTCGGTTCGCGGAACATGTCCAAAACACCATGGTAGCAAATACGGTCACCCGAGCCAAAATCAGCATGGGTATTATAATCAAACATGCACCAGCCAATGCAGCCTGCAATATTGTCATCCCCATAAGAGGCGTTCAATACCGATAAATGCCGCAAGACATGTTCAGCCAGCCGATCCTCTTGGTCTTGCTTTTTGGTCGGGAACATATGGCCGTTATATTCAGTCACCATATAAGGCACAATGTCTTTAAGCCCAGTGGTCTGCTGCTGATCACGCAAAGCAATTCGACCATGGTTTACAAATGGCAACTCATCTTGGCCTTGCACAAAATCATTCATGGTGAATACGTCTTCCAAAAACTCACTATTGTCGATGCATCTCACACCACCTGTTTGACGTGTTGAATCAAGTTCATGCGCCAACCTATTGGTTTGCGTATAAAAATCATGATCATCAGCCGATTCATTGACCCGCACACCCCATAGAATAATCGATGGATGGTTCCAATCACGCTCAATCATGCGCCGCACATTATCAATCGAAATCTGCTTCCAGCCCTCATCACCAATATGCTGCCACCCCGGAATTTCCTCAAATACCAGCAAACCAATGCGGTCACAATGCTGCATAAAATATTTAGATTGCGGATAATGCGAAGTCCGCACAAGGTTGCATTTGAGCATGTTTTTCATGATGTCGGCATCTTTTTCCTGCGCGGCTTTGCCCATGGCATAGCCCGCATAAGGGAAAGATTGATGACGATTCAAGCCAATAATTTTAAGCGGTTTGCCATTCAAATAAAACCCATCAGGTTTAAATTCGGCAGTTCTAAAACCAAATTCATCCGCCACATTGTCTCGACAAGCAGCACTGCTAAATTCCACCGCCATTTTATAAAGTGTCGGGTTTTCAACATCCCATAAAGACAGGCCTTTAAGCTCAGAGAATGAAACAGTCGCTGAGTTGGAGGCTATTTCATTCTCTGATTCTGCAATCAGCTTGCCGCCCATATCAAGCAATTGCATTTTTAAAATGCCCGAAACGGCGAGATTTTGCGGGTTATATAGATCACAACGTACCGATACAGATTTAGCATCAGTCAATTCATTGCCAGTTTCAATTTTAATATTTGCAATCGAGATTGGATCAACAACTTTTAACCAAACATCACGATAAATGCCCGCATAAGTTAGATAATCAATGCGGTCACCAAAGGGCGGTATGTCGGGGTTCTCACTGCCATCAATCTTAACACTAAGCAGATTCTCCCCCTCATTCAACTTACCCGTCAACCGCACTTCAAACGCGGTATAACCATCTGCATGAGCACCAATCTGCTCACCATTCAAATAAACCGCACTGTCAGCCATCGCACCATCAAATATCAAGCTAATCTCTTTGCCTTCAAATGCCGCATCCCATTCAATTATTTTCTGATAGGTAAACGGTTTTTGGTAATCCGCCTCATCAAAATAATTATACGGCAAATCCACCGCATTGTGAGGCAAGGTCACATCTTCACCCGCCGCAAAACGTGTTGCCAATTCGCTAGAAAACCCCTGATGAAAAACCCAAGCTTGGTTATATTTAACTAAATTATGCATTTTATACTTTCAAAAATAAATTATTTCACTGCGCCCAGCATGCCTTGCACAAATTGTCGCTGCATTAAGAAAAAGATTGCCAGTGTCGGCAATGTGGCCATGATCGTGCCGACCATCACCACACCATAGTCTGGATAATAAGCTGATGCCAAAGACGAAATAACCAGAGTGATGGTTTTTAACTCATTCGATTGCAACACTATCAACGGCCACAAATAATTGTTCCAACTTGCCATGAATACAATGATAAAGGCCGCCGCATAAGTCGATTTCATCACAGGCAGATAGATATAGATAAATATTTGCCACTCTTTAAGGCCATCCACCTTGGCGGCATCGCGCAATTCACCGGGGAAAGCCTTGGTGCTTTGGCGGAAATAAAAGATAATGAAAGCCGAAGCCAAACCCGGCAAAATAATCGCCGCATGGGTGTTGATTAAACCCACTTTGGCGATCGAAATAAACAGTGGAATCATCAAAGCCGCAAACGGTATCATCAAGGTCAGCAATACAATGGTATAGAGCCGCTCGCGTGGTTTGGAGCGAAACACTTCAAACCCGTAGCCCGCCATAGAGGCGATGCCAAGCGTAAAAAAGCATGAAATGATGGTGATTTTTGATGAATTCCAAAAGATAAGCGGCACATCAACTTGCTCAAAAAACTTGGCGACATTGATTAGAAACTGATCACCAAAGCTGGCTTTGCCTTTGGCGATGTCAGTGGTATTATTGGTCGCACCAATCACCATCCATATAAATGGAAAGATCGATAAAAATGCCATAAAGGTTAAAAAGACATAGGTGAAAAAGTCAGCAAAATTCAATTTTAAGGATAGGTTTTTCATCATTTACGCTCCCGTGACACTCTAAATTGCAAGTAGGCCAATATCACCACAATCAATACAATCACATAAGACACGGTGGCCGCATAGCCATAGCTTGGCATGAATTTAAAGGTTAGATTAAATATATAAAGTGACAGAGTGAGGGTCGAATCCGAAGGCCCACCAAGGGTTAGAATGTTGACCTCATCAAATAATTGCAAGGTGCCAATGGTCGAGGTGACGGTGGTGAATAAAATTACAGGTTTCATCATCGGAATGGTCAACGAAATCATCCGTCGCCACGCCGAAATGCCGTCAATGCGTGCCGCTTCATATATGGATGAATCAATATTTTGCATGGCAGATAGATAAAAAATCATATTATAACCAGTCCACCGCCATGTGATGGAAATAATGATGAGGGTCTTTGCCCAAAAAGGATCGGTCAGCCAGCCAATCGGGTCATCAACAATGCCAATAAACATCAAGCTTTGGTTGACCACGCCATCAATGGCAAACATCGATTTGAACAAGATGGAATAAGCCACAAGCGAGGTGACACAGGGCAAAAAGATGGCGGTTCGAAACCATCCACGCGCCCATAAGTTAGATTTATTAAGCAAAGACGCCATGATGAGGGCCAAAAATATCATAATCGGCACTTGAATGGCCAAAAATGTCATGGTATTGACCAAAGCTTTTATAAATATCGGGTCGTTGGCCAGTCTGACAATATTGTCAAACCCGCCAAATTTGGTTCTAATCCCTTTGCCAGTTTGGAACGACATCCATAACGACCATAGAATCGGATATATCATAAATATACCCATCAGTACCAAGGCGGGTGAGACAAACATCCACCCCGTGATGTTTTTATAGCGGCCTAATTGTTCGGCACGTTGTGATGACATAATATTTCTCAGATTTTTTCTGCACTGACTTTCACGAAAAGCAGATTTAAAAGGAGGGGGCAAAAATGCCCTCTCCTTCGGGAAGAACCTATTGAGTTTGGCTACGCACTTGCGCATCAATGGCTTTTAAAGCCTCTTCAATAGGCATGCCATCTTTAATGGCTGGCAATAAAGCCACCACAGCACTGTCAGCTTCTGGCGTATAAACACCATAATTAACCGCAGGGATTTCGCCTAACCATTCAGAGAAATTCTGCCATACAGGCTCGTTGTTAAAGAACGGGTCTGGAGTTTGATAAGCATCACCATCACGCGAGGCCATTAATGAACCCACAGCACCACGGTCTTGCAAAATGGTTTGATAGAAACCAAGATCTTTGGCATAAATTTCGTCTAAGAAATCAATTGCGATGTCTTTTTCATCGGCTGTTTCCAACACATACCAGCTAGACCCACCAAGGTTAGAGGCATTTTTGCTGCCTTCAATGTCCAAACGCGGCACAGGTGCAACGCCCCATTTGCCCGATTGATCTGGTTGTGATTTCACCGTGCCGATCATCCACACACCAGACACCACAGAAGCGGTTTCGCCAGAGGTGAATGAGCCGACATATTCAGCCCAACCAGCAGCTGGTTTATACATATTGCTTTGTTGTAATTTTTGCTGAACTTCTAAAGATTTGGCCAATGCTTCATTGCCAATAATGTTAAGCTCTTCGCCAGATTTGTCAAAATACCATTGACCGCCAGATTGCATCATAATGCGGGTTAAGCCAGCATCATTAGGGTCAAGACCCATCATTTTATGCCCGGTTTTATCAACCACAGCTTGGCCAATCTCTAAATAACGATCCCAAGTGATATTTTGCATATCAGCAGGGCTGAAACCAGCTTCGGCTAAATAATCGATGCGGTAAAACAAGCCCGTAACACCCGAGTCAAATGGCATGCCATATACTTTGCCATCAACACTCATCAGCTCGACTTTATAAGGAGCAAATACCGAATGATCGACAACCGCGCCAATTTCTGCAAATGAGCCGGGGAAGGCTTGTAAATATCTTTGTGAGTAATAATCTTCAATCAACACAATGTCAGGCAATACATTGGTTGCGCCAGAAGCCAGAGCCACTTGCAATTTTTGTTCAACATCGGCTTTGGCAAAATCGACAATGTTAAAAGTTATGTCGGGGTGGGTTTTCGAGTATCGATCGGCCGCCTCTTGCATAATTTTAACGTTAAAATTAGGATCCCAGCACCAAATGGTCACTTCTTCAGCACTTGCCACGTTGGCCGCGGCCAAACTTACGCTGGCAACCGCAAGTAATGAGATGCCTTTGAGCCATGTTTTGATTGGTTTTTTCATTATTTCCTCCCTGAAATAATATGAATTAATGTCACTATTAAAATGAAGAAATTACCGACCCAGTTTTAGAACGGTTCTAGTCATTCATTCTCACCAATGGTATTGAGTCAATGGATATCATGTCAAATTCGGATTTAACGAGTGGATATAACAAAAATATTATGTCAAGAATGATATGTAAATTTAGCTATATCAAAATTACGGATTTAAATTTGACAATTAACCCGTTCTGATTTCTCTTTACAAGTTCAAACATAAAGAGGGAACATACTTATGACCATAACCAAATGGGGCATTATCGGCCCGGGCGGCATCGCGCATAATTTCGCCGATGGCTTAAAAGAAGCCACATCAGGAACGCTCATCGCCATTGGCAGCCGCTCAGCAGAAAGACGCGCCACATTTGGCGATGATTATAACATCGCCACCGACAAACGCTATGCAACCTATAAAGCCCTAGTTGCCGATCCCGAAATTGATGCCATTTATGTATCCACCCCTCACCCGTGGCACGCCAATTTGGCCATACTCGCCATGCGCGCAGGCAAAGCTGTGTTGGTCGAAAAACCTGCGGGCATGTGCGCTGCCGAAGTGATCACCATGACCGAGATTGCCACGCAAGAAAATGTATTTTTTATGGAAGCCTTTATGTATCGCTGCCATCCACAAATCGCGAGGGTGCTCGAGATTATCAAATCTGGCGAGATTGGCGAAATTAATCACATTAAAACCCATTTCGGCTTCCATGCAGGGTTTGACCCTGAGTCTAGGCTTTACAAAGCGGCATTAGGCGGCGGCGGTATTTTGGATGTTGGCGGTTATCCTGCTTCGTTAGCGCGGCTCATCGCAGGCGCGGCGATTGACAAGCCGTTCGATAACCCGACAGTGGTTAAAGGCAACGGCATAATCGGCCAAACAGGCGTTGATGAAGTGGCCTATGGCTTGCTCAAATTTGCCAGTGGTTTTACTGCCGAAATTGCTGTAGCGATTGCCCGCAATATGGACAATAGAGCGATTGTTTATGGCACAAAAGGCAGCATCCGCATTGATGACCCATGGGTACCAGGGCGCAACGCTGGGCCTTCGGACACCACATTAGAGGTTACGGTTGAAGGCAATGCCCGCACCGAGCAGCTTCGGAATAAAGAGCATCTTTTTGCGTTCGAGGCCGAGTTGGTTTCAAAATCCATCGCCCAAGGTTTAAAACAAGCCCCCCACCCTGCACCAAACCATGCCGATTCAATCGGCAATAACCAGCTGTTAGATGCATGGCGTAAAGAAATTGGCTATGCAGCAATTGGCGAAACGCCTGCCACCATCCGCCAGCTAAATGGCGTCGTGCCCGAGGGCTTGCCTGCCATGCCCAAAATTAAAATTGATGGCATCAAAACCCCCATATCGCAACTCATTTTAGGCTGCGACAACCGCGACACGTTGGCGGATGGCACAATTGTTTGGGATGCATGGTTGGAAGCCGGCGGCAACGCCTTTGACACGGCGTTTATTTATGGCAATGGGCAGCACGAAAAACTACTAGGCGATTGGATTAAGGCACGCGGTGTTGCCGATCAAATCAATATCGTGGCCAAAGGCGCACATTCGCCCTATTGCACACCGCGCACCATCACCACGCAATTAGATATCTCACTTGAACGTTTAGGTTTAGACTCAGTGCCGATTTACATTATGCACCGTGACAATCCCAATGTACCGGTTGGCGAATTTATCGATGCGTTAAATAAATTACATGATGCTGGCAAAATTGGTATTTTCGGTGGCTCAAATTGGTCAATCAAACGTTTCAATGAAGCCAATGATTATGCCGCGAAGAACAACTTACAACCGATGAAAATCCTCAACAATAATTTGTCATTGGCAGTGATGGAAAGACCTGTGTGGGATGAATGCATCTCGTCTAACAATGTTGCAACACTCAATTTCTTACGTAATAATGATATAATGCATCTATCTTGGTCCTCACAAGCGCGCGGCTTTTTCTTGCCCGAAAATATCCGCAGCAAATTACCCGATGAGTCTGGCCCTGAGCAATGTTTCGGGTCTGCCGCAAACGAGGAGCGCCGCAAACGCGCCGAAACCATCGCCGCAGAACATAGCGTTTCCACCCATAATGTCGCCACGGCATGGGTGCTTGGCCAAAGCTTTCCTTCCTTCGCGCTCATCGGGCCGCGCAGCCCCGGCGAAATCGTCTCAACTATGGCGGGTGTCAATCTCAACTTAAGCACAGCAGACATCGCATGGCTGAATTTAGAAAGCGATGCACGATCATAAAGCAAAAAAGGGCGGCCAATTAAACCGCCCTTCATTCATTGTCTATTTCGCATTGTCTATTACGAAATGTTTATTATGCAATTGATTTTAATGATGATATAATTTCAAACGAATCCAAATAATCGAATGAAATTATGCCCTCAAATATCACCATCTATATCGATGCCGACGCCTGCCCCGTTAAAGACGAGATTCTAAAAGTCTCCTACCGCCACAAATTAAAAGTCTTCATGGTCAGTAACCAATGGATGCGTCTAGAAGTTGGCAAATTGGTTGAAAAAATTGTGGTGTCCGAAGGCGCTGATGAAGCCGATAACTGGATTGCCGAACATATTGGCGCGCAAGGCATCTGCATCACCGCCGACATTCCACTGGCCAAACGTTGCCTCGATCAAGGCGCCCTCGTCCTAGGCCCGACAGGCAAACCATTCTCAACCGAAAATATTGGCATGGCGCTCGCCATGCGCGAGCTAAACCAACATTTACGCGAAACAGGCGAAAGCAAAGGCTACAACCCCAGTTTTACCAAGGCTGACCGCTCACAATTCCTACAAGCGCTGGAAAGCGCCATCCAAAAGCTAATCAATCGCTAACCTAATTCACGACCTATTCTCACCGCCCGCTCTAACCTTGGCGTTGCAATATTTTGATCTTTCGCATAATTAAGCAAAACCTCGCAGGTGGTTAGAACATCTTGCGGATTTGAATGGCTTTCCACCATAATTTTCAAAGGCTTATAAAATTTCCACCCTGCCCATAACAAGCCACTGCCAAACCATGTTGGCAATTTCATCAATGCAATTTCAGACCTATGTAATTTAAAATCGACACCACGTGCCTTCAGCAATGGCAATAATTCTCGGCTATTGAGAATAACATTCTTACGATGCTTGGCATGTTCAAACACCGCGGAACCAGAACCTGCCAATATTTGCTCAATGTGCATGCCACCATTGAAAATAAAATGCACCAATAACCAGCCCCTCATGTCTGCCTGCTCCGAAATTTTAAACCCAACCTGTTCAAATAGCGTTCTGGCTTCAATTTCGCGGGTATTGAGCGATGGGTTAAAACTACCAAACATCACTGCACCCATTAACAAGCCCCGCAATTTGCCGTTAGGAAAACCGCCTCCACCCTGCGGAAACCCCCAAACCACTTGATCTGTAGGAAAGCCATGCGCCGTTTTCAACGGTTCATCCCAAAAATTATTAAATATCAACAATGTCGCATTGCCAAGCCTCGGGGCAAGATATTGGGCAGCGGCGGCAAAACTATGGTGTGACACACTGACAATGATCAAATCAAAATCATGATCATCATCTAGTGTGGTGATCAATTTTGTCGGCAGAGTTTCTACAACCTGTTTTTTTGCGCTTTTGCTTCGTGCATCATATATTTCAACATCAACAGTCTCGCCATATTGTTTTAAACGAGCGGGACGCACAAAATACTCCACTTCGTGTCCAGCATTTGCAAACGCCCAGCCATACAAAGTCGAAATTACACCACGTCCAAACATTAGAATTTTCATTTCTTTGCCTTTTTTGTTAAGTTAAATATAAATATATAACTTGCTTGTTATAATAACAAGTATTTTAACAAGGAAATAACTCAATATAGTTAAATTTAAAAAGGGCTGTTATTAGGGCTTAAACAACCTCAATGCCATTTAATATAAGCTTGATTAATTCTTGTCCAGTTTTTTTCGGATCAATCTGGTCATCACTAAGCGCCATCTGAATGACAGTGCATATCGTTTTTATCAAAATTCGACTGATCAATTTAGGGTCAATGTCTTGGCGAATATAACCATCAATCATGCCTTGGCGCAAATCATTCTCTATATTGTCAATGGTCCGATTGCAAAACGCCTCCAACTCTTCAAAAGCCAGAAATTTTCCGCTTGTATCCGACAGAATGATCAGCAAAACCCGCGAATATATCATATCTTCATCAGATATATCAAATGCCTTTTCAATGGTTTTTACCAACGAAGACAGGTCTTTTTTAGGTTCGGGTATTTCTTGATTGTTATTAAACTCATCAATTATAAACTTAACCAGCTGCTTCTGAAAATTATCTTTAGATCCAAAATAATGCGCAGGCAAACCGCGGCTAAACCCCGCCAACTCACCCAACTCAGCCAACGAAAACCCATCAAGCCCTTTTTCAGATGCCAAGCGAACACCCGCCACAAAAAGCCGCCTTTCGGCCGCCTCGCGTCTTTCACCTTGGGTTCTTTTTTTAGGTTGCTCATTCATGTGCATCAGTTTTTACATGATTTTAGCTATTTGTCGAGCGTCAAACGTATCCCGTCAGAATCAAACAAATGGGCAGCGCTTACATTAAATTCCAATCCAAACTTATCGCCAATATTCAGCTCAGTATTGCCATGATGACGTATCAGCACCTGCCCCAACCCGTCAACTTGCGTATAAATGTTAGAATCCGAACCCAAACGCTCCACCACCTCCGCAGTGCCAACCACATGGCCTTTATCCTGCGCCACAATGGCAATATGCTCAGGCCGAATACCAAAACTCACTGCCGCGCCCCCACCGCTCATGCCAATCAAAGCGCCGTTAACCAGCTGTAATTCCGCGCCAACCCGTTTCACGTCAAAAATATTCATCGTGGGAGATCCAATAAAATTAGCGACAAACAGGTTAGCTGGAGATTGGTAAAGCTCTAATGGCTTACCAATCTGTTGTATTTTTCCTTCATTTAACACCACAATGCGGTCGGCTAAAGTCAGCGCTTCAACCTGATCATGAGTCACATAAATCATCGTCGCGCCCAAACGCTGGTGCAATTTGGCAATTTCAAGCCGCATCTCAACCCGCAAAGCAGCATCCAAATTCGACAACGGTTCATCAAACAAAAACGCTTTGGGGTCACGCGCAATGGCGCGCCCCATCGCAACACGCTGTCTTTGTCCCCCAGACAACGCCTTGGGCAATCGATCAAGCAAGCCCTTCAGACCCAATGTATCAGCCGATTTTTGAGTGCGCTGGTCAATAATTTGCGCTTTTTCTCCGCGTATTTCTAAGCTAAAGCCCATATTACGCGCCACATCCATATGTGGGTAAAGCGCATAAGATTGAAACACCATGGCGATGTCACGGTCACGCGGCGCCAGCTCATTGACCAGCTCATCATCAAATAGCAAATCACCCGCAGTGATCGGCTCAAGCCCCGCAATCATCCGCAAAAGCGTCGATTTCCCGCAGCCCGAAGGTCCGACCAAAACAATGAATTCACCATCTTGTATCTCAAGATTAATGTCATTCATCACCTCGACATCACCATAAGATTTAGATATTCTACGAAGTTGAATATTGGACATTTTTGCTCCTCCCTAACCTTTCACCGCGCCAGATGTTAAACCCTGCACCAAATAACGTTGTATGAAGATAAAAAACAAACAGCTCGGCACCAGCGCAAACACACCCGCCGCCATCATCTGCCCCCAATCGACCGAGAATTTAGACACAAAGGTCAACAGCCCGACAGGGAAGGTCATTTTATCGTTAGAATTGATCAGCATGATGGCGAATAACAGTTCGCTCCACGCGGCGGTAAATACAAAACCCAAGGTCGCCGCAAGGCCAGGCAAAGTGAGCGGAAAGACGACTTTACGCACTGCCTGCAGCCGCGTACAGCCGTCTATCATCGCGGCTTCCTCTAGATCTTTAGGTATGCCATCAAAAAACGACTGCATTAAAAATGTCGCAAAAGGCACATTAAACGCCGTGTAAACCACAATCAGGCTGGTCAAAGTGTTGAGTAAGCCCATGCCCGATATAATCCGATATATCGGCGCAATAATAATTAGCAACGGAAACATCTGCGTGATCAACATAATGCCAATGATGATTTTTTTACCCCTAAATTGAAAGCGCGAAAAAGCATAACCCGCCGCCGCCGCAAGTACCGTGGTCAACGCCGCTGTGCCAAACGAAACAAATATACTATTTTTGAAATAAATCAAAAAATCAGTATAAAGCAACACCGATTTAAAATTATCAAGGGTAAATTCAGACGGCCACAAAGCTACCCCATCGCTATAAATAAGCTTTTCAGGTGTGACAGAAATTTTCAACAACCAATAAAGCGGAAATAACGCAAAGGCTAAATAAAGCGCCAGCACAATATATTTACTGATCGTCCAACCGACTGCTGGCTTGGCAAAAACACTCATATCAATTCACCCTGACAAATTTTTGGCGCATTTTTAACAATAAAGTTGCGAAGATTAACAGCAAAACCAACAACACCACCGAAACCGCTGATGCATAACCAAAATCCAGCTTTTTAAACGCGGTGAGAAAAATATAAGTCGAAAGAATTTGCGTAGAATTTGCAGGGCCACCACTGGTCATCACATAAATAAAATCAGCAAAATTAGCAATCCAAACGGTGCGCAACATCACGGTAATCACAATCATCGGCGCTAAAAATGGCAGCGTGATTTTAGAAAAAACTTGCCATTTGGATGCACCATCAATCGCCGCTGCTTCATACATTTCATCAGGAATTGATTGCAAAGCAGCCAATAATGTAATGGCAAAAAACGGAATGCCAAACCACACATTGGCGGCAATCGGCCCATACATGGCGATGCTCGGATCGGCCAATATATTATACGGCTCATCCAATATCCCAAGCGCAAACATCCAATGCGACAAAGGCCCAATCACAGGGTTAAACAACCACGCCCACGTCAGAGCCGATAAAAATGTTGGCACCGCCCACGGCAAAAATATAAGCGCTTGAAAGAATTTTTGCCCCTTAAAACCAGCTTTTAACAGCATGGCCAAACCAAGGCCTAACGAGAATTGCAAAATAACCGAGGTGAACGTCCACCAAAAGGTATTGCGCAAGGATTTATAGAATTTACGGTCTTGATAAATATCTTCAAAATGTTCAAAGCCAATCCAACCCGTGTCAGAAGGCCGAAATAGAGAAATAGATTGAAAGGCATATGAAATACCAATCACCAAGGGCACAAAAATCACCAAACATATCAAGATAATGCTCGGCGATAAATATAAAAACGGCTCTAACTTTGGTGATTTAAAAATCTTCCACCCCTGACCTTTTTGGTCAGGAGCAAAATTTTTGTTGGTGGTTAAACTCATTGAGTTTTCATCCATTCAGCATGCGCTTCAGTTAAATACTCTGCCCACATATTGGCCAATTCTTCAGCAGTATGTTCACCCAATAAAGCTTCTTGTGATGTTTCCAAAACCAATTGGTCGCTGAAATAACCCCATTGCTCCAAATAAGATGGCATAATGGTCGGCACATATTCGGCATTGTTCAGCTCAGTGAACCAACCTGCAAATTGCTCAGTTTTAAAATGCGGATCTTGATCAGCACCTTTATGCACGGGGATCACACCCACACGTTTCGACCAGATTGCATTATTTTCAGGTGATGACAAATGCGCCACCAAATTCCAAGATGCATCTTTAGCTTCAGTAGAATTAAACACTGACCAACCTGCATAACCAATGGTTGGGAAAGCTTTGCCAGACGGGCCAACAGGCATCGGAATGACCGCAAAATCATCTGGGCTCATCCGCTCAGCAATGGCGATTAACGCATCAGGGTCTTGGTCTAAAAATGCACAAGTACCAGAATAGAAGCCCGCAACAATTTCGTTAAAGCCCCAGTTGACAGAATCCTTAGGTGCGTAACCTTTTTGATACATGTCGAGCAAGAATTGAATGCCCTTAATTGAACCGGGTTCGTTCAAACGGCTCTTGCCATCTTCAGTGAAAAATTCATTGCTGCCGTTCATAGTGGCGGCAAACATAATCCAACCATTGGTGCCACCACGGCTACCGCGTAAGCAATAACCCGATTTACCGGGCAATTCAGATACAGCAGCAGAAGCGGCCATAAATTCTTCCATAGTTTTCGGCGGTGCATCTACACCCGCTTCGGCCAATAGTTTTTTATTGTAGAACATGGCCCGCAAATAAAAGCCGTATGGCACAAGGTATGCCGTTTCACCATGGCCACCATAACGCGCCATTTGCATGGTTTTGTCGGTCAATGTTGCGCCGTCAGACCAGCCTCTAATGCGGTCTTCTAAATCCATCAATTGGCCAGCTGCGGCATAAGATGCCACCCAGCTATCAGGCATTTCTACCACGTCAGGCGCGTCTCCACTTGATACCATAACGGCAAGTTTTTCAAAAGCTTGACCCCATGGCAGCGAAATCACTTCAACATCCACATCAGGGTGAGCAGCCTCATAGCTATCAACCATGGTCATCAATGTTTTGGTACGCTCTGGGCTGGTAATCACTTCAACCAATCTCAGTTTGGTGTCGGCAAATGCAGGTGCTGCAATCATCGCCACCGTGGCGGTTAACGCCATCAATATTTTTTTCATTTTTCCCTCTTTTTGTTGCTCATCGCTCACACGATGCTTTGGCTTAAGGCCGATGCAAAATCAGCCCAAAGATCTTCGACATCCTCCAACCCGATGCTCAAACGCAGCAGATTTGCAGACACATTAAATTCCTGTAAAGAGTTTTTTTCACCCGCTTGGGCGAGCGTAATTTTGGTCGGTACAATCAGACTTTCAAACCCGCCCCAGCTTACCCCCAACTTAAATATTCTTAGATGGTTGCACAATGTGCGCACATCAATTTTCGGGTCAAGCTCAACCGAAAACAAGCCTGCTCGCCCTGTTAAACCCGGCACAGACCCGGCTTTTGGTGAGTTGATTTTGACAATATTTTCAGTTTTTTCCAACCGCTCAATAAATATATTGGCCGATTTCTGATGCGCCATCATGCGAATGTTCAAAGTTCGCAACCCACGCAGCAATAAAAACGCCTCAAATGGCGCCAATTTCCCGCCCAAAAGCGTCAACGAATGTTCGCGAATTTGGGTGATGGTTTGCTGGTTGGAAATCACCACACCCGCCACAGTGTCAGAATGGCCAGAAATATATTTTGAGGCACTATGTATGACAATGTCTATGCCCAATTCTAGCGGCCGCTGAAATATCGGTGTTGCCCAGCTATTGTCAATCAATGTGGTGCAATTATGAGCCTTAGCGTGAACTGCGACTTTACCCAAATCAACAGTTTCAAACACCATGCTATTGGGGCTTTCCAAATAGGCCATGGTCACACCTGCCAGCAAATCGGAGTCATTTTCAAATGCCGCAACGGGATGATAGGTAACATCCACCCCCATCGGTTTTAATATATGTTCAAAAAACCTAAAACTATCTGGGTATACATTTTCAACCACAGCCAGACGATCACCAGGTTTGATAAATGCCAAAATACTCGAAGATATCGCCGCCATGCCCGAAGCAAACGCCACCGCCGCTTCGCCACTTTCTATCTTGGCCATCATACCCTCAAAAGCACTGACAGTCGGATTTTGCACGCGGGTATATATAGGCTGATTGGTACGGCCTGTGGCACGGTCTTCAAACGCGTCATAATCCTCAAAAGTAAACAATGAAGTTTGCACAATCGGCGGCGTCACACTGCCCGCACCATCCTCATAAACCGCCGTTAAAATAGTGGCGATAGATGGTTTTTTGTCTGCAGTATCAACGCTCATTGATGATGGCTTTCACTTCAGTTTGAACAATGTCCAATATTTCCTGCATCACCCGTACGGCTTCGTCAGCATTGCCTTCAACCACATATTTAGCCAAGTTACGATGTAAAGGAATGGAAGCTTCGCCAAGCCGTGCTTCACCTAATGGTTCCACATAAATATCATTAAATACATCATGCAATTGCTTGATCATTTGACCAAATAACGGGTTACCCGAGGCCTCATTTATCGCACCATGAAACAAAGCATCCGCCTCGCGCCAATCATCGCCCATCTCAAAATCATACATTAAAATTTCAAGCCGCGCCGAAATTAACCTACGCTGCTTTTCGTTGGCATTTATAGCCGCCAAACGTGTGGCTTCAATCTCCAAAACCGACCGTACACCATGAGTTCGAAGCAAACTTTCGGCTTCTAATTTTAGAGTGATCGGCACATAGATAGAATTAGACGAAACCTCAGCGGCGAGTATCGTGCCCGCGCCTTTATTGCGGGTGATGATGCCCATGCCCTGCCAAGATTTTAGCGCTTCACGAATGGTCGAGCGACCGACATTTAGCTTTTTCGCCAATTCATTTTCGGTTGGTAAACGATCACCAATTTTTAAACCCGCAGCTTCAATCATTTCAATTAATGCGTCAATCACTTCCATATCTCGGGTGCGTTTTTTAATAGGCCGCAACGCGCGAATGACATTGTTATTGGCGCTTTTTTTTACGTTTTTCGCAGATTGAGGATTTTTGTTTTTAGTGTTCATTAAAAATTCGCCCTTTTTTGTAAAATATTATCTCATTGTCTGACAATGTCAAATACTATGTTTTAAATTCGTATAAAGACATTAAAATCACAACCAAAATTAACTGATTGTGAGGTTTTATTTAGGTAAAAAAATAAGTTAGGTTAAGCGTCTCGCTGCGCAATCCAATCAAATTCAGAATGGTTTTCAAACCGACATTTGCGCAATGGCCTCCTCAAGCGCCGCAATGTCTGCCACTTTTTCAGCAATCCCGCCTTGAGCGCCCGCATGAGCGGTAAAATCAATATCCGATGGCCGCACCAAATTCGGCGCACTATCAAGAAAATTGTTAACCGAACGACCATCCGTTGCGCCTTGCAAACGGTTGATGCACTTAAACCCACGGTTATCCAACAAAACCACAATGTCACGCTCAGGCAAAGCCATTTTCGCTCCCATGCCAGCCGCAATTTCATAGCCCATACAGGAATAGCCATATTCCATATGATAGCTGTTGGGCTTACTGGCTTTCCATAATTTTGCAACTTACCAGACAAGCGATCTGCCGCACATAATGCCACGCCATTGTCATCAAGTGAGCGTTGCACCGCCGCAATCACATCGCAAGTTTTAGACATTTGCTCAATCAAGCTCGCAAATTCCGTGGAGCTGGTTGCCTTTGCCCAACTGATCTGGCAGCGTGCACATCATTATCGATGCGTACCTTATGACGGCCATTAATCCACCCTGTCTACAGTGGCGGTGCTTACATTTTCGGCTTTGGCTAAATCGTAAATCATAGGTATTTTGGCCATTTTTTCACTTTATTGATTTGATCACATCATCGTAAATGATGATTTGTGCAAAAATAAATTAAGCTAAGCTTGACCGCAACCGATTTGTGTATTTCTATCTGGTAACTAGGGGAACGATAAATGATTCTATACGGCACGAATCCGATTGCATGGTCAAATGATGATGACCAAACATTAGGTCAGAATATAAGCTTAGAACAATGTCTCATCGAGACCGCCGAAATAGGTTTTGACGGCATCGAAAAAGGACATAAATTCCCCAATAATGCGCCCGACATGGTCGACACGCTCTCACCATATAGTTTAAAATTTATCTCCGGCTGGTGGTCACTTAATTTACTTAGCCATGATGCCGAGGCCGAAATTACGGTAATGAGTGATCATCTTGACTTGCTACAGGGCTGCGGCTGCAGAGTGGCAATTTTGTGCGAAACCTCAAATGCTATTCATAGCGATAATGACCACCCACTGACCGATAAACCAAATCTTGCCGCCAACGAGTGGGCGCAATTTGGCGCACGTCTCAGCCAAGTGGCAGCACATATTCGGCAGCGCGGCATCATACCTGTTTATCATCATCATATGGGCACCATCGTGCAGACCGCCGATGAAATTGATTTATTAATGGCCAATACTGACGAGAATTTAAGCCTGCTACTCGATACAGGCCACGCGTATTTTGGTGGTGCCGACCCGGCGCAAATCGCTCAAAAATATATGAACCGCATTCATCATATCCATGCCAAAAACATCCGATTGGATGTCATGCAGCACGTGCTGACCCAAGGCTTAAGCTTTTTAGATGGCGTGCGCGAGGGCGTGTTCACCGTACCTGGCGATAAAGAGGGCTGCGTGGATTTCACATCAGTGCTCAATGTTGCTGCCCAAAATAATTATAACGGTTGGGTGGTGATTGAGGCCGGGCAAGACCCAGATGTGCGCCACCCCTATTTTTACCAAAGCATGGGTTTAAAAGCCTTAAAAGCATTTGCGCGTGATGCGGGTTTGGAATAGTCTGGCTTTACACAAGTTATTCAAGAGTGATTTATGATACCCTTATTTATTTTCATTTGCGCTATTTTTGGTATTCTTTTGGCCAAATTCGTTAAGAATATGAATTTTACGCTCATCTATATTTTATTAACAGCGACAGGGCTCATATTGTTTCTGTTTGGTATTTACGTGTTCAGCGCACCGTCTATTTCGGCGGCGATCGGCTCGATTGCTTTCACTCTGGTGTTTATGGTGACATATTTGGGCGGTAAAAAACGCAACAATAAATAAGTTTATTGTCATCATATTCATTCGAGTGTAACAGTCAAAAGTTTAAAAAGCAGCGGCTAACCGACGAAATCACTGACAAAATAACCAATATAATAAGCCGTAGCAGAGGCTACCACGCCAATAGCCAACGTCTCCGCCCCAGATCGCCACCAGCTTGCCAGCGACCATTTGCTCTTAATCGCGCCGATTAAAAAGAAGGCTATGACTGTGCTGATTAAAGCGGTCTCAAACGGTTTTTCGAGTCCCAAAAAATACGGCAATAGTGGTATAGAGCCAAAAATCAAAAACGCCAAAAAAGTACTAAAACCCGACATTAACGGCGCGCGCAAATGTATCGCCAAGCCATATTCCTCAGCCAACATGGTGTTAATCCACACTTTTGGGTTGGATGTGATGGCCGAAACCGTATCCTCCAAAGCCTGCCCGTTAAGCCCCTTAGCCGCATAAATCTGCCGTATTTCCTCACGCTCACCCTCAGGGTTTTGGTCAATATGTTTTTGCTCAATCTGCCGAAACCGCTCCAGCTCATCCACCTCAGTTTTGGTGCCGCTATAATTGCTCGCCGCCATCGAAAACCCATCCGCGATCAAGTTAGCCAAGCCCAAAACCACAATCACTTTGATCGAAAGCCCTGCTCCCACAACCCCCGCCACAATGGCAAAAGTGGTGATTGCGCCATCAATGCCGCCATAAACCCAATCCCGCAAATAATTAGGTTTATTTTCAGCGGCCAATCGGTCATGAATGGCCGCTCGCGTGTGTAAATGTTCCAATGCCATTTTTTCTCCTCCTCATGCCTCAACAGGTGTGCCGAAAATCGCAATGACAAAGCCCAAACAGGCCAAACCAATATAAAGATAAAATCGCAAACTTCGATCGCCAGACTTATAAGCAAAAACCGCCGCAATGATGGCCTGCAAACCATAATAAAAAGCAAAAGCGCGCGAGGCATAACTTATAATGCCAAAAATATTAACATTCCACGTCAAATAAAGCCCGATCACCACCAAAATCAAATAGGCATATTGCGGTTTTATTTTACCGCCAGTAAGCTCCGACATCAAGCCGCCAGAGCCTCCTGTATCAGCAATGGCTGCGCTAAATTGGGCACTCAACGCAGCCACAATTAGCATGGCAGGCAATATCGGCGCGACCACAACCATCATGTCAATAATCGCGGTTTCAGACAGGCCAAAATCTTCAGGTTTAAAAATATAAGCAATCAGGCCAATATAAATAATATAAATAGCAGAGGATATATATTGGGCAAACCGCATCGAATTTATGCGGGTTATGCTGTCATATTCATCACCCAAATAACGCGATGTCTCAAAGCCTTGTATGGTGACAATCAAGCCAAAGCTCAAAGTAATCAGCGGCCAACTCAAATCTTTAGAGGGGCTGAAAATCAGTTCATTATGCACAATATGCTCGGCATTAAACAACATCAAACCCACCAGCAAGCCAATGATAATGGCAAGTTTTAAACTCACCGATATTTGCTCCAACCGTTCCAGCGCATGAAAACCGCGTAGCCAGCCAACCAATAGAATAAAAATCAAAATGCCACTAGTTAGGATTTTAGCATTGGTGGCGTCAGGCATGTCGCTTAACCGCACACCAAACGCGCCAAATAGGTTCAGATAATAAGCCACTGATACAATATAAGCAAAGGCCAAAACCCATGAAGATAGAGTTTCAACATGTGCCAAATATTTACCCGTCGGTTGCGCGGCATGCATCTTAATGTTAAAGCGAATGACCATGCCAAATAAAAACCCAACAAGGCACAAAGCTGCCATGGCGACAGGTGCAAAGCCACCAAAATTCTGGGTCAATATCGGGCCTAAAATCAAAAACCCACTGCCAATAATCGACGCCAACGGCGTGATGGTGGCACGCCAGAATTTATTCTTCACCAATTTAGGCAAAAACAATAATGCGCCAACCAGCACGGTGGCCAAAACAATGATAATGTCAGTGATCATAATTAGCTATATTTATACCTTGGTGGTGCGCAAATAAGGCCTAATCTCATTCCAACCCTGCGGAAATAAATCTTTGGCCGCCTCATTGTCAATCGATGGTGGAATGATCACGTCATCACCCAGTTTCCAGTCGGCAGGGGTGGCAATGCTTTTGGCATCGGCCAATTGCAAGGCATCAATCACCCGTAAAATTTCATCAAAATTCCGCCCGACATTCATCGGATATGTCAGAGTGAGGCGAATTTTTTTATTAGGATCAATGATAAACACCGAACGCACCGCCTGAGTGGCGCTTTCTTGTGGGTGAATCATCTCATATAATTTCGCCACTTTTAAATCTGGGTCGGCAATGATCGGAAAGGTCAGCACGGTATTTTGTGTATTGTCGACATCAATAATCCATTTTTTATGCTCGTCAACCGTATCGGTCGATAAGCCAATCGGCTTTACATTACGGTTGGCAAACTCGCCTGAAAGCTGTGCTGTGCGCCCCATTTCAGTGGTGCAAACAGGGGTAAAATCAGCAGGATGGCTAAAGAAAAATGCCCAACTATCGCCTAACCATTGATGAAAATCAATCGGGCCATTGGTGGTTTCAACGTCAAAATTTGGGGCTGTATCGCCAATTCTAATGCTCATTTCAGTCTCCTTGGTTTATTGTTGTATATTAGATAAAACTAATATATATCTAGTGTAACAGAATTACAATATGTAGGTGCAGGCAAATTGTCACGTCTACCCCCCACATGAATATGAAACGAATTATATGTCCCCAAATTGGATAGAACAATTTCAAGGCCTCGCCAGCTTAGATGCATCCATTAAAAGCTTAATGACACAGAAAAGCAACATTATTTCTTACGCAAAAAATAGTGTCATTTTTGGCTCTGGCAAAGCGCCAGATCATTTTTTATTATTGTTGGAAGGCACAGTGCGGGTGCAACAGCTGTCAGAAGCGGGGCGCGAAATTGTGCTTTACCGCGTGCATGCAGGCCAATCTTGCGTGCTGACCACGGCTTGTTTGCTGGCTTATGAAGATTATGCCGCCGAAGGCATTGCCGAATCCGAGGTCAAAGCGATGGCCTTACCGCGTGTGGTTTTTAATCAGCTCATCGCGCAATCAGATGAGTTTAGACGCTTTGTATTTTCGGCCTATTCACGCCGCATGACCGATTTATTCGCGGTGATTGAGGATATTGCGTTCCAACGGATGGACATTCGCTTGGCGCAAAAATTACTCGAATTGGTTGATGAAGATGCACAAATCAAATCCACCCATCAAAAAATGGCCGCCGAATTGGGCTCAGCACGCGAAGTTATATCGCGCCTCTTGCAAGAATTTCAACGCCGCAATTGGATTGCCCAAAGTCGCGGGACCATAAAATTATTAAACCGAGGAGAAATTAAAAAATTAGCCACAACAAATAGTTAGCTAAATATCAAATTTGATGCAAATCAAATTGTGCATAAACCGCATTTTAGTAACAATGTCACAGAAGAATAGTTTTTCAGCCTATAAGTATGTCGAGAAAATAACTAGGAAATTATTATGGAAACACTATTCACGCCCTATCAGGCACTTGGCGGCGGCGCACTTATTGGCCTCGCATCAGTCTTATTAATGTGGACACATGGCCGCATCATGGGCGCCACAGGCATTTTAGCTGGCTTTTTCACACCCACATCAGTGGCTGATTGGGGCTGGCGTGCCGCTGTCTTGCTTGGCATGATCTCTGCACCATTGGCCTATTTGTTGGTCAGCGGCAATATGCCGGCGTTCAATGTGCCGGTTAGCACAAATATGCTGATGATAGGTGGGGTGATTGTTGGCTTTGGCGTCACATTAGGCAGTGGCTGCACATCTGGTCATGGGGTTTGTGGCATGGCACGTTTGTCCCCCCGCTCCATCGCCGCCACTTTAACATTTATGCTCACCACCGCGGTCACCGTATATATCGTGCGCCATATTCTAGGCCTCTAAACTAAGGAATGTAAAATGAAAATAATCACTGCATATATTATTGGCCTGATCTTTGGCCTCGGCATTTCAATCTCGGGCATGTCCAACCCCGCCAAAGTGTTGAATTTTTTCGATGTTGCGGGCAGTTGGGATGGCAGCTTGGGTCTCGTTATGGCCGCTGCGCTCATTTTGGCCTTCATCGGCTATAAACTGGTTTTTGCTCAAAACAAACCTTTATTCGGAGCCAATTTCTTCGTCCCTGCTAACCGCAAATTAGATACAAAATTGCTGTCTGGTTCAGCTATTTTTGGCATTGGCTGGGGTATTTCTGGCTTTTGCCCTGGCGGCTCATTGCCAGCCATTGGCAATGGCAGTGTCGAGATTATCCAATTCACCATAGCGCTCATTGTCGGCATTTTCTTGGCTAAAGCTGCGCTTAAATTAGTCGCAGTCAAAGCGATGCCCAACTCTTAATCAAACGAAGGAGAAAAAATATGTCTAACTATCCTATAAATATGGATCTCATCCCCAGCGTCGAAGCGTTTTTTGACCCTGCCACCAATACCATCAGCTATGTGGTCATCGATCCTGCCACCAAAGCTTGCGCCGTTATCGATAGCGTGATGGATATGGATTATGCGGCAGGCAAAATTACCTATGATCATGCCGATAAAATGATTGAATTTATCGAGCGCAATCAGCTTAAACTCGAATGGTTGATCGAAACCCACGTGCATGCCGATCATCTTTCAGCCGCACCTTATATACAGCAAAAATTAGGTGGCAAAATCGGCATTGGCGCCAACATCACCATCGTGCAAGAAGTTTTCGGCAAAGTGTTTAACGAAGGTACCGAGTTCCAACGTGATGGCAGCCAATTCGACAAATTATTTGTCGAAGGCGACACATATATGATTGGCGATTTACCAGTTTTTGTCATGCACACACCAGGCCATACACCCGCATGCATGGTGCATGTGGTGGGCAATGCTGCATTTGCTGGTGATACATTATTCATGCCCGACGGCGGCTCAGCGCGTGCCGATTTCCCCGGCGGTGATGCGGCCGAGCTTTATAACAGCATTCAAAAAGTGTTGAGCTTACCCGATGATATGCGCTTATTCATGTGCCATGATTATGGTCCCAATGGCCGCGACATCGAATGGGAAACCACAGTAAAAGCTGAAAAAGCCCATAATATTCATGTCGGCGCGGGCAAAACCAAGCAAGAATTTGTCGATTTTCGCACCAAACGCGATGCCGAACTGGCTGTGCCTAAACTAATCATCCCTTCCTTGCAAGTCAATATGCGCGCGGGCGATGTGCCGTGTGATGAAGATGGCAACCCGATGCTTAAAGTGCCGATTAATAAATTATAATGAGGAGCCAAATCATGGACATTAAACGCCTGTCAAAGACATTATCAGTCTGCGCGCAAATTTCACCTGATGACTTAAAGGCCGTCAAAGCTCTGGGCTTTGGCGCGATTATTTGCAACCGCCCTAATGATGAGACTACAGATCAACCAAGCTTTGAGAGAATTGCAAAAGCCGCCGAGGCGGCTGGGTTGACAAGCAGTTACATTCCAGTTGTTGGCGGGCAGATTAGCGATGAAGATGTGGCATTGTTTGAAGCGGCAACCGATCATCTTGCTCAGCCCATTTTGGCCTATTGCCGCACTGGCACGCGCTGCACCATATTATGGTCACTCAGCCAAGCAGGGCAACAATCTGCTGATGACATTTTGGCCAGCGCAAAAGCCGCTGGATACGACATGTCAACACAACTTGAACGCATGAATAATAAAATCAAAAACTAAAACCTGTTGGCAGGAATGACTATGAAATTAAGCAAACTAAAATCATATTTCCCGATTTTCGATTGGGGGCAAAGCTATAATAAACACGCCTTTTCCAACGATATGATTGCTGCGGTGATTGTGACCATCATGCTCATCCCGCAATCTTTGGCCTATGCATTATTGGCTGGCTTACCTGCCGAAATGGGGCTTTATGCCTCCATCGCGCCGATCATTCTTTACGCCATTTTCGGCACCAGCCGTGCTTTGGCAGTTGGCCCCGTGGCCGTTGTGTCGTTAATGACAGCAGCGGCGATTGGTAATATTGCCGAAGTTGGCACAATGGGCTATGCTGTGGCCGCCATCACTTTGGCAGGGCTTTCAGGTGTTATTTTGCTACTTATGGGGGTGTTTAAACTCGGTTTCTTGGCCAATTTCCTGTCGCATCCGGTCATTGCAGGTTTCATCACCGCATCTGGTGTGCTGATCGCCGCCAGCCAACTCAAACATATTTTAGGCATCGATGCGCATGGCCATACATTGCTAGAATTATTAAGCTCACTCTTTACACATTTACCTGAGACAAATTACAAGACGTTGATCTTGGGTGTTTCAGCAACCTTATTCTTGTTCTGGGTGCGCAAGGGCTTAAAACCCGCTTTACTAAAACTTGGCCTCAGCGCCCGCATCGCCAATATTCTCACTAAAATCGGCCCTGTCGCCGCCATTGTCACCACCACACTCATCGTTTGGGGTTATGATTTTGCCGCACAAGGCGTACGCATTGTTGGCGATGTGCCACAAGCCCTCCCGCCGCTAACTTTACCATCTTTTTCACCCGATCTGTTAAGCACTTTGCTCATTCCCGCCCTGCTCATATCTGTCATTGGGTTTGTCGAATCCATCTCAGTCGCGCAAACTTTGGCGGCCAAAAAACGCCAACGCATCGAGCCTAATCAAGAGCTTATCGGCCTTGGTGCTGCCAATATTGGCGCGTCTCTTACAGGCGGCTTTCCCGTCACAGGTGGTTTTTCGCGCTCGGTGGTTAATTTTGATGCAGGTGCAGAAACCCCCGCGGCGGGTGCTTTCACCGCCATTGGCTTGGCCATAGCCGCTGTCTCCCTCACCCCATTAATTTACTTTCTGCCCAAAGCCACCTTAGCTGCCACCATCATTGTTGCGGTTTTGTCATTGGTCGATTTTAGCATTCTCAAAAAAACATGGGTCTATTCAAAAACCGATTTTGTGGCAGTTGCTACCACCATTTTACTGACGCTTATATTTGGCGTAGAAATTGGCGTTTCAACAGGCGTTATCCTATCCATCGCCCTATTCCTCTACAAAACCTCGCGCCCCCACATTGCCGAGGTTGGCCTCGTGCCCGACAGTCAACATTTCCGCAATATCAACCGCCATAAAGTCATCACCGATCCACAATTACTCACCATCCGCATTGATGAAAGCCTATATTTCGCCAACGCACGGTTTTTAGAAGATTATATTTATGATCGGGTGGTCGGCGATTGCCACATTAAGCATCTGGTTTTAATGTGTTCCGCGGTCAATGAAATAGACATGAGCGCGCTCGAATCGCTCGAGGCCATCAATACAAGGCTTGATGACTTGGGCATAAAATTACACCTGTCCGAGGTCAAAGGCCCCGTCACAGATAAATTAAAGCGCACACATTTTTGGCAAAAATTAACAGGCGAAATATTCCTATCACAATATGACGCCTATAAAAAACTAGCCCCTGATGAGGCTATCAAGAATTTCAACCACTTTATTTGAAGCTTGTTGCATATTGGCAAAAGCTTCATGCGAGGCAGCGTTGTTGCCTTTGGCAAATTCGGCAGCCGCCAGTTTGCCAAAATCATGCACTTGTTTGTGCGGCGCTTCGAGTTGTTTAAATGCTGGGTGATTGGCAATGCGGTCATCTGATATCGCATCACACCATTTGCCAAGGCGACAAGAATGATGATCCGCCAATTCGTTATGTTTTAAATTATTCAAACCAACCAACATTTCAGCGAGATTCTTTTTCCATAAATAATGGTCAGATTTGGCGCGGTTTAAAACATAATTTTCAATGTTACGGCCATCAAGTGCGCTAAATAATTGCTCAATAATTTGCTCTGAACCTTTAACCGCGGTGATCACTTCATCCGCCATTTTAGAGGCTTTCACGCTGCTATCGGCGATTTTATTCACCCCAACTGCCAATTCGCGAGTGGCTTCGGTCTGCTCGCTCAACACATTGGCAATGTCGGTCATGCCGCCTGCCGTTTCGCTAACAATGGCAGCAATTTCTTGAATGTTATTTTCAGTTTCTTCGGTTAATTGTTGAGTGTTGACAACCGAACCATTGGCCGCCTCAAATGATTGCAACAACTGCTGCACGTCATTATGTAGAGAGGTAATCTGTTGGTTGATATCCTCAGTGGCTTTTTGAGTGGCGGTAGACAAGCTTTTCACCTCGGCTGCAACAACCGCAAATCCTTTGCCCGCATCACCAGCGCGCGCGGCTTCAATGGTGGCGTTTAGCGCCAAAAGGTTGGTTTGTTGGGCAATCTCATCAATGGTGCTGACAAAACTCGAAATTTGATTCACCGCGCTCGATACCGCCTTGGTTTGCGCTTCCATCGAGTTCATCGCGTCCGATGTGACTTGTGCCGATTCATTGGTTTTTTGCACATTGGCAAGGCCTGTTGTCATCATGCTATCGGCATTTTGCATTTTATCCGATGACGATTTTGCCGTGTCCGAGATTTGCCCAATCGAGGCATCAAGCTCCTCAATAGCGGAGGCCATTGAGTTAGAGTTAGATTCAATTTCTCGTATATCACCCGTGATTAATGACACCGCTGCCATAGAATTGCTGGCGCCAACAGAAAGTGCCACTGCCCGCGTCAAAGCTTCTTCATTGCGCAGTTTAATGGCCACGGCCAAATGCTCAATTGGCTGTGCTATGTCACGGGGCAAATTATCTAATGCAAGCACTTCGCCTTTTTCAATGGCGTCCAATGCCAGTTTTAATTGAATTGCAATATGGGCGCTATCAATTTCCTGTTCAACCGCCAACTCAACAACATTCTCTGAATATTCTACTTTTTTACCAAAACCTAACATTTGACCCCTAGTCTATAACACCTATTAATTGTCAAACAATATAGGCTTTACTTAGTTAATTTTTGGCAAATTTTGTGTTCATTTTCACAAAGTTATTGAATATTATGTATGGCGCAATTATGGCGCTGGCACACTGGGCATGTGGCGCCAATGCGCACCAATTGACCAGCGTCCTTCAAATCAACACTATCCGAATAAACCATTGATTTTGCGTGTATATATTTACACCCAAGGCCGATGGAGAAATGCCGCAACGGCTTGCCAAAACGCCTAACACCTTTGGTGATGGTGCGGGCAATACAAAAATAAACCTGCCCATCTGGGGTTTCTGACAATTGCACATTAATCCGCCCGGGCTGCATAAAGGCGGCATAGATATTCCAACGCGGGCAAGCTGTGCCATAACGCGGTATTTTAATGCCCGAAAGTGAGAAGCGTTTAGATATATGCCCGGCAATGTCAGTGCGCACAAAATGAAAGGGGATGGCTTTGGCACCAGGTTTTTGCATACTGGTCAAACGGTGGCAAGCCTGCTCGAAACTGACATTAAAATAATGGCACAGCAAGTCAATGTCATAACGGGTTTGTTTGGCTTTTTTTAAAAAACCATCATAAGGCATCATAATACAGGCCGCAAAATAGCGGCTCAAAACCTGCTCCAAATAATTATTAATGCGCTCATCTTCAAAATTTGCACCTTCAATAATGTCATCAATTTCATTTTTAGCGGCATAAAGGCCAATATGCTCCGCAAGGCAGAAAATTTGGCTTTGTTCAGGCGAAAAATTTGAAATGTTTAAAACACCAGTTTCCACATTAAATTGCGCACTCTCATCATCAGGTAATTCTGCAATTATAGTGCGAATGGCAAAACTATTAACGGCAAATGCCTTCAGACCATGAAACAGACCTTCGCCCATTAAATCAACATCCAGCCTCACGCGCTCAGCAGCCTGCTCAAGGACGGCAAAATAATTACTCTGGCTTTGAATGAAATCAGACACCAATTCAGCCATATATTCAGGTGAAGCTTCAGTATCAAATTGCGCAGCCTCTCCGTCAACACCGGTTATGAATTGATTGATTAGTTTTTGATTTTGCTTTTGACGCATATTATATTTGTCAAACAAGCGGATCATGGCTTTGCCAATTTCGGGGTTTTCAGCGGTTAAGTCGGTAATGTCTTGGTTGGTGATGGCAAAATCTGCAAATATGTCATCAGCCAATAATTCAGATAAATCATTGGTCAATTGCACGTCGGTATTTTGGCTCAACTCATTGACATTTATATCGAATATATCTGCCAATTTTAGCAAAAGATTGGCAGTTAAACCGCGCCTATTGCGCTCAATCAGGTTTAAATAACTGGCACTAATGCCCAATTCTAAGGCCAGATTTTTTTGGTTTATATTTCTATCACGGCGTAATTTTTTCAATTTACTGCCAATGTAAAGCGCTTGCTGAGACATAGTTGTTTTCTGTCTAAAATTTACAATATTGCCGATATTGACTGTAAATAATTTACACCAATACCCTAATTTTCTTCAAATATATTGCATTACCCTACAAAATGTCAATAATTTACTTATCTCATCGATAATCGAAAGGAAAAGCTATGAGCCAGTCAACAATCAACAATAAAGCACAAGATGCTACGAACGAAGAATGTTTAACCATCATTTCACCATTGGCCAACGCCACTATATTTGAATTTCACCGCCAACGTCTGGCCAAACAGGGCTATTTATTGGCCTCCAAAGTTCAATTGCACCGTTTTGAACTTGTCGATGAAGAAGCGGTTAAAACCCAATTATTCGACGGCCAAAGCTATTATTCTGCCACCTATATCAAATCTAAAAATTCATAAAGGCTAAAAAAATGTCACAATATCAAGAAAACATCCGCGCCGTAGAGGCGCTAAAAGCCGAGCATGGCACATCATGGGGCGGCATCGAAGCCGAATCCACAGCCCGTATGCGCGCACAAAATCGCTTTAAAGACGGCATCGCCATTGCAAAATATACCGCCGACATTATGCGTGCAGATATGGATAATTACGATAAAGACAGTTCGCAATATACCCAGTCATTAGGCTGCTGGCATGGTTTTATCGGCCAACAAAAAATGATTTCAATTAAGAAACATTTCGAAAACAGTACGGATCGCCGCTATCTCTACCTATCTGGCTGGATGGTCGCCGCCTTGCGCAGTGAATTTGGCCCGTTGCCCGATCAATCGATGCACGAAAAAACCAGCGTGGCTTCATTAATCGCCGAGCTTTATACATTTTTACGCCAAGCCGATGCCCGCGAACTAGGCGGTTATTTCCGCGAATTAGATGCGGCGCGCGAAGCAGGTAACGAAGTTGCAGCCCAAGGCGCACAACAAAAAATTGACAATCATGTCACTCATGTGGTGCCGATTATTGCCGATATTGATGCAGGTTTCGGCAATGCTGAAGCCACCTATCTGATGGCCAAACAAATGATCGAAGCGGGCGCTTGCTGCATTCAAATCGAAAACCAAGTGTCAGACGAAAAACAATGTGGCCATCAAGATGGCAAAGTAACCGTACCACATGAGGACTTTCTGGCCAAAATTCGCGCCGTCAGATATGCGTTTTTAGAGCTGGGCATTGATAATGGCATCATTGTCGCCCGCACCGATAGCTTAGGCGCGGGCCTGACCAAACAAATCGCTGTGACCCAAAAACCAGGCGATTTAGGCGATCAATATAATGCGTTTTTAGATTGCGATGAGATCAGCACAGACGAAATGCAAAATGGCGATGTGCTGATCAAACGCGGCGGCAAATTGCTACGCCCCAAACGCCTCGCGAGCAATCTATTCCAATTCAAAGCCGGCACGGGTGAAGCGCGTTGTGTGCTTGACAGCATCACCTCATTGCAAAATGGCGCAGATTTAATCTGGATTGAAACCGAGAAACCGCATATCGCCCAAATTGGCGCCATGGTATCGGCGGTGCGCGAAGTCGTACCTAACGCCAAATTGGTTTATAATAACAGCCCGTCATTTAACTGGACGCTCAATTTCAGACAGCAAATATTCGATATAATGAGCGATGCTGGACAAGATGTTTCTGCCTATGTGCGTGCCGATTTAATGGATGTAAAATATGATAAAACCCAGCTTGGCATAGATGCCGATGAAAAAATCCGTACTTTCCAAGCCGACAGCTCACGCGAGGCGGGTATTTTCCATCACCTGATCACGCTACCGACCTATCACACCGCGGCGTTATCGACTGACAATCTAGCCAAAGATTATTTTGGCGATCAAGGCATGTTGGGCTATGTGGCCAATGTGCAACGCCAAGAAATTCGCCAAGGCATTGCCTGTGTTAAACATCAAAATATGTCAGGCTCAGACATGGGTGATGATCATAAAGAGTATTTCTCTGGCGATGCGGCTCTAAAAGCTGCAGGCAAAGACAATACAATGAATCAATTTGGTTAAGCCAAGTTGGTTAAGCCGAGTTGGTTAAGCCGAGTTGGTTAAGCCGAGTTGATTCATTCTCCCCAGATCTGCGTCACCCACCAGTGTGGCGTAGATTTTTTTCCACCAATCAATATGCCTCATGCGGCCATGCCGCTTGGCTAAACACCCCACCATCAATGCCGATGGTTTGACCAGATATAAATGATGCGGCCTCTGAGCATAAAAACAACACCGGCCCTGCGATGTCCTCAGGCGTGCCAACCCGCCGCAAGGGGGTTATTTTAGACCATATCTCATCATAATCAGGCGCTTCAATTAACGTGCGCTCGGTCAATATCGCACCAGGCGCTACACAATTGACGTTAATCCCATATGGCCCCAACTCACCAGCCGAGACTTTGGTAAATTGCTCAATACCGCCCTTGGATGCGGTATAATCCACCAGTTTCGGAAATGCCAACTTATTACAACCCGAACCCAAATTAACAATATAACCCGATTTCTCACTGGCAATCATCGCCTTAGCCGCATGCTTGGTGTGCAAAAAACAACCTTTCAAATTGGTTTTGAGCACATTATCCCAGTCAGCCTCGCTCAAATCCAATAATGATGACCAGGTTTGAATGCCCGCATTGTTAATCAAAACATCAGGTCCTGCACCAAACCAATCGCCCACTTTGGTGTAAAACTTCATCACTTCAGCCTCAACACTGACGTCACTTTCCAACGCCAAAGCCCGACCACCGCCAGCTTCAATATCTGCCACCACTTCACTAGCGGCCTCAGCATCAGCCACATGGTTAAATGCCACCGCATAGCCGTCACTCGCAAATGATTTAACCAAATGCCGCCCAATGCCCGAACTTCCGCCAGTTACAATTGCTAATTTTTGCATAATCCCTCACCCTTTAAATATATTCGCACATTAGCAAATATCAGGCGGATCACAATGAAACTATTTTGACAATAAAATTATTTAGACTCAGGGGGGTATGTGCAACAACCTTAGGGTCTTCACTTAAGCCACATATTTTATTCTCAAATTGGTTAAAAACCACTTGAATTATATAATGTTTTATGGTCAGCAACCCGCAATAAATTTATATTCATTCTGATGATAATGCTGACTTTAATTCAAACCAACAATACCAATATATTTTGTAAATCCCTATCATTCTCATTTGGCTAGAATGATTATAAGTAAACAATATTAAGCAATAGAATTTTTGCGAATTTAAATTAATTTGATATATGTCACGTAAATAAATAATCACCCGTTATTACAATACACTACCAAAATATCCTCACTAGATATTTACTTGGTTATTGTGATTGGGTTTTGATTACGGTGCTATTAATAATGATTCTAATTATAAATTAGCTGGACGAAAGGCTCAAAATGGGCTTAACTAATATATTAGTGGGGCAAAACTTTAAATTGGTATGGTCTACTAAAGACGTAACATTAAACGGCATATTGATGGTTCAATTCCTTGGGAGGGAATCGAACATATTTCACAATATCCGCAACGGGAGGAATGAATTATGAGTGAAAGCTCTACAGGGGGCATGTTTTCATTTTTAATGAAGGAAAATATCGTCGCAAAACCAGGCTTTAACCGCTGGTATGTACCACCAGCTTCAATCGCCATTCACATGTGCATTGGCTCAGTTTACGCTTGGTCTATTTTTAACCCAGCGCTCACCAAAGAACTTGGCGTGATCGCTTCAGCTGGCGATGACTGGTCACTATCATCTGTGGTGTGGATTTTCTCTACCGCCATCGTATTTTTAGGCTTAGCGGCAGCATTTGGCGGCAAATGGCTCGAAAAAGTTGGCCCACGCGCGGTCGGTGTGGTGTCAGCATTCTGTTGGGGCGGCGGTTTCTTAGTCGGTTCAATCGGCATTGTCACTCATCAATTATGGCTCATTTATCTAGGTTATGGTGCCATTGGCGGGGTCGGCTTAGGCTTAGGCTATGTATCGCCCGTATCTACATTAATCCGTTGGTTCCCCGATAAGCGCGGCATGGCCACAGGCATGGCCATTATGGGCTTTGGTGGCGGCGCAATGATTGGCGCCCCCTTAATTAGATGGTTACTCGCCAGCAATGCCAAAGCGCCAGATTTTTTAGGCGCCGAATCAACTGTCACACTCATCACCGAGAATGGCCGCCGCTTTGCCGAAACAGCAGCAGGTAAAATCGAAGTTGTGATTTCTGCTGCAACCGAAACTGCCGAAGCGGGTGTTTATGCCGTTGGCACAGGCAATACAGGTGCTGCAGCCACTTTCATCACACTTGGCATCGTCTATTTCATCGTCATGATGATTGCGTCATTCTTATATCGCGTACCTGCAGCGGGTTGGAAACCAGAAGGTTGGGATTCAACAACTTTGACCTCCAAAAAAATGGTCACCGAAAAAGATGTACATATTGATCAATCGCTTAAAACACCACAATTTTGGCTTATCTGGATTGTGCTATGCTTTAATGTGACGGCGGGTATCGGCGTCATCGGCGTTGCCAAAACCATGATGAATGAAATTTTTGGCGATTTGGCTCTTGTCACCGCGGGCTTTGCTGCCACGTATGTGCTGATGATTTCAGTATTCAACATGACAGGTCGGTTTTTCTGGGCCACTATATCGGATCATATTGGGCGTAAAAACACCTATTTCTGGTTCTTTATTTTGGGCATTATTTTATACTTATCCATCCCGTATTTCGCCACAGCTGGCGGCACCACGGCCTTGGTAGGTTTCTATATTGCCACCATGATTATTTTCACCATGTATGGCGGTGGCTTTGCCACAATACCCGCCTATTTGGCCGATATTTTCGGTACATTGCATGTTGGCGGTATTCATGGCCGGTTGCTCACTGCATGGTCAACCGCGGGTGTGTTAGGGCCTTTTGCCATTACATATTTGCGCAATATGTCCAAAGACAGCGCGATTGCTGATTTGGCATCAAAAGTCGATGCCGCTGCGTTTGCCGAAAAATTCGGCGCGCCGCTTGATCAACTCACAACATTGGTCAGCGCCAATACTGTGACTATCGCAAAGTTGATGGAGCTTGCTCCAACAGGAACGGTCGACCCAACGTCAAGCCTTTACAATACAACAATGTATGCAATGGCTGGCCTGTTGGTCATTGGTTTAATCGCCAATTATATGATCAAAGCGGTTGGTGAAGAACATCATGTTGAAAACACACATGGCGAAACTGCACCTGCAGAATAGCACTTATAATAACTTGGCTGAGCGATTTTAACATCGCTCGGCCATTATTTTTTCGAGCTATATCAATTTTCAACCACATTCATTAAAAATGGATTTGTAAGTTTACCTTGTGATTTTGTATTCATTGTAATTATAATAGTTGTAATCATTGATTTAGGCTCAAACTGAATTAATATAGTATGTAATGTTTAAAGGTGGTTCGGGTGGCAACAAATTTAGATATATATCCGCTGGAAAGCAAGATAAAACTGGTCTGCGCCGACCATGGCAATGCGGCCGATATGCTGCTGGAAATATTGCACGCCGTTCAAGCGTTTAACCGCTATATCCCCGAAAGCGCCTACCAAATTATCGCCGATTGCTTAAATCTTTCACGCGCTGAAGTTTATGGCGTGGTGACTTTTTATCACGATTTTCGGCAAAAACCACCGGCCAAAAAAATAGTCAAATTATGCCAATCCGAGGCTTGTCAATCAATGGGCTCAGTTCAATTAAAAGCCGATATTGAAAAAGGCCTCAACTCAGATGTGGCAATTGAAACCATTTACTGCCTGGGCAATTGCGCCCTAGCCCCCTCAGCCCTAGTCGATGGCCAAATTTATGGCCGCCTAGATGCCGACCAGCTCAGCGCACTGATTGGTGGTACTGCATGAATATTGTATACGTCCCCAGAGACACGGCCAGCGTGTCAGTCGGCGCCGATACCGTCGCGGCAAAATTCAAAGCAGCAGGCTATAAAGTCATCCGCAACGGTTCACGCGGCGCGGCATGGCTTGAGCCATTGGTCGAGATTGACACACCAGATGGCCGCGTCGGCTTTAGTTGCGTGCGGCCTTCAGATGTCGATGCGCTGATTAATGATGCCTTTGGGCATGATGCCCCGCATCTGTTAGATGTCGGCCTGATTAAAAATATCGATTATTTCAAAAAACAAACCCGACATATCTTTGCCAAATCTGGCGAAATTGATCCGTTATCAATCGATGATTACATCGCCCATGGCGGATTTATTGGCCTAAAAAAATGCCTCAAAATTGGCGCACAAGCATCAGTTAAACAAATCCTAGATTCAGGCCTGCGAGGCCGCGGCGGCGCGGCTTTCCCAACGGGTATAAAATGGCAAACCACATTAGACGCGGCAGCGGACCAAAAATATGTGGTGTGTAATGCAGATGAAGGTGACGGCGGCACCTTCTCTGATCGCTTGGTGATGGAAACTGACCCAATGGCGCTGATAGAAGGCATGATTATATGCGGCGCGTCAATCGGCGCCACAAAAGGTTATATTTACCTGCGCAGCGAATACCCGCTTACCAAAGAAATCCTCGGAGAAGCCATAGAAAACGCCTACCAAACAGGCTGGCTAGGCAAAAACGTCGGCGGCCTAGGCTTACATTTTGACTTAGAATTACGCATCGGCGCAGGCGCTTATATTTGCGGCGAAGAAACATCTCTGCTCGATAGCCTAGAAGGCAAACGCGGCATGGTGCGCGCCAAACCACCTCTACCCGCCATCCAAGGCCTATTCGGCAAACCGACCATCATCAATAACGTCATCACCTTGGCCTCCGTGCCAGATGTCCTAGCCAATGGCGCAAAAGCCTATGCCGCATTAGGCGTTGGCCGCTCAACAGGCACATTGCCATTTCAACTAGGCGGCAATATCAAACGCGGCGGCATGGTCGAGGTCGAGTTTGGCCACACATTGCGCGAAATTATTGAAGATTTCGGCGGCGGTACTTTATCAGGCCGCCCGATCAAAGCCGTACAATTAGGCGGCCCCCTAGGCTCCTACATTCACCCCGATGAGCTAGACACTGTACTAGATTACGAAAAATTCGCCGAAATTGGTGGCGCCGTCGGTCATGGCGGTATCGTGATATTTGATGACACAGCCGATATGGCTGCACTCGCACGGTTTGCGTTCCACTTTTGCGAGGTTGAAAGCTGCGGCAAATGCACCCCATGCCGCATCGGCGCGGTGCGCGGCGGTGAGATTTTAGATAAAATAGCAGATGGCGAAAATGTAGCCGAAAATTTCGCCTTATTAGATGATTTATTCGATGTGATGGAAGTCGGTTCACTATGTGCAATGGGCGGCCTAACCCCCAAACCCGTACGCAGCATATTAAAGCATTTTCCAGCAGAATTAGGCTTAAAACAGGGAGTAGAAACATGAGTTTGACCAAACAAACAGATTATGGCACACCCGAGATTAAACCCGCCGTCTATGGCGAAGCATTAGACTATGTCACCGCCACCATAGACGGCGAACAAGTCACCGTGCCCAAAGGCACCTCGATCATGCGCGCGGCCAAACAGCTGAATGTCGACATCCCCAAATTATGCGCGACCGACAATATAAATGCCCACGGCTCGTGCCGCATGTGCGTGTGTAAAGTCGAAGGCCGCCGCGGCATGCCCGCCTCTTGCACCACACCGATTGAAGAGGGCATGAGCGTTACTACAGATGATGCCGATATCACAAAATTACGCAAAGGCGTGCTAGAGCTCTACATGTCCGATCACCCATTCGATTATACGAACGGCAAAAAAACTCCAAATATCGAAAACGAGCAAAGCTATGGCGATTGCGAATTAGAAGGCATGGTGGCAAAGGTCGGCCTGACCGAAGTGCGCTATGGCTTCGAAGGCAAAAACCATTTTGATACCGAGATTGACACCTCAAATCCTTATTTTCAATTTGACGGCGCCAAATGCATCAGCTGTATGCGCTGCGTGCGCGCGTGCGAGCAAGTGCAAGGCAGTTTCGCCATCACCACCGCAGGCCGCGGGTTCGATTCAAAAATCGTCGCCGGCATGAATGAAGGCTTTTTGGCCAGCGAATGCGTCTCCTGCGGCGCCTGCGTGCAAGCCTGCCCAACCGACACCTTGGTCGAAAAATCCGTGGTCGAAATGGGCCAACCTGATCGCGAAGTTAAAACCACCTGCGCCTATTGCGGCGTCGGTTGCTCCTTCATCGCGCAAATCAAAAACAACGAAGTCGTGCGGATGATACCCGATAAAGACGGCGGCGCAAACGATGGCCATTCCTGCGTCAAAGGCCGCTTTGCATTTGGTTATGCCACCCATAAAGACCGCATCACCAAACCCATGATTCGCGATCACATTCACGATCCATGGCAAGAAGTTTCTTGGGAAACCGCCATAGGATTCGCCGCCTCACGCTTTAAAGACATTCAGAAAAAACACGGCCGCAAAGCCATTGGCGGCATCACCTCATCACGCTGCACCAATGAAGAAGTGTTTGTCGTGCAAAAACTGATCCGCGCCGCCTTCGGCAATAATAATGTCGATACCTGCGCCCGCGTTTGCCATTCACCCACGGGCTACGGCCTCAACCAAGCGTTCGGCACCGCCGCAGGCACTCAGGATTTCGAAAGCGTCGAACATAGTGATGTTATTTTGCTGATCGGTGCCAACCCCACCGATGCCCATCCCGTATTCGGCTCACGGATGAAAAAACATCTGCGCGCAGGCGCAAAACTAATCGTCGCCGACCCCCGCGCCATCGATCTAGTGCGCAGCGTACATGTTACCGCTGATCATCATTTGCCATTGTTACCTGGCACCAATGTGGCATTAATCAACGCCCTAAGCTATGTAATTGCCACCGAAAACCTCATCGACAGAGACTTCGTCGCCCAACGCTGCGACCCAGAAACCTTCAAAGCGTGGGAAGATTTTGTCATTCTGCCCGAAAACTCGCCCGAAGCGCAAGAGGTCATCATCGGCGTCAAAGCCGCTGACATAAGAGCCGCCGCTCGCACCTATGCCAATGGCGACACATCCGCCATCTATTACGGCCTCGGCGTCACCGAACACAGCCAAGGTTCAACCATGGTGATGGGCATTGCCAACCTCGCCATGGCGACAGGCAATCTAGGCAAACGCGGCGGCGGCATCAACCCACTTCGCGGCCAAAATAACGTACAAGGCTCATGCGACATGGGCAGTTTCCCGCACGAATTACCAGGCTATCGCAGCGTGGCCGATGACGAGGTGCGCGGCCAATTCGAAGCCCATTGGAAAGTCAAACTAGACAATAAGCCGGGCTACCGCATCCCCAACATGTTCAAAGAAGCCATCGATGGCAATTACCGCGGCATGTATGTACAAGGCGAAGACATCGCCCAGTCAGACCCCGATACCCAACATGTCGAAGCCGCGCTCATGGCACTAGATTGCCTAGTGGTACAAGATCTTTTCCTCAACGAAACCGCCCGCTTCGCCCACGTCTTCCTACCCGGCACCAGCTTTCTAGAAAAGAACGGCACATTTACGAACGCCGAACGCCGCATCAACCGCGTGCGCGAGGTTATGCCGCCCATTACAGGCAAGCACGAATGGGAAGTCACTCAAGACCTAGCCATCGCCATGGGCTACCCGATGAATTACACAGACAGCGCCGAGATTATGGACGAAATCGCCGCCCTCCTGCCCACATTCGCCCACGTATCGCTCAATCGCTTGGACAAAGACGATGGCCTCCAATGGCCTGTTAACGAAGCCGCCCCAGATGGCACTCCCATCATGCATGTCGGCGAATTCGTCCGCGGCAAAGGCAAATTCTTCGTCACCGAATTCACCCCGACGACCGAAAAAACCAACCGCAAATTCCCGCTTCTCCTCACCACAGGCCGCATCTTATCCCAGTATAATGTCGGCGCCCAAACCAGGCGCACAGAAAACAACGTCTGGCTCGAAGAGGATGTCCTAGAAATCCATGCCTCAGACGCCGAATTACGCGGCATTGCCGATGGCGATCTGGTGCAAATCTCTTCACGCAAAGGTTATATTGCGCTTAAGGCCGAAATTTCCGAACGTATGCAACCGGGCGTGGTCTACACCACATTCCATCACCCCGAATCCGGCGCCAATGTCATCACCACCGAAAACAGCGATTGGGCAACCGATTGCCCAGAATATAAGGTAACTGCCGTGCAAATACGCCTCACCAACGACGTATCACCATGGCAAAGTGAACGTGCCGATACGGTCGATGCCCAGCGCATCATTCAAGTACAGGTTGCTGAATGAGTGAAGGTGTAAAATCTGTCAATGCGCACTTAAATAATGGCGTAAAAACCAAGTCAAAAACTTGGGTGCTGCCAGAAGAATGTCCGATTGCCATATACATTGATGGCGAGAGTGAAAAAGGCGAAACCTACGCCGTTATGTTGACCACACCGCTTGATTTGATTGATTTTGCTTACGGGTTTTGCTTAAGCGAAGGCTTGGTAAAAGCCACTGATGCCATCATCAGCGTCAAACAAAAACTTGCGAGAGATGGCGTCGAGCTGCATGTCAAATTGAATGATGACGCGTATGACCGCTTCCAAATCATCGAGCGCCGCCGCCGTTTGGCGGGCGCATCAGGCTGTGGGGTTTGTGGCCTCACCTCCTTATCACACATTGTCGAAGACTTGCCAAAAATTGACAGTGAGCTCACCATCCGCATTGCTGCCATTCAAAAAGCCAGAGTCCAATTGCGCGATCACACACCGCTCAATCAAAGCAGTTTTTCAGTTCATGCTGCGGCGTTTGTCGATAAAGATGGCGATATCCTGCTGGTTCGCGAAGATGTTGGGCGGCATAATGCTTTAGACAAATTATGCGGCGCTCTCACCCAACAAGATATTGACATCAGCCAAGGTTTTGTGCTGCTGACCAGCCGCTTTGCCTACGAATTGGCCCAAAAATGCATTAAATCTGGCGTGCCGATTGTGATTTCCATCTCAGCCCCAACCACAATGGCGGTTAACATGGCAAAAAAAGCCAATATGACATTTGCGGCCTTTGATGGTGACAGTGATTTAATGGTGTTTTCAAATGCAGAAAGACTAATTTAAGGCTTGCTGGCGCTGATGGCAAAGCGATGCTGAACACTGCGATCTAAAAATTTAAAAAACCCCAAGCCTTTGGCTTGGGCGCGGTGAATGGTCGATAAATCAGTCTGTACAATAATCTGCTCAAAACCAATGTCAGTTAACATCTCCACCACCGCAACCGATGTCACACCTTGGTTAAAATACACCCGCTGTAAAATATGATTATGAGTTTTCATCATTTGTGCATCGCGGCCATGCCTATCTTCGCCTTCAAACATTGAGAATAAAGCCGCTATTCTTTTAATCAGCCTGCGCCGCCAATCAGCCTGCTTAAAGTTCCCATCAACAATCAATAATTTACCGCCAGATTGCAGCAAATCAAACCAATGCTGCATCGCGGCCTTGGGGTCAACCAATGTCCACACCAAATGCCGCATGGTGATCACCTCAAATGTGCCCAATGGCTGCATGGTGTTTTCGGCATCACCAATGATGAATTTTATGTCCGATTTGCGAATTTCAGATTTCTCGCGCGCCTTGGCGAGCATGGTTTCTGACCAATCAAGCCCTGTGGTTTGAAAACCTAAATCAAATAATAAATGCGATATAACGCCCGTGCCAGAGGCCAAATCCAAGGCTTTACGCCCCTTGCCTGCGCCAATATGTTTGGTAATCAGTTGATACCAAGCATCACGTTCAGACTGGGTGAAAATTTCATGCCCAACCGACAAGTCAAATTTTTCGGCACGTAGTGACCAATAATCTTTAATTTCATCTCTTAACTTATAATTATTTCGTGCTTCGCTCATAATAAATCCGCTCGCAATTGGCGTTTTGATCTTATCGGCATCACCAATATAGTGCCAGATGGTTGGGTTTGCACTTCAACTTCAACGCCATAAGTTTCATTGATAATGTCAGTTCTAAAAATATCTTCTGTCACCCCAAAAGCGCGTAATTTTCCGTCTTTAATCACCAACACCTTATCGGCATAACGGGCGGCTAAATTCAAATCATGCAAAGCCACCATAGTGACAATGTTGCGTTTTTTGGTCAGAATCTTTAGCAAATCCATCACCGCAAGCTGATGTTGCAGATCGAGCGCGCTGGTTGGTTCATCTAGCAGCAACATTTCGGGGCTGCGGATGATGGCTTGGGCAATCCAAACAAGCTGCTGCTGCCCACCCGATAAATCGCCAATATATTGATCAGATAAATGATCAATGTCCAATATGGCAAAAATTTTCTCAACTTGTTTGGCGTCTTCATCTTTCACCCGCCACCCAGATTGAAATTTAAGCCCCAGCAACACCACTTCAAATGCGGTCAATGCCGCGGTGGTGTTAACGCTTTGCGGTAAATAACATATTTTTCTGGCCAAAACATCACTGCTCAGCTCACGCAAATTATCACCGTTTAAAACCATCTCACCCAAAGTGCCCTTTAACAGACCAGATATAGCCTTAAAAAAAGTCGATTTCCCCGTGCCATTGGGGCCAATCACTGCGGTCAACTCGCCGGGTTTAATTTCATCAATCGATATTTCGGTTAAGATGCTTTTTTTACCGTATGATGCACTCAGGCCATCTATTTTTAACATTTCTTTCCTCCCTACCAGCTGCGTTTGCGTTGTTTGAGTACCAAGCTTAAAAAGAACGGCACGCCGATCAACGATGTGATCATGCCAATCGGATAAATAATGCCGGGTGTGATCATTTTGCTGATGATGCTAGCAACCGATAAAATCAACGCGCCACAAAATACCGACATCGGCAAAAAGAAGCGCTGATCTTCACCCACCATCATCCGTGCCATATGCGGCCCAACAAGCCCAATAAAGCCAATCACCCCCACAAAAGCAACACTCACAGCCGATAACAACGACACCAAAATCAGCATTTCAATACGCAAGCGCGATACATTAATGCCCATGCTACGTGCCTTTTCATCGCCTAACCGCAATGCGGTTAGCTGCCAATTGCGCCACATAAATATCGGCAAGCATATGCCCAAAATCACCGCGCAAATGGCCAATTTACTCCACGTCACCCGCATTAAAGAACCCATCATCCAAAATACAATTTTTTGCAATTCAGTTTCTGAAGAATAATATTGCATCAACGCCAATAACGCGTTGAAAGTGAACATAAGCGCGATGCCCACCAAAACCATGGTTTCAATATTCACCCCGCGCATGCGGGTGGTGGCAAATAATATAAATGACGCCAATAATGCAAAACCAAAAGCATTGGTGGTGATCAATAAAGTGCCCGCATAAGGGATCAATGAAAAACCCGCCACAATGGCTAATGACGCACCAAAACTTGCCGCGGACGAAATGCCCAAAGTGAAAGGATCGGCCAAGGGGTTATTTAAGATGGTTTGCATTTCCGCCCCCGCCGCACCCAACATTGCGCCAATCAACAAGGCCATCAAAGCCACGGGAAGCCTAATGTCCCATACAATCACACTAAGCGAGACGCCGTGCGAATTTTCATCCCATAAAACATCAATTATGTCAGATAGCGGAAAATTCCCTGGCCCTAATGAAACATCCAACAATACCGAGAAAGCCACAATGGCCATCATCACAAAAACAATGATGCTGCGTTTCCGCGCAGTTCTTAAATAACGTTTAGATGCGCCGTCTTCTACGCCTGAATTGTCTACAATATCTGTCATAATTGATCTTTTATAAAAGTAAAAAATGCGGGGTATTTGCGCCCCGCATTATTGTCTAAAATTGTCTATTTAAGTTCAGCAAAAAACTCGCCAGAATAATCAATAGGCATAAATTTGTCATGCAATTCTTTAAAGTTTGCAGATGGATCAACATCTTTAAACTGTTCAGGGTAGAACCATTTTGCCAATTGTTGAATGGCGATAAAATGGAACGGGCTGTTATAGAATTGATGATAGACAGAATAGAAACGTTTGTTCTGAACCGCTTTAAGCTTCGGCCAACCTGGGCGCGCAGCTAAACCAGCAATTTGCTTATCATTTTCTGATTTAATGGCATTATGACCAAGTAATACAGCCGTTGTACCTTTACGAAGAACACCCCAGTTAGCGCCTGTACCCACAATAACATCTGGGTCAGTGGTAAAGATGGCTTCTTGGTTCACATCGCCAGCAAAACCTGCAATGCGAGTTGAACCCCAGTTTACGCCACCAGCTTCTTCGACAAAGCGGCCAAAGTTGGCTGAACCAAATGTTTTGCAACATTCACCAGCAGTGATGCCCGCAGCGCGGTCAACAAATACCAATGGGCGGTCTGCGAGTGGAATGCTATCCACCACATTAAACACTTGCTTCATGTTTTTAAGGTAATAGTCGATAAATTCATCAGCATTATCGCGCTCGTTAAACACTTTACCTAGCAACGCCAATGAAGGCATGGTATTTTGAGTTGGGCGCAAACGGAAATCAATGAACATTGTTGCAACGCCAGCTTTACCAAGCTGTTCAAGCAAGTTTAGCTCTTTGGTGCTTTCATATTGCCCAAGCGGGAATATCACCAATTCAGCTTCGAGCTTAATGGCTTGTTCGACACTAAATTCACCACTTGAAGCGGTGCCAAAAAACGGTATATCTAGGCCTTTAGGAAATTTAGCGGTGTATTTTTCATAAGCATCAGGGTCGGCACGCATCATATCATTACGCCAACCGATAATGCGTTTAAATGGGTCTTCACGGTCAATCACCGAAATGGCATAAAGTTGGCGGCCCTCACCCAAAATAACCCGAGTTGGGTCTAATGGCACTTCAACCACGCGGCCAGCAAGGTCAGTCACGGTGATCATTTCAGCAACGGCGGCAGATACACTCATGCCAATTGCAAGGGTTGCGGCGGTCATCACGCCCGCAAAACGGAATATTTTATTCATATTCTTCTCCATAATATTTAAGACAAATGAAGCTATAAACGATGAAGAATTTTTTGCAAGTAATTCTTATTAACCTATACTTAGACTAATTATCAACTGAATTTATTCAATAAAAACAACGTTTATCATTATAGAATGGTTCTAAAACCGTGGATAGACTTGATATATATCAAATTTTGGTTAGGCGATTAATGCAATTCAGCCTTGCGCCAATAACCCATAAAATTAAGTAATTGTTTATTTAATCCGCGTTGCTTAGTTAAGGTTAGCCTAATGGTGCGCATGGCGCTTGTCTCACCAGCAATCCATGCATAAAACTTGCTATCATCAGCCGCGTCAGCACGTTGCCAAACGATTTCTTCTTCAGGTATTTCGTCATTCACCTGTTTTTCGGCATTCTCAACAAGTTTAGGAATGGCAACCGAATTAGCCGCTGCAATTAACTGCGCCCCCGCGGCCCATGTCCCCACATTGCGTGGCAAATATTGCAAGTTTAAACCAGGCCAAATTGGCGTGGGTAAACAATCCTCCTCATGCGGCACTTCAAAATAAGCGGTCACTTTAGGCGGTTTTTCCAACGCCGATAATTGCTCCAATATGCCAATGGCGGCAGGCAAAGCCGTCTCATCAGCCATTAGAAGAATCTCTTGCGCACCCCGCGGCGGTGACCACACAAAACTACCAATTTCTGCTGTGTCTTCAGCTCGATGGTCAGGAAATTCACATTGCGCAATAGTGAATATTTTAGCGCCAATTTCAGCCTCAATCGCCCATGCCGATGCAGGGCCTTCAGCACCATGCAACACAAAATCAATATCCACTTCATTCACCTTAGGCCGCAAATGCCTTATGGTATAATTGCGAATGTCGGGGCGGATTTCTTCTGGCAAAGACCGATAATATTCATAAGGTGTCATGTCATCGGGTACGTTCACCCCCTCACCTGCAATTTTAGGGAAAATCAATTTCACCCATTGATCTGGCGCATAGGCCTGCAAATATTTCACCTTATCAGCACCAAATGTCAGGCGCATAAATGAAGGCGATAATCTCTGCTTTTTTACCAACTTAATTTCAAAAATTTCATAATCTTGCTTTTTCTTGGCCATTTTACACCTTATATATAATCTTCAACCGCCGGCACCACCATCGGCGTACCCGATAAATGGTCGGTAATCACATCACATTTCAAACCAAACACCCGCAACATCACATCCACGGTGATGACGTTTTTGGGCACGCCTTGCTCGACAATCGCCCCCTCGCGCATTGCGACAATATGGTCAGCATAGCGGCAGGCTAAGTTTAAATCATGCAGCACCACCACAATTGTCCGCCCTTGCTGGCGGTTTAATTTACGCACCAAGTTCAACACTTCAATTTGGTGCGGCAAGTCTAAAAATGTGGTTGGTTCATCTAACAATAATAATTCAGTCTGTTGCGCCAATGCCATGGCAATCCACACCCGTTGGCGCTGCCCACCCGATAATTCTTCGATGCGCCTATCGGCCAAATCCAATGTTTGAGTGGCTTGCATGGCGTCTAAAACCGCCTCTTCATCAACCTCACTCCATTGCTGAAACGCGCTTTGATGCGGCGTGCGGCCGCGCGATACTAAGTCCGAAACCAAAATGCCCTGCGGCGCAATTGGGGTTTGTGGCAACAAGCCTAAACGTTTAGCGACTTTTCGTGTGGGTATTTTACCGATCTCCACGCCATCAAGCATCACCTCACCCGCTTGCGGTTTTAACAACCGCGCCAAGGCACGCAAAAGAGTTGATTTACCACAAGCATTGGGGCCAATAATCACCGTCACTTTGCCATCAGGAATGCTCACTGATAAATCATCAATAATCAATCGCTCGCCATAAGCCAAAGTCACGTTATGGGCATTTAGGCGGTTCTCTTCTGACATTTTATCTTCCACTTTACATTGCCCCCTTGCGAATTTGTGTGGCCAATAACCACAGTAAGAATGGCGCACCAATCACCGCAGTGAACACCCCAGCAGGCAATTGTGCAGCAAATGCCACGCGCCCCATTAAATCGGCGCCAATCAACACCAAAGCACCCACCAAAGCCGCACCGCCCAAGCAGGCGCCTGATGACAATGTCAACCTGCGGGCAATTGGTCCTGCGACCAAAGATACAAAGCCAATCGGCCCCGCTCCTGCGACAGCCATTGAAACCATCAGCACCCCAATAAGCGCCATTAACGAGCGCACAATGTTAATCCGAATGCCCAAAGCTCGCGCCATGTCATCGCCCATTTCCAGCCGATTGAGCGACATTTGCAAACCCAAGGCCAGCGGCGCCAACAAGCCAAAGCCCAACCATGTCATATAAACATCGCGCCAAATGCGGGCGTTTAATGTGCCCGTCAGCCAATGTTGAGCAGCAGCGGCATAAAAAATATCAGTACGAGTCATTAAAAAACTCACCCCCGCATAAACCGTAAAGCCAATGCCAATGCCGACCAAAACCAAACGATAAGGGTTCAAGCCGCCCTTCCAAGATAAAACAAATACCAAAATCGCGGTCAATAAGCCGCCCGTCACCGCGCCGACAGCAACCATAAAACCCGTGGCACCAAAACTGATGATCATAATCACCGCGCCCAATGCTGCGCCAGAATTAAAACCGATAATATCAGGCGATGCCAATGGGTTACGGGCTAATGACTGAAATATCGCGCCCGACATGCCAAACGCCGCTCCAACCGCAAGGCCGGTCAACAGGCGCGGCAAGCGTAATTTAAAAATGACAAAATCATGCGATTTCTGCCCCTCACCTAGGAAACTGGCAAAAATATCAGCAATTGACATCGGGAAATCCCCCGCGCTAATCGACCAGATTGCGACAATCAAAACAGCTATAAGCAAAGCCAGTGATGCCCAAATGGTGCGCGGGTCAAGCCGCACAGAAAAAAAATTCCGCCGCCATATATAAGCATTGCTTACACGGGTTTTAGCTAAATCACTCATAATTGCGCCATCCGCATTTTACGCACAATCCACACAAATAAGGGCCCACCAATTAACGCCGTCATAATGCCAACTTGCACCTCACCTGGCGGCAAAATAACCCGCCCAACAATGTCACTAATGATCAACACAATCGGCCCCAATAATAGGGCATAAAATATCAACCACCTCTGATCAGGGCCGCACCAAAAACGCGCGGCATGGGGTATCACCAAACCTATAAAACCAATCGGCCCCGCAATCGCCACCGAAGCACCACATAATAATGTCACGCCTAACAAAGTCAAAATACGGGTCAACATTAACTTTGTGCCCAAAGCTTTGGCCGCATCGTCGCCCAACGCCATGGCGTTTAATGATGATGCTGCGATCAGCGAAACAAGCATACCAATGATGATGAAAGGCGATAATTCTAACAATATATTATAGTTGCCGCCCAATAATGAGCCGACATTCCAAAACCGAAATACATCCAATACCTTTTGGTTGGTCAGCAAAATCGAATTGGTTAGTGCGTATAATAAGGCACTTAACGCTGCACCAGCCAAAGCTAAGCGCACAGGCGTCGCCGCCCCGCGCCCCATCGAGCCCAACATATAAACCAAAATAGACACAAAACCCGCACCAAAAAAAGAGAACCAAACCAAGCCAGTAATTGAAGTGATGCCCAATAACCAAATGGCCAATATAACCGCAAATGAAGCCCCCGCATTCACCCCCAGCAAGCCAGGGTCGGCCAATGGGTTGCGGGTGATGGCTTGCATCAACACGCCAGATACAGCTAATGAAGCGCCGACAACAATGCCAATGATTGTGCGCGGCAAGCGCAAATCTTGCACCACCAAATGCTCTACCAAATCGCCATTAAATTGCCACAGAGCCTCAAGCACCACGCCAAAAGCAATGGTACGCGCACCGATGGAAAGCGAGGCAATGATGGTCAAACCTAACAAGCCCAAAAGGCAAAAAAACCCCACCACCCGCAACATACGCCGATGCCCAACGGGCGACATGAGCTTATTGCGCTCGGCCAACCGATTGGCTGCGACATCGCCGCGCAAGTCATCCGTTGCAGAAGTGGATGTGGTGAGGTTCATCTTGGTCCCTAAACTTAATCTAATAAACCAGCGGCTTTGGTGGTCGGCACAATAGTTGCTGGGTCACCATCAACAGCCAGTTCAATGAGCGGCACTAAAGCGTCAAATAAATATGACAAGCTCAACAGGCTATTATAGGAAAGCGCGCCCGAAGAAACATCATCCACAACCAATTCACGACCTTGTTTATGTGCGTTAAGTGTTTTGCGCAAAGTCAAGTTTTTAACCAAGTCAAATTCTTCATCGCCTATGTTCCAAATCAATAGATCAACATCAATGGGTGATAAATCTTCCAAAGATAATTCAGCATTAAATTTCTCTGGCGCGCCCAAATCATCAATTTTTTTAGGTGTCACAAACCCAAATTGGGCAATCAAAGCTGGGCGTGGGTCAATCGATCTATAAACAATGGGTCCGCCACCACTGGCCATTTTCCCCGCGTGAGCAACAGCGGCTGTTTTGCCTTTCCACTCTGGATGAGAAGCTGCAATGTCCACTATGCGTTGTTCAAGCGCCGCGACCATGGCATCTGCCTTTTCTGCTTCACCCACCACACGGCCAATGGTCTTGGCACGCACATGCCAAGGCGTGCTGTAATTTGTATATTGTTTTTCGGCAGCAATTACAGGTGCAATCTGGGAAAGCAAAGCATATTGTTCTTCACTTATGCCCGAATACATGCCGACAATTACATCAGGTGCTAAGGCAGCAATTTGTTCTATAGATAAATCACCTTTCAACACAACAGGTTTTGCATCGCCCAAAGCTTCCTGCGCCCACGGCCCTGTATTATAATCATAGTCAAACCAATTTCTCACAGCGACTGGTATAACCCCCAATGCCAAAAGATTGTCTGGCCCGTTATAGCTAATGGTAACCACGCGAATGGGTTTTTTGTCAATAATAGTTGTGCCATATCTATGCTCAAAGGTTTGTGGAAAGTCCGAAGCAAATACCGCAGAAATTGATGTTAATGAGATTAAAGAGGCCATCGCACCGAATATTAAATGTCTAAATTGCACTATTTTGTCCTTTAAAGTAATTTCTTATTTGGTAGCGGGGTCACCATCGACCGCAGCTGCCACCATGGGCGCTACGCCATTAATGGCAAATTCTAGCGATAATGGCGTTTGAAACCATAAGGCTGCCGAAAGGGTGGCGGTGCTACCTTGTAAAAATATCGAGCGTTTTTGCTTAAACAGGTTTGAATTTTGATAAAGGCTTAAAGCCTCAATTTCGTCCTGTTTGCCATTTGGCCAAATCACCACATCCAAATCAATTTGTTCAATATTTTCAGGGCTGATATAAATCCAGCCGTCTTCACCAGCTAATTTATCCAAATTTTCGGGGAATTTAAAACCGAAGCTTTCAACAAATCTTGTCGGCGCATGGCTCTTGGCCCACAGGGTGAATTGTCCTTCTCTAAAATCTGCCATGCTGGCGGTTTTACCGGCAAATTGTGGATATTGCTCACGTATCTTTGCGGTTTGAGCGTCAAGCTTAGCGATAATTTCCTCAGCTTTTTCAGCGCCACCCTCCGTTGCGTGGGCAATCTGGCGCAATTGCTCTTGCCAAGGTGTCCCCCACATTGGGTAATCTTTCGGCGCGGCAATCACTGGCGCAATTTCAGACAATAATCCATACAATTTTTCATCAACATCCGAATAAACCGCAACGATTAAATCAGGATTTTGAGCCGCAACCCATTCAAGGTTAATCTCACCTGCGGCATGCACAGCGGGCTCTGCGCCCAAGGCTATACGTTCATCATCCGCCCAAGGCCAACTGGCATATTCCTTTTCGCCCCACCATTCTTTCACGCCGACAGGTGCAATGCCCAACGCATATAAAAAATCATGATCATTCAAGCCTAAAGATAACACTCTTTTTGGTTCAGTTTCCAATATTGTTTCGCCAAAGTTATGCGAAATTGTGGTCGGGAAATCCGCAGCAAAAACCGTAGTCACTGAAATTGAGGCGGCAATCACGCCTATTATTAATTGTTTAAATTTCATTATTTTATTCCTATAAAAAATTAGTCTAATAAACCAGATTTTTGCGTGCTGGGTACAATCGTTAATGGGTCGCCATCAATGGCCAATTCAATTAACGGCACTAATTTCTCAAGCGCATAAGACAGGCTTAATGTGTTTGAAAATGAAAATGCACCCGCTAATAAATTATCAGCCAACACTTCGCGGCCTTCAATATGGGCTTGCATTTTTTTACGTAATGGCATTTCTTTGAGGCCAGCAAGCGCATCACCAGTTGCCATCCAAATCACCACGTCAGCTTCTAATGGAGTTAAATCTTCAGGTGAAATATTGGCGTAAAATTCACCTTCATCGGCGGCGGCATCTAGCAATTTGGGGGTATCAAAACCCAAACGTTTTAGCAATTGAGGGCGAGTGTCGATTGAGCGATAGCCACCTGGCGTGCCATTATAAAAGAAAGATACCGAAGCGGTTTTGCCTTGCCAATCTGGGTGGGTTTTTACAATGTCGGCGATTTGTTTTTCAATCGAGCCGACCAATTCTGCGGCTTTTTCGGATTCGCCAACAGCGCGGCCAGCGGTTGTGGCGCGTAATTGCCAAGGCGTGCTGTAATCGGTGTATTTTGCTTCAGACATCACGGTTGGTGCGATGGCAGATAACAATTCATATTGCTCTTGCGTGACACCAGAAGTGACGCCGATGATTAGATCAGGTGCTAAAGAAGCAATTTGCTCAATGTTAAGTTCACCTTTTAAAATAACAGGTTGATGATCTCCTAACGCCTCTTGTGCCCAGGGCCAAACGCTATAAGGGTGATCACCATACCAATAACGTACCGCCACGGGTTTTACGCCAAAAGCCAACAAATTATCATGTCCAGAATAGCTTAATGAAACCACGCGTAATGGTTTTTTCTCAACCACAGTGGTGCCATATCTATGTTCAAAAGTTTGCGGAAAATCAGATGCAGATGCCGTGATGCTAGATGCGACGGAAATAGCAGCAACCATAAATGTTGTGATTATTTTTTTGAATTCCATTTTATTTCTTTCAGTAATTTTTTGGCTGTAAAAATCTCGGTGTATTTCTAGCAATAATTGGAATGCATTACAAGGAATAATTCAATAAATTCAATATGTTAGAATGTTTATAAACTATGATATATTAGAATGTTTCTAAGTAAATAAAATTGATTATTAATTTCAAACAGCTAGTGAATTTTGTTTATTTTATAATTTCTGGATGTTGACATAGTTTTTTTTCGGTGTTACCGATGGGTTAATCCGTCGGGGGGGCCATTTGGCCTGAGAGGTGTTTTAGCACTGACCCGTCGAACCTGATCTGGACAATACCAGCGTAGGGAACGGGTCAAAAGTGTGCTATTGTTTTAACAAAACCGCACCTTTCTCTTTGTTTTTCCTAGCTTTTTACGTCCACATTTGAAATGAGGACGATATGATTGCGTTGACGATTGCTGGATCGGATAGCGGCGGTGGGGCTGGAATTCAGGCTGATTTAAAGACTTTTTCGGCCCATGGAGTTTTTGGCGCGAGCGTGATCACCGCGATCACCGCGCAAAATACCCTTGGGGTGAGAGCGGTGCATGAAGTGCCCGCTGATATTGTGGCTGCGCAGCTCGAGGCGGTGCTTGATGATCTTGATGTCAAAGCCATTAAAATCGGCATGTTATTTTCGGCTGAAATCATTGATATTGTTGCGAAAATTTTACATAATAAAAAAATTCCCATAGTATTAGACCCAGTGATGATTGCTAAATCTGGTGACAGGTTGCTGCAAGATTCTGCGGTAAATAGCATGGTTGAAAAGCTGTTCCCATTGGCCGATTTATTAACCCCGAACCTGCCAGAGGCGGCGGTTTTGTTGGATATAAAAGCGGCAAAAAACAATGATGAAATGCAGCTACAAGCCGCAGGATTACTGGCTTTTGGGTCGAAATCTATATTGCTTAAAGGTGGGCATGGGATGGGGGATATTTGCACGGACATTCTCACATTCGAACATGGCGAAATGCTTAAGTTAGATGCGAAACGCATCGAGACCAAAAACACTCATGGGACTGGCTGCACCTATTCGGCAGCCATTGCTGCGAACCTTGCTAAAGGCTTGAATTTGAAGGCCAGTGTGGTGAATGCGCATGGTTATTTGCAGCAGGCAATAAAATTTTCTGATCGGCTTAAAATTGGCTCTGGACATGGGCCTGTGCATCATTTTTATGAAATGTGGGGTGTAAAATGAGCTTAAAAATAAGCATTATTGGTGGCGGTGTGGCGGGGCTTTGTGTGGCGCGGGAATTGGTCGATCGTGGGGCTGACATTACGTTATATGAGCGCGGGGATGGGATTGGCAAGCATGCATGTTCTTGGTGGGCGGGTGGTATGTTGGCGCCTTATTGTGAGGGTGAAACGGCTGAGGATATTGTGGTTCAGTTGGGGTTAAAAGCTGCTGATTGGTGGCAAAAAAGCGTCGGAAAAGGTGCAAAAAGTGGGCGAAAAGGGGCAGAAAAGGCTCAAAAAGTGCGAAAAAACGGCACTTTAGTGGTCAGTTTGGCGCGAGATCATGCTGATTTGCAACGTTTCACGCGGCGGACGAAATATTTCACGCGCCTTGACGCGGATGAAATTTCGCGACTTGAACCTGACTTGAAAGATCGGTTTTCTAAGGGGTTGTTTTTTGAAAATGAAGCGCATTTATCCCCGCGTGAGGTGATGATGACATTACGTGACCTATTGGTTTTTGAGGGCGTGAAATTTATTCGAGATGAAGTTGAGCCTGAACTGATTGCCAAAGATGGATTGACAATTGATTGCCGAGGATTGGCGGCCAAAGACAATTTAGCGGACTTGCGAGGCGTGAAGGGCGAAATGTTGATGTTGTCTTGTTTGGACGTCAACATTTCGCGACCTGTACGGTTACTGCATCCGCGCATTCCGATTTATATTGTGCCGCGTGGTGACGGGATTTATATGCTGGGCGCAACGATGATTGAAAGCAGTGGTGGCAAGTATGCGACTGCGCGTAGTGTTTTGGAATTGTTAAGCGCGGCATATGCGCTGAACCCTGCATTTGGTGAAGCTGAGATTTTGGAAATTGGGGTGGATAGCCGTCCGGCTTTTCCTGACAATATTCCGCGGGTTGGTAAAAATGGAAATGTTATTTCTATCAATGGATTATATCGCCATGGGTTTTTACTTGCGCCTGCTATGGCGCAAATGGTGGCGGCGCATATTTTTGACAATAAGAGTTTGGAGATGAAGCATGAATATTCAGCTTAATGGTGAAGCTTGCCAAACCGAGGCAAAAACACTGGATTTGCTTTTGGTGCAATTTGAGTATGGCGATGCTGTGGTAGCGACGGCGGTGAATGGGGAATTTGTTGCTGAAGAGCAGCGAAGGAAAATTGAAATTTGTGATGGTGATGCGGTTGAGATTTTAGCGCCGATGCAGGGGGGATGATGATGAGAAAATTTTATGGCACAGAATTGAGCAACGGTTTGATGTTGGGGACGGCGCAATATCCCTCGCCTGCTATATTGGCCGATGCGTTTGAGCGCAGTGGGGCTGCCGTGGCGACGGTATCGCTGCGGCGGGAAAGCGGGCGAGATAAAGCTGGGCAGGATTTTTGGGAATTGATTCAGCGGCTTGGTGTGCATGTTTTGCCGAATACTGCGGGGTGTCATACGGTTAAAGAAGCGGTGACGACAGCGCATATGGCGCGGGAAATATTTGGTACGAAATGGATTAAATTGGAGGTAATTGGTGAGGAAGATTTGTTGCATCCTGATGTTTTTGGATTGGTTGAGGCGGCACGGGTTTTGAGTGAGGATGGGTTTGAGGTTTTTCCTTATTGCACTGAGGATTTGGTGGTGGCGGATAAGTTGCTGAATGCGGGGTGTGAGGTTTTGATGCCTTGGGGGGCGCCGATTGGCTCGGGGCAAGGGTTGAATAATTTATTTGGGTTACGGGCTTTGCGGGCGCATTTTCCTGATGTTCCGCTAGTGATTGACGCGGGGCTTGGGCTACCATCGCACGCGGCGCAGGCTATGGAGTTGGGGTTTGATGCAGTTTTACTGAACACCGCTGTGGCCAAAGCTGGAGAGCCGGCTTTGATGGCTGAGGCATTTGGGTTGGCGTTGAAAGCTGGGCAGATGGCGGCGTTGGCTGACCCGATGGAAAAGCGGGATATGGCGGCGCCTTCGACACCAGTAATTGGAAAGGCGTTTTTATCATGAAGCTCGATAGATTTTATCCGATATTTGACAGTACAGATTGGTTGAAACGGTTGTTGCCGTTGGGGATTAAGTTGGTGCAGTTGCGCATGAAAAATATGCCTGAGGATGAGCTGCGGCGGGAAATTCGGTTGGCGCGGAATTTATGTGCGGCGGCGAATTGTGTGTTGATTGTTAATGATTATTGGCAGATTGCGATTGATGAAAAATGTGAATTTATTCATCTGGGGCAGGAAGATTTGGATGATGCTGACATGAAGGCGATTGGGCGTGCAGGGTTGAAATTTGGGCTGAGTACGCATGATGAAGATGAGCTTGAGCGGGCGTTGAGTTTTGCGCCGCATCATATTGCGCTGGGGCCTGTTTATCCGACTATTTTGAAGAAGATGAAATGGAAGCGGCAAGGTGTTGAGAAATTGACTGAGTGGAAAAAGCGGATTGGTGACATTCCGTTGATTGCGATTGGTGGGATGACGCCTCTGCGGGCGCAAGGGGCATTTGACGCTGGGGCGGATGTTGTGGCGGCGGTGACGAATATTACTTTGGATGTTAGCCCTGAGGCAAAAGTTGCTGAATGGCTTGATGTGACGCGAGGTGGATTGTGAATAGATATGCGCGGCAGGAAATATTGAGTGAGATTGGTGTTGATGGGCAGAAACGCTTGGCTGATGCGCGCGTGTTGGTGGTGGGGGCTGGTGGATTGGCCTGCCCTGCCCTGCAATATTTAGTGGGCGCGGGTGTGGGATGGATCGACATTATTGACCATGATGTGGTTTCGTTATCCAATTTGCACCGCCAAACATTGTATCGCGAAGATCAAGTTGGGTCTTCAAAATCGCAAATGGCGGTTTTGGCGTTGAGTAAATTAAATACGGATTGTCGATTGCGCGCCATTACCAGCGCATTGAGCCCCGCCAATGTTGATGGTTTGGTGCGTGAGGCTGACATTGTATTGGATTGTGCGGATAGTTTTGCGGTTTCTTATATATTGTCTGATGCTTGTTTGGCGGAGGAAAAACCGCTGATATCGGCTTCGGCTTTGGAATTTAGTGGGTATGTGGGCGGATTTTGCGGAGGAAAACCGTCATTGCGGGCGGTGTTTCCTGACTTACCATCGCGGGCGGCGACTTGTGCTACGGCGGGGGTTTTGGGCAGCGTTGTTGGGACGATTGGCGCGATGCAGGCGCAGATGACTTTGGCGTTGATTGTTGGACTTGATCCCTCGCCCTTGGGGCAGCTGGTGACTGTGGATTTGAAGCGATTTCGGTTTGGTGGGTTTCGGTTTGATGGGGCGGTTGAGCCAAGCGATAATTTGCTGAAATTTATTGGTATTGAAGATATAAAAACTGCTGATTTTGTGGTGGATTTACGGGAGCTTGATGAAGCGCCTGAGGCCATTACACCTGATGCTTTACGATATTTGGTTACGGATTTTGCGAAGCAAATTCCCGTACCAGAACCCCAACAGACTGCTATTTTGTGCTGCCGTTCTGGCTTGCGTGCATGGCAGGCTGCGCGCCATTTGCAAAAATATTGGGATGGCGAAATCTCTCTTATAACAGATACAACTAACTAGGAAATTGAACATGAAAAAATTGAAATTGACCACCGCGCTTGCGGTAATCATGATGGCATCGCCTGCATATGCGGCTGATAAAATGAGCTTAATGCTTGATTGGTTTATCAACCCTGACCATGGGCCGATTATCATCGCGCAGGAAAAAGGTTATTTTGCTGAACAGGATTTGGACATTGAGATTATTGCGCCTGCTGACCCTAATGACCCGCCGAAAATGGTGGCGGCTGGCAAGGCTGATTTGGCGGTGACTTATCAGCCGCAATTGCACATTCATGTGCATGAGGGCTTGCCGCTCAAGCGGGTTGGGACTTTGGTGGCGACGCCGCTTAATTGTTTGATGGTGGTTGATGATGGGCCGATTAAGACGATTGCTGACTTGAAAGGTCGGACGGTCGGGACATCTGTCGGCGGGGTTGAAGATGCCGTACTGGGCAAAATGTTGGGCAATTATGGGTTGAGCATGGATGATGTGACTTTGGTGAATGTGAATTGGTCACTATCGCCTTCGTTGATGTCTGGGCAAGTGGATGCGGTGCAGGCTTATCGGAATTTTGAGCTGACGCAGATGGAAATTGAAGGGGTGAAGGGGCGCTGTTTTTACGTTGAAGAAGAAGGTGTGCCTGCTTATGACGAGCTGATTTATGTGGCCAATCCTGAAACTATGGATGTTGGGAAAATTCGGCGGTTTATGGCGGCGGTTGAGAAGGCTACGCAGTTTATTGTTAATCATCAGCAAGAGAGTTGGGAGTTGTTTGCGGCGACATCGGCCGAGTTACGAGATGAGTTGAATGAGCGGGCTTGGGTTGATACTTTGCCGCGATTTGCGTTGCGGCCGACTGCGATGGATCAAGGGCGTTATGCGAAATATGAAGAGTTTTTATTTGAGTTTAAATTGATTGATTCGATATTGCCTGTGGCTGACTTTGCGATTGATATTACCGCTAAGGAATTTGACCAATGAATTTAGTGCCAGATTATGGTCGTGCCTTCGCGCTTTGGCGTGCGGGTGCGGGTGATACTTGGGGGGATTATACGCGGCATGCATTTGTGAAAGGGTTGGGGGATGGGACGTTGCCGCGGGCTTCGTTTATTCATTATTTGATTCAGGATTATGTTTATTTGGTGCATTATGGCCGCGCTTGGGCTTTGGGGGTGGTGAAGGCTGAAACTATGGCTGAGATGAAAATTTGTGCGGCTACGGTTGATAGTTTGATGAGCCAAGAGATGAGTTTGCATGTGCTGACCTGTGCGGCTGAGGGGATTAGTGAGGATGAGCTATTTAGTGCGGTTGAGGATGATGAAAACCTTGCTTATACGCGGTATGTATTGGATGCGGGGCTTTCGGGGGATTATCTTGACCTGATGGCGGCTTTGTTGCCTTGTGCGTTTGGTTATGGGGAGATTGGGTTGAATTTGGCCGCGACTGCTGCTGTTGATACGCCTTATCGTGAGTGGATTGAGGTTTATGCGGGGGATGATTATCAGGATATTTGTCGGAGCCTTGGGGGGATGATTGATAGCTCTTTGGCGCAGCGGATTGGTGATGAGCCTGAAAAATCTGTGCGGTGGGGGAGATTGCAGAAACGGTATACGAAAGCCAGTGCGCTTGAGGCGAATTTTTGGTCAATGGGTCTTCGGGGGGAGCTGCGTGGGAAGTTGAGAAGCTTGTGATGGGCGCGCCTTCTATACGGGTTTCGGGTGGTTATTGTTTTGATGATGTGCAGTTGTTTGATGGGGTTGAGCTTGAGATAGTTGCTGGGCAATGGACTTGCTTGTTGGGCGCATCGGGGGTGGGGAAATCTACCATTTTGCGGTTGATTTTGGGGCTTGAGACTGGTGGTGAATTTTTGGGGGAAATTGTTACTAGTGATGGGTTGGATTTGACTGGACGGGTGAGTTATATGGCGCAATCTGACCTTTTGCTGCCTTGGTTGAATGTGGTTGATAATGTTGTTTTGGGGACGCGGTTGCGGGGTGAAGATGTGGACATGGCGCGGGCTGAAACGTTGATTGAGCGGATTGGGTTGAGTGAGCATCGGGCGAAATTTCCGAATGAATTGTCTGGGGGGATGCGGCAAAGGGTGGCGCTGGGGCGGACTTTGATGGAGGAGAGGCCGATTATGTTGCTGGATGAGCCGTTTTCGGCGCTTGATGCGAGTACGCGGGCTGATATGCAGGAGTTGGCGTTTGAAATGTTGCGCGGGAAAACTGTGTTGTTGGTGACGCATGACCCTGCTGAGGCGGCGCGGTTGGGACATAAGATTGTGGTTTTGTCGGCCAGTGAAGCGCGGGTTTGGGATGTGCCTGAGACGGTGGCTATTCGGGATGTGAACGGGGCCGAAGTGGTGGATTGTCAGGCTGGACTTTTGGCGCATTTACGGGGGACGGGAAAATGAAAAAATTTGATATTATTTGGGCGGCGGTTTTGGGGGTTTGTTTGTGGCAACTTGTTGTGTGGGTGACGGGGGCGCCGCATTTTATTTTGCCTTCGCCTTGGCGGGTGGTGCAGATGGGGTATACCAGCCGTGCTTTGATTGCGGAGCATGCATGGGTGACTGTGCTTGAGGTGGTTTTGGGGTTGGTGATTGGCTCGGTTTTGGGAATTGTGAGTGCAATTGTTTTGGCGGCATCGGCTTTGTGTCGGCGGTTGTTTTTGCCGATTTTGGTGTTTTCGCAGGCTATACCTGTGTTTGCTTTGGCACCGATTTTAACGCTGTGGTTTGGGTATGGGATTGGGTCTAAAATTGTGATGACTGTGCTTATTATTTATTTCCCTGTGACGTCGGCTTTTCATGATGGGTTGGCGCGGACGCCGCGGGGGATGTTGGATTTGGCTGAGGTGATGGGGGCTAGGGATTGGCGGGTTATGTGGCGGATACGAGTGCCTGCGGCGTTGCCTGCGCTTGGCTCTGGGTTGAAATTGGCTGCGGTTTATGCGCCGATTGGGGCGGTGATTGGGGAATGGGTTGGAGCTTCTAGGGGGCTGGGGTATTTGATGTTGTTGGCGAATGGGCGGGCAAAAATTGATTTAATGTTTGCCTGCCTGATTGTGTTGGCGATATTTGCGATTTGTTTGCATGCTCTGGTTGGTAGGTTTGCCGATTATTTAGATGGATATTCTAAGCGGGGTTGATCGTTTTGGGCGTGCCATTTTTCGGCGTTTAGGCCTCTGATGAGTAGCCAGAAAGTGATGAGTAGCTCGCCGACGAAGAGGAAGTTTGCTAGTTTGAAGGTGATTGTTGGATCGATGATGAAGGTTGTGCTATCGATGATGTAACCGAAGCAGCCGATCATTAATGTAATGCCGATGAGTTTGGGTAGGAAATCTGACTTGTAGATTAGATAGCCTAGTGGGAATAGCCATAGGCCCCAGAAAATTTGTACGATATTGATGCCGTATTGGTGCATGCCTAGCAGGGTTGAGACTAGTGTGGGCGCTTGGGTTGTGCCATTTAATATGAGCAGTGCACCGCCTAAAGTGAACTCGTTGAGCATGGCGATTGGGACGCCGACCATGACTAGCAGAACCATGATGCGGGCGATGGTTTTATTGATGGGTTTGAGTATTTTATATAGCATGAGGACTAATGCAAAATGGATGAGTTGGATGGTTAGAGCTGCGGCGATTGACCAGCGGACTAGGGATTCGTTGGCTAGGAGGTTGCTGATTGTTGTGGTGATATCGCCATCAACGACTAGGGTTGGGACATACATGATGCCGAAAACGCCCAAGGGGATGAGCAGGAAATAGATGAAGCCTGTGGCTCTGGCGAAGGTTTTGATGTTGTGCATGATGGTGGTTCCTTGGTTTTGGTTGGTTTAGTTGATTGTTATGACTAGGTTGCCGACTTTGTGGCCTTGGGCGACATATTCGTGTGCGGTGGTGATTTGTTCTAGTGGGTAGCTGCGGTCGATGACTGTGCGCAGCATTCCTGATTGCATTAGGGATTTAAGTTCGTTTAGGAATGCGCGGCTTTTTGGTGGGGGGAGCATGCCTGATGCGGTGAATTTGGCTTTTTTGTCGGTAAAGCGGTTGGTTAGCATTTTTAGGAGCAGCATGGGGGTTAGGGCTACAGATAGGTATGTGGCGTTTTTGGCTAGTAGGTGTTTGCAAAGGGAAAAAGTGATTTTGCCGACGGCATCGAAGATGATGTCGTAGGCATCGTCGATTAGTAGGAAATCGGTGGTGGCGTAATCGAAGACTATATCGGCGCCTAGGGATTTGATGAGGTTGAAATTGCGTTGGCCGCAGACTGCGGTGACGTGGGCGCCTAGGGCTTTGGCTATTGAGACGGCATAGGTGCCGACACCGCCTGATGCGCCGTAAATTAGGATTTTTTGGCCTTGTTTTATGTTATTGATCCGGAAAGTGTAGGTGTGTATTTTTGCGGGCCGACGGTTTACAATTATGCGCATATCGGTAATGCGCGGGCAGCGGTGGTGTTCGATTTATTGTATAGGGTGTTGCGCCATCATTATGGCGCGGAGCATGTAGTTTATGCTCGAAACATCACCGATATTGACGACAGGATTATTAAGGCTTCGCAAGCTTCTGGTGATCCTATCGCTGTGATCACCGAGAAATTTGCGCAAATTTACCGCAACGATACTGCGGCGCTTGGGGTTTTGCCGCCAACCGCAGAGCCAAAAGCCACAGATCATATCCCCTCGATGGTGGCGATGATTAAAAAGCTGATCGCTGCTGGCGGCGCTTATGAAAATGATAGCCATGTACTGTTTTCCGTCGATAGTTATAA
>NVUH01000009.1 GCA_002401855.1 Hyphomicrobiales bacterium
GGCGCGTTTTGATTCTGTGTAGCGGGTGCCATCTAGGCCGTAGGCCATGGATTGATCTTGCAAATCGCACTCGCCGCCTTGGTCGCAAATTGGGCAATCGAGCGGGTGATTGATCAGCATGAATTCCATGACGCCTTCGCGTGCCTTTTTGACGAGCGGGGTGTTGGTTTTGATGACCATGCCCTCGCCTGCTGGCATGGCGCAAGAGGCTACTGGTTTGGGAGCGCGTTCCATTTCGACCAAGCACATGCGGCAATTGCCTGCAATGGAAAGGCGTTCGTGGTAACAAAAGCGCGGAATTTCGACATCGGCTTCTTCGCAGGCCTGTAAAATAGTCAGGCCGTCGGCGACTTCGATTTCTTTTCCATCAATTGTTAGTTTTGGCATATCGCTCTTCTTTTCAAAATTTTCTACAGTTATTCGGCAGCTTCAACGTTATACATCGAGCCTGCTTGGTCGGGGTTTGCAGAATATTGATCTATTCTATCTTCGATTTCGTGTCTAAAATGTTTGATTAAGCCTTGAATTGGCCATGCTGCAGCATCGCCGAGCGCACAGATTGTGTGGCCTTCAATTTGCTTGGTGACATCAAACAACATATCAATTTCACGTTTTTCGGCACGTCCTTCGACCATTCTGGTCATCACGCGCCACATCCAACCTGTGCCTTCGCGGCATGGTGTGCATTGGCCGCAGCTTTCGTGCTTATAGAAATAAGACAGGCGCTGAATGGCTCTGATGACATCGGTTGATTTATCCATAACGATGACGGCTGCTGTGCCGAGACCTGAGCCTAGACCGCGTAATGTGTCAAAATCCATGACTAGATCGTTGCATTGTTCGGCAGGGATCATGGGGACGGATGAGCCGCCCGGGATGACGCATTTGAGGTTGTCCCAGCCGCCGCGTACGCCGCCGCAATGGGTTTCGATGAGGTCACGGAAAGTGACGCCCATTTCTTCTTCGACTGTGCAGGGGCGGTTTACGTGGCCTGAAATGCAAAATAATTTTGTGCCGACATTATTGGGATTGCCCAAGCTTGAGAACCATGCGGGGCCGCGGCGCAAGATGGTTGGCGTGACGGCGATGGATTCGACGTTGTTTACGGTGCTTGGTGCGCCGTAGAGGCCTACGTTTGCTGGGAATGGGGGTTTGAGGCGTGGCATGCCTTTTTTGCCTTCTAGGCTTTCGATCAATGCGGTTTCTTCGCCGCAGATATATGCCCCTGCCCCGTGATGGACATAGATATCAAAATCCCAACCTGAACCGCAGGCGTTTTTGCCGACGAGGCCAGCTTCGTAAGCTTGGTCGATGGCGGCTTGTAGGCGTTCGCGTTCTAGGATGAATTCGCCGCGTACATATATGTAGCAAGCGTGGGCGCGCATGGCGAATGAGGCGATTAAGCAGCCTTCGATTAGCACATGTGGGTCGTGCCGCATAATCTCGCGGTCTTTGCAGGTGCCGGGTTCTGATTCGTCGGCATTGACCACTAGATAATGGGGGCGGCCATCTGTGCCTTTGGGCATGAATGACCATTTAAGGCCTGTTGGGAAACCCGCGCCGCCACGGCCGCGTAGGCCAGAAGCTTTGATTTGATTGACGATCCAGTCGTCACCTTTTGCCATGAAATCGACTGTGCCATCCCAAGTGCCGCGTTTGAGCGCGCCTTTGAGACCCCAGTCGTGCTGGCCGTAGAGATTGGTAAAAATGCGGTCTTTATCTGCGAGCATTATTTATCTCCCTCTTCTACAAATTTTTTGGCTTGGGCGATCCAGTCTTCACGATCGATGCGGCCTTTGAATTTAAGCTGTGCATCAACCCATGCCACTTGAGCGGCATCCCATGAGGCGATTTGATCGAAATGATAGACGCCTAATTCTTGCAAGATGCCTTCGATTTTTGGCCCAACGCCGCTGATTTTCTTTAAATCATCAGCTTTACCACGACGGGCTGCTTTGAGCATTTTGGGCTTGGATTCAGCGGCTGGTTCTGCAACTTTTTTGGCTTTGGGCTTTGCTGCGGCTTTTGCTTCTGCCTTGACTTCAGCTTTGGCTTCGGCAGCGGCGGCTTTGGCCGCTTCTGCTTCGGCTTTTTCGATCTGTTTTAATACAGATTTATAGCCGCCAACCATTGAGCCATCATATAATGTATTGTCGATTAATGTGGTATTGCCACCCAGAGGTGCGGAATTTGTGCGATCGGTTTGTGGGCCAATTTTGGTTTGGATGCCTGCTTTTAGATCGGCAAGTAATTGTATAAAACTGTCTTCATCCAAATCTTCATAATAATCATCGTTAATTTGCACCATTGGGGCGTTGACGCAAGCGCCTAGGCATTCGACTTCTAGCCATGAAAATTCGCCGTCGGCGGTGATTGTGTTTTCTTCGCCAATGACTGATTTGCAGGCGTCTTTGATTTTGTTGGCGCCGTTGAGCCAGCACGGGGTGGTGCCACAGAATTGTACGAAATGTCTACCGACGGGGGCTAGGTTGAACATGGTGTAGAAAGTTACGACTTCTAGCACGCGGATATAGGCCATATCGAGCATGTCGCCAATGTGGCGGAGGGCTGCTTCTGGGATCCAATTGTCATGTTGTTTTTGGGCGAACCAAAGCAGCGGCACGATGGCGCTGGCTTGTTTGCCTTCTGGATACATGGCGATGCGTTTTTGCGCGAGGGCGGCAAAATCTGCATTAAATTCGAAATTTTCTGGCTGTTGTTTTGCCAAATGACGTCCGCTCATCTATCCACCTCACCAAATACTATGTCTAATGAACCCAAAATTGCTGACGCGTCGGCGAGCAAATGGCCTTTGGTTACGAATTCCATGGCTTGCAAATGAGCAAAGCCCGGGGCGCGAATGTGGCAGCGATATGGCTTGTTGCTGCCATCGGCAACTAGATAGACGCCAAATTCGCCTTTGGGGGCTTCGATGGCGACATAAATTTCGCCGGCTGGAACTTTGACGCCTTCGGTGTGCATCTTGAAATGATGAATCAGTGATTCCATGCTTTGCTTCATCTCACTACGCTTGGGCGGGTTGATTTTTTTATTGTCGACGGCGATGGGGCCTGGGCCTTCGGCTTGTAATTTATCGATGCATTGATCCATAATCTTCGCGGCTTCATACATTTCTTGCATGCGGATGAGGTAGCGGTCGTAGCAATCGCAGTTTTTGCCGACTGGGATTTCGAATTCCATCTCTTCATAACATTCGTATGGTTGAGATTTGCGTAAATCCCATGGGAGGCCAGAGCCACGCACCATGACGCCTGAGAAACCGCGGGCTAGGCCATCTTCTAGGCTGACCACACCGATATCGACATTACGTTGTTTGAAAATTCTGTTGCCTGTTAAAAGATCGTCAATGTCTTTTAGGCGTTTGTTGAAGGTTGGAATCCAATCTTTAATGTCTTGAATTAGTTTTTCCGGCAGGTCTTGATGAACACCGCCGATGCGGAAGTACGCTGCATGCAAGCGGGCGCCAGAGGCGCGTTCGTAGAATACCATTAGCTCTTCGCGTAGCTCGAAGCCCCATACTGGTGGGGTTAGTGCACCGACATCCAAAGCTTGGGTGGTGACGTTGAGAATGTGGGCTAGGATGCGACCAATCTCGGAGAATAAGACGCGGATCAGTTGGGCGCGGCGCGGGACTTCGATTTCTAGAAGGCGCTCGGCGGCCAGAACAAAGGCATGCTCTTGATTCATTGGGGCTACATAATCTAGGCGATCAAAATACGGGACGGCTTGCATGTAGTTTTTATATTCGATCAGCTTTTCGGTGCCGCGATGTAGTAGGCCGATATGTGGATCGACGCGTTCGACAATTTCGCCATCTAGCTCTAGCACCATGCGCAAAACGCCATGCGCCGCGGGATGCTGAGGGCCAAAGTTGATGTTGTAATTTTTAATTTGTTTTTCTGCCATAGGGATAATTAAAGCTTACGCTTTACCTCCTTGCTCGGCTTTTTCATCACCAGGGAGGACGTAATCTGTGCCTTCCCATGGGCTTAAAAAATCGAAATTTCTGAAATCTTGTAATAGTTTTATGGGTTCATAGACCACACGCTTTTGTTCGTCGTCATAACGCACTTCAACGAATCCTGACATGGGAAAATCTTTGCGCAGTGGATAACCTTCGAAGCCGTAATCGGTTAGGAGGCGGCGTAGATCTGGATGGCCATCAAATAGAATGCCATACATATCGAAGGTTTCTCGCTCATACCAGTTGGCGGCGGGGAATACATCTACTATTGATTGTACGGTGGTGTCTTCATCAGTCGAGATTTTAATACGAATACGGGCATTTTGCGACATGCTGAGCAGGTGATAGACCACCTCGAAACGCTCCGGTCGTGTGGGGTAATCAACACCACATAGATCGATGAAACAGTTAAAATCTAGCGTTGAACTATCGCGCAAGCGAGTTAGCACTTCGACAATGTCATCGCGCTCCACTGTGATGGCCAGATCGCCAACCGCAATGGTGCTGGTTTTGATTAGATCGCCTAAAGCTAGTGAAACTAGTTCGGCAACTTCTTGTAATTTCTCAGACATGCTTTATCCTGCGTCTTAAAAAAATAATTATCATAGAACTTAACGCTCTAATGTACCTGTACGTCTAATTTTACGCTGTAACAATAAAATGCCATATACCAAAGCCTCGGCCGTTGGAGGGCAGCCTGGCACGTAGACATCTACTGGCACGATGCGATCGCAACCGCGCACTACAGAATATGAATAATGGTAATAGCCGCCGCCGTTGGCGCATGAGCCCATGGAGATCACATAACGTGGCTCGGGCATTTGATCGTAAACTTTGCGAAGAGCTGGTGCCATTTTATTGGTGAGCGTGCCCGCGACAATCATCACATCTGATTGACGTGGTGAACCACGTGGGGCAAAACCGAAACGCTCGACATCATAACGTGGCATAGCGGCTTGCATCATTTCGACCGCGCAACAGGCTAGACCAAATGTCATCCACATTAATGAGCCAGTACGCGCCCAGTTGATGAGATCATCGGTGGCGGTGACTAGGAAGCCTTTATCAGCCAGCTCGTCTTGGATATCGACATAATATGGGTCGATTTCGCCAGCAGGACGGGCTGCGATGAGTGTGTCTTCTAATTTTGTAGCGGTGTTAGCTTCTAGAACCATTCTAACGCTCCTTTTTTCCAAGCGTAAATATAACCAATAACCAGCTCACCAAGGAAGGTCATCATGGCGAAATAGCCTAATGCGCCTGTTTGTTCGAACGTGACTGCCCAAGGGAATAAAAACGCAACCTCGAGATCAAAAATGATGAACAGGATGGCGATGAGGTAAAAATGCACATCGAATTTAATGCGGGCATCTTCGAACGGAGCAAAACCACATTCATAGGGGGATAATTTTTCGGTATCTGGTTTGCTAACTGCAATGACGATGGCTGATAGCAGTAAGGCACCGCCAATAACGGTGGCTATCCCTAAAAAAATGAGGATTGGTAAATAATCATTAAGCAAGCTACCCAATTGCATTCACATCACCTCGTATCTAGCCTATTCGTCACCATCTTAATTAATTATAACCAGATAGTGTTTCGAATTGGAATCAAATTCATTTTTATCTTTGAATGATTCCAAATTGATGTTTAAGGATTAACCCAAAATAACAGAGCTAGCAAGTGAAATTGAGCAAAATAAAGGGCTTATGACAAAGATCAACAAGTTATTTAAGACTATTATAAACCAACTAATGAGAAGCGATGATTGGCAATTGGAAGTGGTTTAAATATGTTTTGGAAAGTTTGTGAATGGCGAGGATGACGGGACTCGAACCCGCGACCTTCGGCGTGACAGGCCGACACTCTAACCAACTGAGCTACATCCCCATTCACAATGCTCAAAATAAGTGAGCTATAAGCCACTGCACAGTGTTTAAGAATGGTGGGTGGTGAGGGGCTCGAACCCCCGACCTACTCGGTGTAAACGAGTTGCTCTTCCAGCTGAGCTAACCACCCGATATTCTTAAGCTGACTGTTGTCTGCATCGGATGAACAGGTATATAGGACAATGCGGATGAGTGGTCAATGGCAAAACCAAACAAAATAAGATATTTGATTATTTTGCTGTGCATATAATTTTAAGGCCTCAGTTACCCACAGACTGAGCCAAATATTTGGTTTTAATACATGACTTCAAATGATTAGCATAAGTGAAATTCTTGCAAACAAAAAAAAAGGAAGCCACTAGGCTCCCTTTTCTAAATTCTTATAGATAAAAGTATTATCTGCCGTCAACAGCATCTTTAAGAGCTTTACCAGCACGGAATTTTGGTAGTTTAGCAGCTGGAATATCAATCGCTTCACCGGTACGTGGGTTACGGCCTTTAGAAGCTTTACGGTTAGAGATATAAAAGCTACCAAAACCAACAAGACGCACTTCATCGCCACCACTTAGAGAAGCAGTCACAGCTTCGAATAGTGCGTCGACTGCTTTAGCAGCGTCTACTTTAGTTAATTCAGCTTTTTCAGCTACTGCTGATACTAGTTCATTTTTATTCATGATATTTCACCATCAAAGTTAGTTTACAAAACGATTCGCGTTAAGTCCGCATCTCACACAGGGGGCGATAATTTGGTTAAGAAATCAAGCGTTTTATTAACTATTTCCACGTTTTATATGAAAATAAATTGGGATAAAGTTAGGCTGAGCCTCAGTTTTAGCGGATATTAGGCGTAAAAAAAGGGCAGTAAGGACTGCCCTTTTGAATTTGATGTTAAAACATAATAAGCGTTAATGTGCTGTTATATTTGATGATTTAGAACTATCATTACCGGCTATCTTTGCTGGAGGATTGTCATTCTCAGTAATGGCGATTGGTTGTTTTACCAAGGCATGCGTAAGTACTTCGCTCATCTTCGAAACTGGGATAATTTCGAGTAAGTTCTTAACATTTTCCGGAATATCAGCCAAATCCTTGGCATTTTGCTCGGGAATCAAGACAGTTTTCATGCCGCCACGTAGTGCTGCAAGCAGTTTTTCCTTCAATCCACCTATTGGGAGAATCGCGCCGCGCAGGGTAATTTCGCCTGTCATGGCGAGGTCTTTGCGCACTGCAATCCCAGTTAAAATAGAGGTAATTACCGTTGCCATGCCAACACCAGCACTTGGGCCATCTTTGGGCGTTGCGCCTTCGGGCACATGCACATGGATGTCATATTCATCGAAAACACTGGTCGGAATGCCAAATTCGAGTGAACGCGAGCGCACATATGAGGCGGCAGCTGAGATTGATTCTTTCATTACATCTTTAAGATTACCAGTGACGGTCATTTTACCTTTGCCGAGCATTTTAACGCCCTCAATGGTGAGCATATCGCCGCCAAACGGTGTCCAAGCTAGGCCTGTTACCACGCCAACTTGATCGTGCTTTTCGGCCATGCCATAACTGTATTTTTTAACACCAGCGAAATCTTCGATGTTGCTTGAATCAATTTTGATTGATTTGACATTTTTGTCGGTGAGGATTTTTTTGACCGATTTGCGGGCTAGATTGGCAATCTCGCGTTTTAAATTACGAACACCAGCTTCTCTGGTGTAATAACGCACCAAATCGCGCGTGGCTTCGGTGGCCAGTTCGAACTCGTCTTTTTTAAGGCCATGATCTTTGACTTGCTCGTCAATTAAATGACGGTTGGCAATTTCGATCTTCTCATCTTCGGTATAACCGCTAATGTGAATCAGCTCCATACGATCGAGCAAGGGGCCCGGAATGTTGGTGCTGTTGGCGGTGGTGACGAACATGACATTAGATAGGTCGTAATCAACTTCTAGATAGTGATCGGCAAATGTGCCGTTTTGTTCTGGATCTAAAACCTCGAGCAAAGCTGATGAGGGATCGCCTCTGAAATCACTGCCCAACTTATCAATCTCATCGAGAAGAATAAGAGGATTGGTGGTTTTAAGCTTTTTCATGGTTTGGATGATGCGGCCCGGCATAGAGCCGATATAGGTACGTCTGTGGCCACGGATTTCTGATTCGTCACGTATACCGCCTAATGCCACACGGGCAAATTCGCGGCCAGTGGCTTTGGCGATGGAACGACCGAGTGAAGTTTTACCCACGCCTGGAGGGCCAACGAGGCACAGGATGGGGCCTTTGAGCTTATTGGTGCGTTTTTGCACGGCTAGATATTCTAAAATACGGTCTTTGACTTTTTCGAGGCCATAATGATCGGCATCAAGAATTTCAGCAGCTTTTGGTAGATCGGACTTGATGCGAGCCTTTTTGCCCCATGGCAAGGCGACTAGCCATTCCAGATAATTACGCACCACGGCTGATTCGGCAGACATTGGGCTCATTTGTTTTAGTTTTTTGAGCTCATTCTCGGCTTTTTCGGCGGCTTCTTTGCTGAATTTGGTTTCTTTAATTTGTTTTTCTAACTCATCAAGCTCATTTTTATCATCGCCATCACCCAATTCATTTTGGATGGCTTTCATTTGCTCGTTAAGATAATATTCACGTTGAGTTTTTTCCATTTGGCGTTTAACACGGCCACGGATTTTTTTCTCAACATGTAATACACTGACCTCATTATCCATTAAAGATAAGATTTTTTCCAATCTTGTAGATAGGTTGGTTAGTGCGAGAATTTCTTGTTTTTCGCTTAGTTTGATTGACAGATTAGAGGCAACTGTATCGGCTAACACATCGACATCTTCGATTTGTGACACTGTGGCGATGGTTTCGACCTGTAATTTTTTATTCAGTTTGACGTAGTTTTCGAAATTATCGACGACTGAGCGGGATAGAGCTTGCGCTTCGGCATCATCTAAAATTTCGGTTTCGAGTAATTCTGATGTGGCGGTGAAATATTTTTCGCCTTCGACAATGTTTGTAAGCTTGACCCGCTGTTTGCCTTCGACCAGCATACGCACTGTGCCATCGGGTAATTTGAGCAATTGCAAAATGGTGGCTAAAACGCCAATCTCATATATATCATCAACTGATGGCTCAAGCTCGGCAGGATCGTGCTGGGTGGCGAGCAATATTTGCTTATTGTCTTCCATCACTTCTTCTAAAGCATTAACAGATTTTTCGCGGCCGACGAACAAGGTAACAATCATATGGGGAAAAAGAACAATATCGCGTAGTGGCATTAGCGGTAGGGTGAATGCACCACTTAACTTTTTTTCTTGATCTTTTTTGGGACTATCTGTCATTTATTTTCCTAATATGGTTTTAATACCAATTTAATTATAGAAAGCTGAAAACACTACGTGTGTTCAGTGGCGGCCTACTGATATAGGTGTATAAATACGCAAAACAAGGGGTGTTCATTGACTATAGCGTTTTATTCAAACGCCACTCAAGGTTTACTTTTATTCATTATGAAAAAATAGCTTTTACAACTGGTTAATATCGTTAAAAAAATCAACCAGTTGTATAGTTTTGTCTAGTTTATGCTGTTGTTTCAACGTCATCTTGACGTTCAGAATAAATGTATAATGGTTTGGCATTGCCTTCGACAACTTCGCCACTAATTACCACTTCTTCAACGCCTTCAGCGCTTGGTAATTCAAACATGGTATCGAGCAAGATATTCTCCATGATAGAGCGCAAGCCACGGGCACCTGTTTTGCGTTCAAACGCTAGTTTGGTAACGGCGACAAGGGCTTCTTTGCTAAAGGTAAGCTTAACATCTTCCATTTCGAATAGGCGTTGATATTGTTTGAGCAAAGCATTCTTTGGCTCAGTCAAGATTTGAATCAACGCGTCTTCATCGAGATTTTCTAAAGTCGCAATCACTGGCACACGGCCGATAAACTCTGGGATGAGGCCAAATTTATGTAGATCTTCGGGCTCAAGATCGCGCAGAATTTCGCCTGTTTGGCGGTCATCTTCACCTTCGACCGTTGCACCAAAACCAATAGAGGTTGAGCGGCCACGGGCAGCGATGATTTTTTCTAGCCCTGAAAAAGCACCGCCAACGATGAACATGATGTTGGTGGTATCGACTTGCAGAAACTCTTGTTGTGGATGTTTACGGCCACCTTGCGGAGGCACGGAGGCAACTGTGCCTTCCATAATTTTAAGCAAAGCTTGTTGCACGCCCTCACCCGACACATCGCGTGTGATGGATGGGTTGTCGGATTTACGGCTGATTTTATCGACTTCATCGATATAAACGATGCCGCGTTCAGCGCGTTCGACATTGTAATCGGCGGCTTGTAATAATTTTAGGATGATATTTTCAACATCTTCGCCCACATAACCAGCTTCGGTTAATGTGGTGGCATCGGCCATAGTGAACGGCACATCGATGATGCGGGCTAAGGTTTGCGCTAGCAATGTTTTACCGCAACCAGTTGGGCCTACCAACATGATGTTGGATTTTGCCAATTCGATGTCATCGCCATTTTTGGCGGCATGTTCCAAACGCTTGTAATGGTTATGGACAGCCACTGCCAATACGCGCTTGGCTTGTGGTTGACCGATTACATAATCGTCCAATATATCGCATATATATTGCGGGGTGGGCACGCCATCGGTTTTAACCAAGGCGCTCTTATTCTCTTCGCGGATGATATCCATACACAATTCGACACACTCATCGCAAATGAACACGGTTGGTCCTGCAATTAGTTTGCGCACCTCATGTTGGCTTTTGCCACAAAAGGAGCAATAAAGGGTGTTTTTTGAATCTTTGCCACTACCAACTTTACTCATCTTATCTCCATTTCGTGCCTAATCAATCTATATTTAGGCAACTTTACCATATTGAAAATTATATTTACTTAACAAAATTTATTTTTTTATTTTGTTAAGAAATTATTTTCTTTAACTTAATCTGCACTTTTTACGGGTTCGCGATGATCTACAACCTCATCGATCAAACCAAATTCTTTGGCTTCTTGTGCGGTCATGAAATTATCGCGCTCAAAAGCTTCTTCGACCGCGGCTAGCTTTTGACCTGTGTGTCTGACCACCATATCATTCAAGCGACCACGCATATCTAAAATTTCTTTGGCATGACGTTCTATATCGGCAGCGGTGCCTTGGAAGCCACCTGAAGGTTGATGCACCATAACACGAGCGTTGGGCAATGCGCGGCGCAAGCCTGGCTCGCCTGCCATAAGAATATGCGCACCCATTGAACAAGCTTGCCCCATAACCAGCGTTGCCACTGGTGGGCGGATGAATTGCATGGTGTCATAAATCGCCATACCAGACGTAACCACGCCGCCCGGTGAATTGATATAGATAGAAATTTCTTTATTGGGGTTTTCGGCTTCTAAAAACAGCAATTGTGCACAAACAATAGATGACATCGCATCTTCGAACGGGCCATTGATGAAAATAATTCGCTCTTTAAGCAAACGTGAAAAAATATCATATGAGCGCTCACCGCGGTTGGTTTGTTCAACCACCATTGGCACTAGATTATTTTGAATGTCCATTATATCGCGCATATTATTTTCCTAAAACTATAGTCTAGCGTTTTTAAATTGAAGCATGAATTTATGCTTTATTGGCAAAATTTCAAGTCATTTTTTTGTTAAAGCCACTTTAATTGAATTGCGGTGATTCGAGATAGCAAAATTTATACTAATGGTTAATGGCTTGGATAATATAGAACAAAGTAAACGCCATGTCTTAAAACAAAATAAACGCCGCATATATATACATGCGGCGTTTATAAAACTTGTGATTAACGAGGATTAAATCCGCCTGCTAAAATTAATCGTGATCATGATCACAATCTGGGCCGTGTACATGGCCTTCTTCTGTCTCATCTTCGTCATCGGCTTTTAGCAATTCTTCACGCGACACTGTTTTATCGGTGATGGTTGCCAATTCAAGAATATAATCAACCACTTTTTCTTCAAATAGTGGGGCACGAATTTGCGCCACGGCTTGTGGGTTGTTTTTATAATATTCGATGATTTGTTGTTCTTGACCTGGATATTGGCGAACTTGAGCGATTAAAGCTTGGTTCACTTCTTCGTCTGGAACTTTGATTTCTTTTTGCTCACCAACTTCAGCAAGCAACAGACCTAAGCGCACACGACGTTGGGCAATGGCTTGATATTCTTTGGTGGCTTCTTCTTCTGTGGTGTCTTCATCTTCAAAAGATTTACCAGCGCGTTCCATTTCTTCTTTAACTTGTGCGAAGATCGCATCAAATTCTTGAGTTAGAAGTTTTTCTGGAAGTTCAAAATCTACCAATTTTTCTAATTCATCTAGCAATGCGCGTTTTACTTTTTGGCGTGAAGCTTGATCTAGCTCGCCGCTTAATTGCTCTGTAATGCGTTCGCGCAATTGAGCCATATCTTCTAGGCCTAATTTTTTGGCGAATTCATCATCCAATTTAGATTCAACAGCTTTAGACACTTCAAGCACTATAACTGCAAATTCAGCATCGCTGCCGGCAAGGTCTTTGGCTGAATAATCATCTGGGAAGGTCACTTTAACTGTGATCTCGTCACCAACTTGGGCACCAATAATTTGCTCTTCAAAACCTGGGATGAATTGTTTTGCACCTAATTCTAGTGGCACATTCTCGCCGCTGCCGCCTTCGAAGTTTTTGCCGTTAACTGTGCCGACAAAGTTGATTTCAACTTTATCGCCATTTTTGGCTTTTGAACCTTTTTTCTTAGGTTCGAAATCTTGGTAGCTTTTGGCTAGCTCGGCAATGGCGGTGTCGATTTCTTTGTCTGCGACTTTGGCGACTAGCTTTTCGACTTTAACTTTTTTAAAGTCTGGAATGTCAAAGGCTGGAATGACTTCATATTCAACATCAAATTTAAGATCGATTGTGCCAGCTAAAATGCCATCAACGTCTTTATCATCATCTGACAATTTAATGTCTGGTTGGTAGGCTGGGCGTTCTTTGCGTTCTTCTAGTGCTGCGGCACTTTCGGCCGTGATAAGCTCTTGCACGATTTCAGACATAGCAGATTTGCCGTAAAGCTTTTTAAGGTGAGCGGTTGGAACTTTACCCGGGCGGAAGCCATTGATTCTAACTTGTCCCTTTAACTGCTCTAGTTTTGCATCTAGTTTTGAATTCAAATCTTCTTTTGACACAGTGATTTCTAGTGCGCGCTTTAGACCTTTATTTAGGCTTTCAGTAACCTGCATTGTCATATCTTCCGTTTAAGCCCCTTTAACATGGGGATACTAAATTTATTTTTCTGAAATAGTGCTTATCTTTTTGGCGTGCAAGTTGCAAGCTAGAAATCCGTTTTAGGTAAATTTTGCAGAGAAAAAATGGTTTTTTTGCTATTTTTAGGCTGACTAACACCATTATACATCATATTGGGCAAAAATATCGGTAAATGGCAACGGGGTGTCCTTGATGTATTGCATGGCGATGTTAACGAATACCCTCGCCAACTCGGAGCGTATTCGATCATTGGGAAAATAGGCCGCATAGCTATAAGTGAGCTTGGGCAAAAAAGGTTTTGCCACTACATTACGGCTGGCCCATAACTCATAACTGAACGGCTCAAAAATGCCAATACCCAAACCAGCATCGACCATGCCATAAGCTGAGGGCGAGCGTTGAGTCGAATATAGATTGCGGGTTTTAATGTTATATTTTTTAAATAATTCACGATGCGATGGCCAAATGTGGGAGCCCTCCTCGGCCAATTCAATATAATCTTGACCTTGCAAATCATCTGGTGTGATGATGCTTTTATGGCTTAGAGGATGATCTTTTGGCATGACGCAGATGAAATCGGCATTGACCAAAATCTCCTCGCTAATGTTGGGCAACTTAACGATTTTATTGGTGAAGGCTAAATCTATATCCTCAGTTTGCAGAATGTTGAAAATAATATCGGGCGAATGTGCCACCATAGTAATGCGTGCTTCGGGGTAGGATTGGCGAAATAATTTGACAATATTTGGGGCAAAAATGGTTGATAAAGCTGGTGTGACGGCAATGCGTAGGCCGTCACTACGCTCGGTTTTTAATTTTTCTGCATATTGCTCTAAATGTGTGAGCACGCCGAAAGTTTTTTCGACCTCTTGAAAGAATTTTAAACCTTCAGGTGATGGGTGCAAACGACCTTTGGCACGGATGAATAAGGCAAAACCAACCGATTGTTCTAAATCAGCAATCAGCCTGCTGGCGGAGGGTTGGGAAATGTTCATTACTTTAGCAGCTTCGCTAACCGTGCCATAGCGCATGGTGTTTTGGAACATTTCTAATTGCCTGATTTGCATATTGCCTCCATTTAAAATTGCTAACAGTATAGTATAAATGAATAGGGTAAAGCAATTATGTGTATTGATAATATGATTTTATTATGTGTAAATGAAATATATTAGTGATTGAGTTGGGGATTATGAAAGACATTCAAAACATATTGGCGAAATTAATTGGTTTTGATACGGTCTCGCGCCACTCAAATCTTGAGCTGATTAAATATATCAGAAGCTATCTCTCCGATCTTGGCATTGAAAGCCGCCTCGTTCATAATGACGAGGAAAATAAAGCCAATTTATATGCCACTATTGGCCCGCAAGTGGCTGGCGGCGTTATTCTTTCTGGCCATACCGATGTGGTGCCCGTTGATGGACAAGACTGGGCATCTGACCCTTTTGAATTGACCCAACGTGGCGGCAAATATTATGGCCGCGGCACCTGTGATATGAAAGGCTTTGTGGCCATTTGTTTGGCGGCGGTGCCTGATATGTTGGCAGCTAATTTAAGACGCCCTATCCATCTATGTTTTTCTTATGACGAAGAAACAGGTTGCCAAGGTGCGCAAAAATTAGTGCCTGAATTGGTGAAAAACTTACCACCTGTTGAAGCGGTCATTATTGGCGAACCAACCAGTATGCAAGTGGCCAATTTACACAAAAGTTACAATACATTAATCACCCGCATACGTGGTGTTGAAGCGCATTCTAGCAAAACAAATTTAGGTGTGAGCGCCAATTTTGCTGCGGCCAAGCTGATTAATTTTTTAAGCGATTTGCTTGATGAGTTTAAACAAAACCCTGATAAAAGTGTGACAAGTTTGGTGCCTAATCATAACACCTTAAATGTAGGCATATTAAATGGCGGGACGGCGAATAACATTATACCCAACCATTGCGAATTTTTGATGGATTTGCGCACATTGCCGCATGATGAGCCTGATAAATATATTGACCAATTTAGAAAATTTGCTCAAACTGTTGAAAAGCAAATGAAAAATGACAATCCCGCTTGCCAAATTGAGATTGTGCGCGATGTAATCTCGCCTGGTTTACAGCCAGAAAAAGGCGGGAATGCCGAAAAATTGGCGCTGAATTTAACCTCGAGCAACCATGCGGTTGCGGTGTCTTATGGCACAGAGGCTGGTTTGTTTCAACGAGCTGGGTATTCGACGATTATTTGTGGGCCTGGTTCTATTGATCAAGCACATAAACCAGATGAATTTATTGAGATTGAGCAGATAAAGCTTGGTGCTTTATTTATCGAAAAACTGATAACCAGAATGAAGACATAACAAAATAGACAGGGAGAATGACATGACAATAATGAAAAAAATGCTGACCACTGTGGCAGCTGCTAGTATGATATTGAGTGCGGGGTTGGCCGAAGCCAATACGCTTAAATTCGCTTTCCAAGGCGATGCACAAAGCCTTGACCCACATGGTTTGAACGAAACATTTACATTGGGCTTTTTGAGCAATGTATATGAAGGTCTGACTATGTTGGATCAGGACATTAAGGTTATACCCGGTTTGGCAACAAGTTGGGAAGTGACATCACCGACCACCATCGTGTTTAAATTGCGCGAAGGTGTGAAATTTCACAATGGCAACAGCTTTAATGCTGATGATGTGATCTTCTCTTGGAAGCGTACATTATCTGAAGGCTCTGACCAAAAAGTACGTGGCGGCATGGTGGTCGACATTAAGAAAATTGATGATCTAACGGTTGAAGTGCATACTGACGGCCCACAACCATTAATGCCAAGCGAATGGGCTTGGATTTACATGATGGACAAAGAATGGTCTGAAGAAAATGGTGCAGGTTCTGCTGCCAATGTGAAAGAAGAAAGTGCCAATGGTTATTCGTTAAACCATGCCAATGGCACGGGCCCATTTGAAGTGACTCTCCGCCAACCTGATGTAAAGACTGTATTTAAACGCACAGAAAATCATTGGAATAAAGATATTATCAGCAACGTGACTGATGTGATTTTTACACCAGTTAAACAAGCCGCTACACGTACGGCTGCGCTTATCTCTGGTGAGTTGGATATGGTGTATCCTATCCCTGTACAAGACTGGAGCCGTTTGGATAGTGAAGATGGCGTGAGTGCTCTTAAAGGTGCTGAAGCGCGTACCATTTTCCTTGGTATGGACCAAATGCGTGATGAATTGTTATATTCTAACGTTAAGGGTAAGAACCCACTGAAAGACATTCGGGTTCGCCAAGCTATGGCGCATGCGCTTGACCTTGAAGTGATTAAGAAAAAAATCATGCGCGGTGCTGCAACACCAACTGGTTTGATGATTGCGCCACAAGTGAATGGCTTTAACCCAGAATATAACACGCCTTACACTTATGACCCTGAATTGAGCAGAAAGCTATTGGCTGAAGCTGGTTACCCTGATGGATTTGAAATCACCATTGATTGCCCAAATAATCGCTATGTGAATGATGAAAAAATCTGTATTGCTGCGGCATCTATGATGGCTAAAATTGGCATTAAGATGAAAGTTTTAGCACAGCCTAAAGCTAAATATTTTGCTAAAGTGCTCGCTCAGAATAATTATGACACATCAATGTATCTATTGGGTTGGACACCTGGTTCTATGGATGTACATAATGTTTTGAACAGCTTGATCGCTTGCCAAAATGCAGAGAAAAATGTGGGTTTATTTAACCTTGGTAACTATTGTAATGCTCGGGTTGATGAATTGACTACGCTGATTCAAGTTGAAACAGATGCTGACAAACGCCAAGCTTATGTGGATGAAGCGATGCAAATCGTTAAAGATGAAGTTGGCTATTTGCCGATTCATCAGCAACCATTATCTTGGGGTGTGAGCGACAAATTGACGGTTAATCAACGTGCTGATAATGCATTTGATTTCCGTTATGTGGTGTTCAAATAATCTAAGTAACAAATTGAGTGGTCGATAATTTATCGACCACTTATTTATATATAGGATAATGGCGTGTTTTCTTTCTTGATTAAAAGATTGGTGCAAAGCTTTATGGTTTTGCTGTCTGTGGCATTTATTGCCTTTGCTTTGTTTAAATTTGTTGGTGATCCGATCAACAATATGGTGGGGCAAGATACAACATTGGTTGAGCGTGAAGCTTTGGCCGAACGGTTGGGTTTAAATGACCCCTTCCCGATACAGTTTTTTAATTTCATTAAAGGGGCTGCGGTTGGTGATTTTGGTTTGAGCTATCGACATAAAGTACCTGTCAGCCAGCTGATTGCTGAACGTGCTCCAGCGACGTTGGAACTTTCTATTATCTCTGCCCTGCTCTCGGTGTTTGTTGGCATACCGATGGGGGTTTATACGGCGATAAGGCGTAAAGGCTTTTTATCGCGGTCATTTATGACTGTATCTCTGGTTGGCATATCGCTGCCGACATTTTTAATTGGCATTCTTTTTATATTTTTATTTGGAGTGATATTGCGCTGGTTACCGACCTTTGGCCGCGGCGAAGTGGTGCAGATTGGTTTTTGGAGCACGGGCTTGCTGACTTGGTCGGGTATTAAATCGCTTATATTGCCTGCAGTGACTTTGGCTTTGTTCCAGATGACTTTAATTATGCGCTTGGTGCGCACTGAAATGCTGGAAGTTTTGACCACTGATTATATTAAATTTGCGCGGGCTCGTGGCCTGAAAGAAAATGCGGTGAATTTTGGGCATGCGCTTAAGAATACGCTGATACCTGTGATCACCATTATTGGTTTGCAATTGGGTTTGGTGATGGCGTTTGCGATTATTACTGAGACGGTGTTTCAATGGCCTGGCATGGGCATGTTGTTCATTCAAGCGATTGAAGAAGTTGATGTGCCTGTGATGGCGGCTTATTTGATGATGATTAGCGTGGTATTTGTGGCGATTAATTTGGCGGTAGATATTTTATATGCGTTTGTTGACCCGCGACTGACCATTGATGGAGGCTCAAAACATGGCTGATTCTGAAATGAAGAGCAACTCGAAATGGGTGCAATTTCTTAAAGGTGACTTATGGTATGATTTTACCCGCTCACCTGTGGCGATTGTGTCGTTTATCACCATGGTTGTGTGCCTGTTTTTGGCGGCCGCCGCGCAATGGGTTGCGCCATTTGATATATTTGACTTGGCAACATTGGAGCTGATGGATGCGGATTTACCGCCGCCTTGGGCTGGTGAATATGGTGAAGATAAATTCTTTTTGGGTACTGATGACCAAGGCCGCGACATATGGTCTGGCATCTTATATGGTGCGCAAATCTCGGTATTTGTGGGGCTTGCTTCGGTGATTATTTCGGCCATTGCGGGGGTTAGCCTTGGCCTATTGGCGGGTTATGCTGGCGGGCGAATTGATAGTTTTATTATGCGGGTGGCTGACATTCAGCTTTCCTTCCCTGCCATATTGATTGCTTTGTTAATCGACGGTGTGATGCGCGGATTGTTGCCGCGTGAATTGCATGATGAATTGGCTATTTATGTGTTGATTTTTGCCATTTCTATCTCTGGCTGGGTGCAATATGCGCGTACCATTCGAGGCAGTGTGATGGTTGAAAAACACAAAGAATATGTGCAAGCGGGGCTGGTGATTGGCCTGCCTAGCCGCATCATTGCGGTAAAGCATATTTTACCCAATGTATTGAACCCATTATTTGTGATCGGCACCATACATTTGGCGACGGCGATTATCACCGAGGCGACGTTGAGCTTTTTGGGGGTTGGTATGTCGCCGACCACGCCATCGCTTGGCACGTTGATTCGCATCGGCAATGAATATCTGCTTTCGGGCGAATGGTGGATTACTTTATTCCCTGGTTTGGCATTGGTGGTTTTGGTTTTAAGTGTGAATATTTTTGGCGATTGGCTGCGTGATGCACTCAACCCGAAATTGAGGTAGATTATGGCTTTGTTAGATGTGAAAAATATCTCAATTGGTTTTCCGAGCCGCCATGGCATGTTTGTGGCGGTGAAAGATGTTTCGCTGAGCGTTGAACGCGGAGAGATTTTGGGCGTGGTGGGCGAAAGTGGCGCTGGAAAATCGACCATTGGCAACGCGATTATTGCATTGCTGGAGCCTCCTGGGGAGGTGATAAAAGGCGAAGTGTATTTGAATGGAGCGCGGATTGACAATTTATCGGCTGAAGAAAAACGGCTGATACGTGGCAAAAAAATTGGGATGATTTTCCAAGACCCGCAAACCTCGCTTGACCCGTTGAAAACCATTAAACAACAGTTGGTTGAAAGCATTAATTTGCACCTTAAGCTTGGCCGTAAAGGCTCGGAGAAAAAGGCGTTTGAGCTGCTGGAGCAAGTTGGTATTCCTGACCCGCTTATTCGTATGGAGCATTACCCGCATCAATTTTCGGGCGGGATGCGGCAACGGGTGGTGATTGCATTGGCCTTATGTGGCGAGCCTGAATTGATTATTGCTGATGAGCCGACAACCGCGCTTGATGTTTCGGTGCAGAAGCAGATATTGGATTTAATGCGCAAATTATGCCGTGAAAAAAATGTTGGCATGATTTTGGTGACCCATGATATGGGAGTGATTGCTGAAGTGGCTGACCGTGTGGCGGTGATGTATAATAGCCAGCTGATGGAAATTGGTGAGACCAAACAAATTATCGGCAATCCGCAGCATGAATATACCAAAAGCTTGATTAGTGCCATTCCGCGGCCTGACAAAAAGGTAAGGCGCTTCCCGCTGGTGACTTATATTGAGGATGTGGTTGAGAGAAAAGACGAGTTTGATGTTAGCACCCATTGGTTGGGGCAAAGCCGCGATTTTGAAATGAAAGTTGCGGATGATGGCACTATATTGCAGCTGGAGAATTTGGGTATGCGGTTTCAAATTACCAATAGCCTGTTTAAGAGCAAGCGGCGTTATTTAGACGCGGTGAAGGATGTGAATTTTAACATTAAAGAAGGTGAGACATTCGGCATTGTGGGCGAAAGTGGCAGTGGGAAATCGACCATTGCACGCATGGTGACGGGACTATATAAACCTTATAAAGGCGCGGTAAAATTTTTGGGCAAAGAGATTAGTGCCATTAGCCACACGCCCGAAGTTTTGCCTTATCGGCGGCAAATGCAAATGGTGTTTCAAGACCCGTTCTCGTCACTCAACGCCCGCATGCGGGTGATGGACATTGTGGCTGAACCGATCTTGTTTCATAAACTTGCGGGCTCGAAGGCTGAGGCTGAGCATATTGTTTTGGATTTGCTTAAGCTGGTTGGCATGTCGGATGACGCTTATGCCAAATATCCGCATCAATTTTCGGGTGGGCAAAGACAGCGTATATCTATCGCGCGCGCATTGGCGACACGGCCGCGGTTTTTGATATGTGATGAACCGACATCGGCGTTGGATGTATCTGTTCAGGCGCAAATATTGAATCTATTAAAAGATTTACAGGAAGAACTTAATCTTACCATGATGTTCATCAGCCATGATTTACCAGTGATCAGGCAAATGTGTGATCGGGTGGCTGTGATGCGGCATGGGCAGGTTTTGGAACTCGCGGAAACAGAAAAACTATTTGAAGACCCACAGCATGAATATAGCCAACATTTGCTTAGTTTAATGCCCCAATTAGATATGTTACAAGCTTAAGGAATATCATGGAAAATACAATTTTATTGCGCAATGGCAAAATTTTTGACGGCAAAAATATGCTGGATGGCATTCATTCGGTACTGATTGAAAATGGCAAAATAAGCCAAATTGGCAATGATGATAAATTTGCTGGGTTTAGTGGACAAAGCCATGATGTGAGTGGCCAGACTATCTTGCCGGGCTTGGTCGATTGCCATGTGCATTTATGTTATACCGCATCGGGCGACCCGCGGGCGGATGGCGATAAAATGGGGCCTTCGCAATTTACGCTGACTGCATTGAAAAATGCTCAAGCTACTTTGCGCGGCGGTGTGACTGCGGTGCGTGATTGCGGCGGGCGCGAATATATGGAATTTGGGGTTAGAGATGCGGTTAACCGCGGTGAATTTGATGGCCCGACCATTTATGCATCTGGCAAGATTATTTGCATGACGGGCGGGCATGGGCATATTCATGGCCGCGTGGCTGATGGCGTGGATGAAGTGCGCAAAGCGGTGCGTGAGCAAATATTAGCTGGTTCTGACTTGATAAAAATTATGGCGACAGGCGGGGTGATGACGCCCGGTGTGAACCCTGAAGATGCCCATTATAATGCTGAAGAGATGGCGGTTGGCGTGCATGAAGCGCACCGTTTTCATAAACGCACTGCCAGCCATGCGCAAGGCACAGAAGGCATTTTAAACGCGGTGAATGCGGGCATTGATAGCATTGAACATGGTATATTTTTAACGCAAGAATGCATTGATAAAATGCTGGCGGCTGGCACTTATGTGGTGCCGACATTTGCGGCTTTATATAATATATTGGACAATGCTGAGAATACCGACGGGCCGAGAATTCCTGCTTTTGTGATTGAAAAATGCCAACGTGTGGCCGAAGCGCACAAAGTTTCTATGAAGTTATTTTATGAAGCTGGTGGCAAGATTGCCATGGGTACAGATGCAGGCACACCGCACAATATACACGGTAAAAATGCCGATGAATTGCGGCTTATGTGCGCCAATGGCATGAGCCATGTGGATGCATTGCGTATATCGACCTTTAATGGGGCTGACTTGATGGGGCTTGAGAATCACGGGCTGATTGCAGCTGATTGCGCGGCCGATATTTTAGTGGTGGATGGCGACCCTTCGGATGATATTGAGATGGTTGCCAATACAAAAAACCACAAAATGGTGATAAAAGCTGGAAAAATTATTGAATTAATATAGACCTTTCGACACAGCTATATACCTGTTAATCCATTGATATTGCAATTAAACTTTGATTAATCATATCGAGTTTATGTTGGCCTATCTTTAAATATCGGTTAACGGAGCCTATAATGCAATTTTTGTCGAAAATGAAACTGTCATATATGATTATGATACTAGTGCTACTGCCTTTATTGGCACTTACTTATTTTGCCAGCCAGTTGGTATCAGAAGAATACCAAAAAAACAAAGCCATGACCGAATTGGGTGAACTGACCAATTTAGCGGTGAAATTAAGCAATTTAGTGCATGAGCAACAAAAAGAACGGGGTGCCACCGCGATATTTGTGGGCAGTGATGGTTTGAATTTTGGCAGTGAATTGGCGACACAAAGGCAAAATACCGATAAATTTAAACAAGAATTGGAAGGTTATTTGGATGGCCAAGATTCTACAGTTTACGGTGCGGAATTTGTAAATTCGCTTAATCTACTGCTCAAGAATATCGATATGATGGTAGCAACACGCAGCCAAGTGGATGCTTTGAGCCTGTCCAAAGCGGAAGCCATTGGTTATTACACGCAGTTAAATGCGCAAAATCTACGGTTTATTGATGAGATTGGGCAATTGAGCGAAGACCCTAATATTACATCTGCATATATTAGCTATACGAGCTTTTTGCAAAGCAAAGAACGCGCGGGCATTGAACGTGCGGTCGGTGCGAGTGGCATATCGGACGGTAAATTTGGCCTTGCGGCGATTGACCAGTTTAAAAGTTTGATCACTGTGCAGGATACTTATGACACTCTATTTACGACGCAAGCCACTGATGAGCAAGTGACGTTATTTGAGCAGTTTTTAGCCGATGGCAAAATAATTGAAGTTGATGACATGCGTGAGATTATCATTGAAGGTGGCATAGAAGGTGATTTTAAACAACTGACTAGTAAGATTTGGTTTGATGCCATCACCTTAAAAATCAACGAATTGAAAAAAATTGAAAATATTCTATCGGAAACATTATTAGCTGACATTGCGAAATTGGGGGCAAAAGCCAATGCGGGGTTGTGGACAGCTGGGCTGGTTACGCTCATTGCGTTTATTGTGATTATTTTCTTATCTTTTGTCATCATTCGGAGCATCAATAAATCATTCAGCACCATCATTGCGCGGATGAATGACTTAGCGGCGGGGAATTTGGAAGTTGATTTGCCGCCAGTGAGCAAAAATGAAATTGGCCAAATGATTAAATGCGTATTGGTGTTTAAAGACAATTCCATTGAAAAAGAGCGGCTTGAAGTTAAGCAGCAAGAAGATAAAAAACGTTCTGAAATTGAAAAACAACAAATGATGAATAAAATGGCCGATGATTTTGATGCTGATGTCGGTGGTATTGTGAACAGTGTGTCTGCGGCCTCTAAACAATTGCAAGACACCGCTAAAATGATGTCCACCATATCGCAGACCACCAGTGAAAACGCCAATTTGGTAGCAAATGCATCTGAGGTTGCGAATAGCAATGTGCAATCTGTGGCCGCAGCAAGCGAAGAAATGTCACAATCGGTGGTTGAGATAAACCAGCAAGCCGTAGCAGCGAGAAAAGCCTCAAAATCCGCAGTAGAAGAAGTGCATAAAACCAGCGAAGAAATGAAAAACTTAGCCACAACGGTTGAGAAAATTGGTGGTGTGGTGACACTCATCGCCTCGATAGCTGACCAAACTAACCTGCTGGCATTAAATGCCACCATCGAGTCTGCCCGTGCGGGTGAAGCGGGGCGTGGTTTTGCTATTGTGGCATCGGAAGTTAAAGGGTTAGCCAGCAAAACGGCAGAGGCGACTGATGAAATATCTTCGCACATTCAAGAAGTGCATAATGCCACGCAACAAGCGCTAAGCTCGATGGACGGCATTGGCAATGTGATCGCCAAAATAGAAGAGATATCATCGTCTATAGCCATAGCCGTAGAACAACAAGGCCTTGCCACACAGGAAATTAGTACGAATGCGCAAGAAGCTGCTGACGGCACGCAAAAAGTATCGCTTAACATTGGCGAAGTGACCAATGCTTCAAAAGAAGCGGATAGCGCTTCTAACGAAGTGATGGCTTCGGCCACTGAATTGCTTGAACAATCCAATATGCTCAAATCTGAGCTTCAGAAATTCACTGATGAAGTGAGATCGACAGGTTAAGTTTTTAGCCTGCTGATGAAAGATGCGGCATCGAATTGCACTGGTTTGGTGCCGCATCTAATTCGGCCTAGCTTATTCGCTTGGCCGCTAACTCATCAAAACCAAGTAAAATGGTTTTGACATTAAACCAAACCTCCCTTAACCTTTGTGGAAAGTTTAAGGGAGGTTTTTTATGGCATTTGTTGGACAGATTTTGGTGATTTTGGTGATTATGATTCACCTTTATATTATGTGGTTTGAAATGTTTGCATGGACCACACGCGGCCCTAAAGTGTTTAGAAGTTTTGCTAAAGATATGTTTGAGCCGACCAAAGCCATGGCTGCCAACCAAGGCTTGTATAATGGTTTTTTAGCCGCTGGTTTGATATATAGCTTGTTTATTAATGATGCTGGGTGGCAATGGAATATCAGCATGTTATTTTTGATATTTGTGGCAGTGGCGGGGGTTTATGGCGCGGCAACGGCATCTAAGAAAATAATATATGTGCAAACGGTGCCTGCAATTTTGGCCATGCTGGCGATAAGTATTTGAGCCATTTGAACCAATATCTAGCAGCTTTAGATTTAGATGCTGGCCTGCCAAAATTTGAGTTGCTGAACTTGATGATTGCTAGGCATATGGCGACATTTTGCTTTAACAATATCGACTTATTGCTGAATAAAGACCAAATATTATCGCTCGGTTTTGATGACATTCAGGATAAAATTGTAACGCGCCGTCGGGGTGGATATTGCTTTGAGCACAATAAATTATTCTATGCAATGGCTGAGAAACTGCGGCTTGAAACATCTGCCTATTTGGCGCGGGTGACGTTTAATAAAGATGATGAAGCGCCCCTCACCCATCGTATTACAGTTGTGACACTAGATGGGCAGGGATATATGGCCGATGTCGGGTTTGGGCGTTATGCCCCGACATGCCTTGTGCCGCTTACTGGTGAGGTTGTGACAGGTGCGAATGGTGATGTGTTCCGCATTATTGAGGATAAGGGCGTATATACGCTTGAGATGATTAAGGAGGGCGAATTTTTTGCGCTCTATATTTTTGAAAAAACTCAATGTTTGGAAATTGATTTTGAGTTGGCAAATTATTACACCAATTGCCACCCAGATTCTGGGTTTACTAAAAATTTGGTGGTGGCAAGAATATGTAATAATCAGACATTGGTTATTCGGGAAAATATGTATTCGGTTATTGAGAATGGCATTGCGAGCCAGAGTGAAATTACTGATGCCAAAGATTTGCAGGCGAAATTAAGCCAGAAATTCGAAATTGAGGTTTCTGATGATCAAGCTGAGGCTTTATTTTGAAAAGCTATATTATGTCAAAGAAAATGATGAGACGTTTACAAGTTAGTAGACCGAGTACAGGAAACGGCGCACCGAAGTGCCTCGTAAACGCCCCATAGATACATCCATTCGCTAAACGTAAAAAGCACGTTTTAAGAGCGTGTTGAGCGCCTGTAATTTCGAGCTGCTATACTCGGCACAGCTATTGCCATGCACCCCAAACATCGCACTCAATTCTCTGACTTGTCAATAAGCAAGAATTCACACCACAACCCTCACTTGCAATAAAAATAAGATTAAGTTAGCTTCAAGCTCGTAGTTTATTTTAATATTTTTAGGCCGTTTTATATGCTGTATTCTTTTAGAATGGGAATTTCAATAATTCACTACGTCCTTGCGCCCATATACCTTATTTTCGTGTTGCTTATTTTTTCGGTAACCCCCGTTGATACGAACCACGATAATTCGAATATACTTATTTTTACAAACCTTCTGTTTTGGGTTTGTGCGATTCCAAGGTTTATTCAACCTAAAGCGCATTTGCATTTCGGCAAAAACAAAACAACAAGTAATTTTTCTCTTACACGCGGCAAAAAAAATCGCCAAATATCGTTCGCCTTAGCATTTATAACCTGTTGGATTTATCCAATTTTGCTCATTGCATCCCAAAGCTTTAACTCAGTTTTTCTACTTCTCCAAACCTATCAATATACGCTTTTGTTCGCCACAATCTTGTTCTTTTCGGATGTCATTGGCCATGAATTCATTCCATTTTTTTTTAAGAAATTTATTTCCAAAAAATAAAACAATATCAGCACCAATTTTTATATACTCAGAACTCATAACACCCCTGCATACTCCTTAAATCGCACACAAACCCCCACCACCTTGAAAAAAAGGCAGTTTTGTGGTAGACTATGCTTGCTAGTTTATTTTTTAAAATAGGAGAGCAATCATGAAATATTTTTACGGTACGTTGTCCGCAATTTGGTTTGGGGCGATTATTTTCTACTCGATGTTTGATTTTACAAATAACCTGTGGCCGATTGTTATTTTCACCGCGTTTGGCTCGGTAAACCTTTATTACTTCACCAAAGCAAATAAGCCACAAACCCAACAACGCAGTTTTTTGCTGAACAGAATTATTGTTGTTGCCGCATTCGCCAGCCAAGTAGTTTGCCTCTATTTGCTGCAAGGTGGCCAAACATACTTCGGCACGGCCGATATTGTGTTCTTTTTCTTTATGGGTTTTGCCCTCACAGGCATAAGCTATCGGGTTTTTGTAAAGTAACCTCATTTATCCCCCGAGCCATATAAGTCGATGAAGGTATAATTAACATTGTGACAGCAAACAATGACCTAAAAATGTTAATATTATCAACAATTCGGAAGTGTTTTTCGCGCTTGTAATTTTCTGTAAGGGGCTGTCAGCTTTGTTAGAGCTTGGTACGGATGAAAGGACTTGAACCTTCACGCCTCGCGGCACCAGAACCTAAATCTGGCGTGTCTACCAATTCCACCACATCCGCATGAGATAGTGGTGGTTAAATAACATACCCAAACATTCAGTCAATCAAATAATGACGTTTCATTGAAATTGTTCACACTATCCCCAAATTGTTCACATAGTTGGGGAATTTTGAATTGGGTTTAAATGGATGGCGTATTGGGTAAGCTTTCTCGTAAAATGTGAAATTAGCCTGAAATGTAGAAGGCGCCGACTTCATCGGCGATTTGTTTAAAGGCTTCTTTAAGTGCATCGCCGCTTGAAGCATCGATATACATGGCTAATGTGGACGCGCAATTTTTTAGTAGTTTCTGGGCATTTTTACCCGCTTTAAAGGCGATTGAGTAAATTTTGATGCCTTTGGCTTTCATCTTTTTACATAAAGCTTTGGATCGGGTATCGGCTTGCGTTGTGTTATTGTCACCATCGGTCATCAACACCACGAACTTTTTGACTTTTTCATAGGGTTTTGCCGCGGCAGTTGTGCTCCATAGGCCATTCCAAGCGGGGGATAGAGTGCCCCAGCCCCATGTGAGGCCTGTGTCACTATAAGTGCCACCATCTGCCACCCAGCCATTGACGGCGCTTAGCAATACAGTTTTATTGTCGGTTAGCGGTACAATTGATGTTTGGGGGCAAGACTCTTGGTAGCCCCACTTATCCAAACTCGCGGATATGGGTTGTTTGGCTGGTGACTTTTCTGTTGGCTTTTTGCGGGAGCCACCACAATTATATTTACCCGAATAGTTGTTTTTTAGGACCTGTTTGTTCATGGGGTTATTGATCAGCACGCCGCGCGTCCAAGGAATGTATGAAATTTTTACGGAAGCGAGGCCAGTTGTGTCTTGTATCAGCGTATTGACCAAATCTTTGGTTGCGATTTTTAAGTCACTCATTTTTGAGCCACGCATTGAGCCTGACATATCTAAAATCATTGCCAACTCAACATCGCTACGCTTGATGTTAATCTTTGATGTAATTTCGATTTCTAGTTTAGACACGCCGACCAATGCCATGAAACTGGTCTTTAAACTGGCGGTTTGCGAAACTGTTAGGGTTTCTTTATCGCGGAGAATTACATAAGGGCTGGCGGTTATGTTATCGGGCAATATGTGATTGGTTTTAAAAATAATGTCGCCAATTTTTTTTAAATCTGCATCTTTTGCCGTATTATTGCGAGCAATTTCTTTTGCCACGGCTATGGACACACTGTCTAAGGTGGACTGCAATTTGTTTTCGTAGGAAATTTTTTGAGAAAAATCTAGCACACCACCAATAAACCCTACAATTGGAATGAGGAGCAATGCAAACATTATGGATATTTGCCCGCGAGAGGCCTTTGGAAACAAAATAAGTTTATTTAAAAATTGTTGTTTTAATTTGTGTGTTTTCATCATAATATTTACCTAGCTAAAAAACTTAAGCAGAGTCATAAATAAAAGGACTTAACATAATTTGAAATTCCTTCTAAGTATATAGGCTTACGACTTTATGATTAGAAGATGATTGCCGCTTAAATGATTAAAATACAGGCAGTGTGATTAAAATAAAGGCCGAATTGTGGCGATTCTCATAAAACTGCGACGAAATGCCTGAATTTAAGCCGTTTTATTTTGGCATGCTTATTGCTATTATTGTAGAGACTAGAAATTTAACTTTTGTTCGAGGAGCCGTTATGAAAAAAATCGAAGCTATCATTAAGCCATTTAAACTTGATGAAGTGAAGGAGTCTCTTCAGGAAATTGGGTTGCAAGGCATCACAGTGATTGAAGCCAAAGGCTTTGGCCGTCAAAAAGGCCATACTGAGCTATATAGAGGCGCAGAATATGTTGTTGATTTTTTACCTAAAATTAAAATTGAGATTGTGCTAGAAGAGAGTTTGTTGGATAAAGCTGTGGAGGCCATTATCAATGCCGCACGCACTGGGCGCATTGGCGACGGTAAAATATTCATCTCTAAGATAGATGAAGTGATACGTATCAGAACAGGTGAAACTGGCCCTGAAGCCATTTAAGCACTATATTATTTGAGTGCTATGTATTAGAATATAATCTGAGTAAAAGAAGGAAAAAAATATGTCGAAACAAACAATTGCGGGCATTTTGGCCGAAATTAAAGAGAAAGACGTAAAATTTGTAGATTTGCGTTTTACCGACCCTAACGGCAAATGGCACCATGTGACTATGGATGTAACGGCTGTTGATGAAGATATGTTTGAAGATGGCGTTATGTTTGACGGCTCATCTATCGAAGGTTGGCGCGCGATTAATGAATCTGACATGAATATGGCACCTGATTTGGACACAGCGTTTATCGACCCATTTTATGGCCAAACAACTATGGTCATCACTTGTGACATTCTTGACCCTAACACGGGTGAAGGTTACAACCGTGACCCACGCTCTACTGCCAAACGTGCCGAAGCTTATTTGAAGCAAACTGGCGTTGGTGATACAGTGTTTGTTGGCCCAGAAGCTGAATTCTTTATTTTTGACGATGTTAAATTTAAAACGAGTGATTACAAAACTGGTTTTGAAATTGACGGCGAAGAATTGCCAAGCAATTCAGATGCTGAATATGCCAATGGCAACCTTGGCCATCGTCCGCGCTTAAAAGGTGGTTACTTCCCTGTGAACCCTGTTGATAGTGCGCAAGATATGCGTTCTGAAATGTTGACAGTGATGAAAGACATGAATGTTGTTGTTGAAAAGCATCATCATGAAGTTGGTGCTGCACAGCATGAGCTGGGTGTTAAATTTGGCACATTGACGACAATGGGCGATAGCATGCAAGCGTTTAAATATGCTGTGTTTAACGTAACGGCTGCTTATGGCAAAACCGCTACATTTATGCCTAAACCAATATATTCTGACAATGGTTCTGGTATGCATGTGCATCAATCTATCTGGAAAGATGGCAAGCCTGTATTTGCTGGTAACCAATATGCTGACCTTTCTGAAACTGCTTTATTCTATATTGGTGGTATCATTAAGCATGCTAAAGCGTTGAATGCTTTTACTAACCCAACTACAAACAGCTATAAGCGCCTTGTACCGGGTTTTGAAGCGCCAGTATTGTTGGCTTATTCTGCGGCTAACCGCAGCGCATCTTGTCGTATTCCGGCTGCTGACAGCCCGAATGCTAAGCGTGTTGAAGTGCGTTTCCCTGATGCGATGGCTAACTCATATCTTGCTTTCTCTGCTATGCTTATGGCTGGCCTTGACGGCATTGCTAACAAAATTCACCCTGGCGAAGCGATGGACAAAGATCTCTATGACCTACCGCCTGCTGAATTGGCTGAAATTCCTACAGTGGCAGGTAGCCTACGTGAAGCGCTAGAATGTCTAGACGCTGACCGTGACTTCCTAAAAGCTGGTGGTGTGTTTAGTGATGACCAAATTGATGGCTTTATTAAACTTAAGATGGCAGATGTGATCCGTTATGATCAAACGCCTCATCCTGTTGAGTTTGATATGTATTACTCTCTATAATCTGTTTTAAAACATGTTATAAATTGAACCGAGATGTTTTGGCATCTCGGTTTTTTTATGGGCTGAGTTATGAAAAATATTCTGATTTTAATTTTTATATTGTGGGCGATGCCGAGCTTGGCCGCCTGCCCTGATGAGTTTTTGCTAACTCCACCGAAACAACATGAAGTGATTGGGTGCGATGTTAAAGATGATGGTGCGCAGCATTTTAGTGTTTTTGACGCGGCGCATCAGGCGGTTAGTTTACGCAAGCAAGGCGCTGTGCTTAACATACAGTATAAATATACGGGTGATTGGTTGATCACCCCTACTCGCATTCAGCTGGTGCCATTTTATTTGGAGCAAGTGCGCAAGTTTGATGGCAAGTTGGTGTTTGAAGATGAAAGCCGCGCGACTTATAAATATTATGCTGATGGTGATAGCCACTGGTTGGAGCTGACATTTATCGGTGATGGCATACATGTTTTGAGGCAGATAAGCCAAGATGGCATTATATTGGATGCACAATATAATGTGGGGCAGATGAAGAGCCGTATGAAGCGTTATGGCAAAATTGTTTTTTACGGGCTTATGGCAAACCGAACTAGTTTTGATAATCTGGTTGAATTTTTAAAGGCTGATGAACGGAAGTTTTACTTAGTCAGCCATGTTTACGAGCAAGAAGATAATGAGCCGAAATCTATGCGGGTGGCGTTGAGGCTGTATGAGAAGCTTATACAGGCGGGCGCTGATGCAGACAAAATTATTACCAAGGGGGTTGGTGATTTAAGCCCGATTAAAAACCCTGCCAGTGTGAACTCAGTTCAGAAAAACACCCGCATTGAATTGGTATTGCGGCATTAAGATGCGGTGATGACAAAGCCTTGAATTTGCGCAGCGACCTCAGCTTTGCCGTAAAATTTTGCGATCCAATCGGCAGCGGCTTGGGTGACTTGGTCTAAAGAGCCCTCGCCCAAAGCCTCTAACTCATTACGCAGTGGTGTGCCGTGGCAATAGGCTTTGGCGGCGTGTAAGGCGCTTGGCGCTGTGCTCATGGCCACTTTGTCTTGAATGATTATGCTTTTAAAACCTGCATCTTGCAGGGTTTTGCGCATGGCATCATTGTCATAAAAGCCATGCGGCGTTCGCTCTAAAAATAATGGTGGGTTTTCGGGGTGAATCTGGCTTGCCGCCTGTGTCACTAAATCGGCAAATACATTATTTTCGATGCAGTCCCAGACATTAAATATCAATTCACCATTTGGTTTAAGGACACGCTTCACTTCTTTCATGGCGGCGATTTTATCGGGAAAGAACATAAAGCCAAATTGGCAAACCACCGCGTCAAAGGCATTATCTTCAAACGGTAGCGCCATCACATCTGCCTGCTGCCAACTTATATTGGGGTTTTTGGGCTGCTTTTGCTTTGCGTAATCTAGCATTGGCTGGTTGAGATCGGTGATTGTATATTTTACATCAGCGGCTATTTTTGCACCTAAAGCACGCGGTACAACCCCACTACCAGCGGCAATTTCCAATATAGAGTTTGGCGATTCCACCATGATGCGGGTGGCTAAATCATCGGCAAACTCTTCAAAAATGAGCGGAACTAGGTAAGTGTCGTAGAATTCTGGTATCGAGCCCGTGAAATTTTTATCGTTATTTTCCATGATGTTAAACTCGTATCTGTAATTTTATTTTAACTTACACGATTAAATTTAAAAACACCACTTGACTTTAATTAGGGAAATGCCTAATTAATAATTAGCCATTTGCCTAATTAGGTATAATGCTAAATAGGAAACGTTTATGCAAGAAGTATTAAAAGCACTCGCCCACCCGATGCGGCGCGACATATTGGCTATGTTGCGCACAGCACCCAGAAATGCAAGCGAGATTGCGGCAAAATTTGATGTCACCAAGCCAACGGTTTCGGGGCATTTAAACATATTAAAAGACGCTGAATTAATTGAACAAGTGCGCAGCGGCACCACCCTCACCTATCACATTAGATTGAGTGTTTTGGAAGAAGCTTTAGGTGGGTTGATGGGCATGTTTGATATTGGCAATGAAACCAAAAAAATGGGGGATGAATGATGGGAAATGTAGAATACAAATTGGCTGAAAAAAGAATGAGACTCATTATGATCTGGGTGCTGATCGTGGCTATGGCAACGAATTTTGCAGCTGCATTATTCATTGGTAATGAATTGAATTGTCGATTGGAAAATTTTGCACCCATTTGCAATGAAAAAATTGCCTTCAAGGTGATTATAATGGCAATACTGCCATTACTTGCCGCCACAATCATTTTCCTAACCTATATAGGTGCTAGTGAAAAGGAAATGAAAGCAGCATTGAATAATTTACCAAAAATAATAAGGCAGTATTATCATCTGGCGGCATTCTTGATGTTTATCCATATATTGATATTGATATATATTTCCCTGCCTACCGACATGGCTCAGCTAAACGCGAACAAATTCATTACAATTGGGTTGTCATCCGCCTCACTATTCTTCCTTTATTTGGTTAATATATCCGCAAAAATGAACCGTTCCGTGTTTTCTGGTTGGCCGACACCGTGGAATTTAAAAAGTGATTTGGCTTGGGAAAAATCGCAACGATTTATCGGCTTTGCTTTGTCACTGGCATCTATATTGTGTTTTTTCGCCGTATTCATATCCGTAGATTTATTCAATAGCATTGTCATTGGTGGAATGCTCATCTCATATGGCGGTTGTTGTATCGTTTCTTATTACGTCTACCAACAAGAGCAGTATCAGCTAGAAAAATCAAATAATTCGGAGGGAAAATAATGGAACATATCGAATATTATAAAGGCAAAAGAAAAATTCTGATAATTCATTGTATTGGTTTGATTTTGATGGTGGCGATTAGTTTTATCGCTTACCCCTATGTCGAAGCGGCTTTTATTGACGCGGTAGAAGCTGGCAGGTCTGCTGCTGATACTGCGTGGTATGTAAAATATTTTGTATTATTTGCCACGCCTGCAATACCGACAGTTATAATTTTAATGTCACTATTCATGCCCGTGAGCGATGCCGAAAAAACCGCTCAAGCGGTTAATATACCGCGGTTTGTACCGATTAACTTATTGATGATTGTTATTTTGATTATGGGCCATATAGGCTTGCAATTATTAACGACTTTGCCTAAAGACTTGCTTCTCCAATATGCTGACATGATCGACTTAACTTTTGATGTATCACTATGTCTACTGATGCTTTGGGTGGCGAATATTACGGCTAAAAACACCAAATCACTATGGTCTGGCTTCCCCACGCCATGGAACCAAAAAAGTGAATTATCGTGGGAAAAATCGCAACGTTTTATGGGGTTTGGCTTGGCCATTAGCTCGCTTATATCCTTGATTATGGCGTTTATTTGGCCTGTAAGTGTGCCGTATATTTTCGTAGGAGGGATAATAATTGCCTATGCTGGGTGCTTTATCGTTTCCTATTACGTTTACAAACAAGAACAACATTATTTAAATCTACCACTCCAAGAAGGAGATAAGAATGACCGAAACTGAATTTAAAATTAGCCAAACCCAACCGATGAAAATGCATGCGGTGGCGGTGATATTTATGCTGATTGCTAGCTATTTCACCTACCCCTATGCCCTTGCAAAACTAGAATGTGATGCCGCGCTTGGCTTGATGAATTGCTTTGGCAAAGACCCAACTATTTTCGTTTATGTATTTGCCTTACCTTGCGTGTATATAGCGGTTGTATTGGCTGGTTTGTTTGCGGCCAAAAAGGAACCACATAAAGAAGCGTTGGCGAAAAACCTGAAAAAAACCAATATCCGATATTATATGTTGGCGGTTTTTTATTGTAGCATGTCAACCTTCATGTTTTTTTCGGTTTATCTGTCCGAGGAATCTATGGACACTCATCAAGATAAATTTCAACTGGCTATATCGGTTGCGACTATATTATTTATATTCTTCATTGCCAATATAGCGCCTAAAATGAACATGTCATTATTTTCTGGCTGGGCTTGCCGCTGGAATTTGAAGAGTGATTTGGCGTGGCAAAGATCTCAACGGTTTGCTGGTTTCACTTTGACCATTGTATGTGTGATTTGTTTGATCATTGCTTTCACTATGGTGAATTTTGCGATACCTGCGCTGATCATTGGTCTTGGACTTAATTATATAGGCGTGTTGATCGTGTCTTATAGTGTCTACAGAACTGAACTGGTGCTAAAAGATTAGTCTTTAGAATATGATAGCTGAATAAGTAAATCAATTGAATGAAAAAATGTCGAACCATCGACAGGGTTATTTTGCCCAGAATTGGAGAAGAGAAATGACATATATACCAAAACCACGGTATTTTAGCCGTATGCTTGTTAGCGGAATTATGTTTGTCTATAGCGCTGTATTCGCCCATGCTGGCGATGCGGAAGTTAAAGTGATAGGTGAGATATTTAATGGCCAACCTGCACGGGCTGAGCAGTTTGAGCCGACATTTTTGGCGGTTGCGCCATTGGCTAAAATTCGCGCTATGATGGGTGAAGTTTATGAATTGGTAGGCGTGCCGGTTGAAATTACTGGCGATGAGCTAGACTATGTTGTGACCACCGCGACACATAAAATTGCTCTGAAAATTAGGCTTGGTGAGAATGGTGAAATTGCGGGTTTGTTGGTAAACCCACCGCAAAAATTGAGTGTTGACACCAGTGGCACAAATGAAAGCAGTATAACCAAGGCTGCCATTGAGACTGATAAAATTATTGGTAAATATGCCATTTCTGCGGCGACATTATCGAAAACGACCATTGAATTTTTGATGAAAGATAGTGAGCTTTATTTTAAGAACCCTAATGGCAACCAAGTGCAATTGGTGCGTAAAAATAATAATGAATTTTATATTTTGAATATGGAAGATATTATTTTTAGCTTTAAACCTGATGATGGTGTGGTGAATAAATTAACACTTGATCAAAAAGGTCAATTGATTGATTTTACGCGGCTTGATTTGATTTTGGATGAACAAAAAAAGCTTGGTGATTTAAGTGACGTTAGTATGGAATCTGCGGGTTATGCTGTACCAGAGGCGCTAAATGATGGCTTGAAGGTTGCGGCTCTTAGTGATGTGACGGGTTCTGAAAAACTCATTTATAAATTAATTGAGAATATTGAGGCTGGTGCCTATGGCGAAATTGACAGTTTGCTAATTGTTAAAGATGGCAAATTGGTGGTTGAGCAATATTATAATTATTATGGCGACGCACAAGCGCATCAAATGCAATCGGTTAGCAAGAGCATTACGTCTTTATTGGTTGGCAGTGCCATTAAGCAGGGCTTTATTGGCAGTGTTGACGAGCCGATTGGCAAATACCTGCCGCGATATAGGCATTTGCTTAAGGATGGCAAACAGGCCATTACAATCAAACATCTGCTGACTATGAGTGCAGGGTTTGATTGGAACGAGCAAAACCCGCCTTATAGCGACCCGAAGAATATCCGCATGCAAGAAGCGATGAGTGAGGATGGTGTTGAGTTTACTTTATCGCTTGGGTTGATTAACCAACCTGGCGAAGTGTTTACTTATAGTGGTGGTTATGTGACGGTGATTGGCGCGATCATTAAAAATGCCACGGGCGCAGACAGCGTGTTGGATTATTTGCAAAGAACCAGCACTTTGAAAACCTTGGGATTTGAAAATTTGCTTTGGCAGGAACAAATGGATGGCCGTATCAACACTGCAGGCGGTGTGATGCTACGGCCACGTGATTTGGCAAAAATTGGCGAATTGATGCTAAATGATGGGGTTTGGGACGACCACGCCTTATTGCCTAAAAATTGGGTTAGAGACTCGTTTACCAATCACACGCCAACCAAAATGGCGGCGCTTACAGATTATGGTTATTTTTGGTGGGGTAAGGAGTATGTAGTTGATGGCATCACTTATAGCCAAGATTCGGCCGAAGGCTGGGGTGGGCAAGAATTGTTATTATTTGCCGAGCTTGACCTTGCGGTGATTATGACTGCTAATAATTTTAGCCCTGATGTGCCAACAACGGGTATGATTGAAGATTTTATCATTCCTGCATTTAAATAGATGATTTATTGTAAAGCTTACTTGACAATTTCGATTTCAGCATTATGTTAAGCTTACTTTACATATGTGGGTTTTAAAATGATCAGTGAAACGAAAACAAAAAACAAAAACATGCCACGCGAAATTTGGGAATTGATAAAAGTTGTGGTGCAGGCTTTGTTGATTGCTTTGGTTGTTCGGAGTTTTATATTTACTTTGGTGTTCATTCCCACCGCATCAATGGTGCCGACATTATTGATTGGTGATTATCTCTATATCAGCAAATATGCCTATGGGTATTCTAAACATAGTGTGCCGTTTTCTGCTTTGCCCGTTGTGGGGCGTATATTTGGTGTTGAGCCTAAATTGGGTGACATTGTGGTGTTTAGGGGCGTTGACCAAACAACCGATTATATAAAGCGTTTGGTTGGCTTGCCTGGTGATGAAATACAAATGGTTGATGGTGTATTACAGATTAATGGCAAAGCGGTTGGTTTGGTCAAGGTGAGTGATTTTGACGAGACTGACGCATATGGCAATGTAGAAACTGTTGGGCGTTATATCGAAACCCTGCCCAATGATGTGGCACATCAGGTTTTAAATTATGGCAATGTGCGGGCTGACCATACGGGTGTTTATCATATACCTGAGGGGCATTATTTTATGATGGGTGACAGCCGCGACAATTCTAATGATAGCCGCTTTCAAGACGTTGTGCGCATGGTGGCATTTGAAGACATTGTGGGGCGTGCGGATTTTATATTATTATCTTTTGCACATAGTAGCGACTCCTGGGGCGGGGTGTTTTGGGAATTTTGGAATTGGCCGCAGAATTTGAGAACCGAGCGTATGTTTCAGTCGCTCGCCACATTTAGCAAATAGTGAGGAGATTAAAATGGAAATGAAGTTGGCAAAAAAACGTTATTATAAATCATTCGCCATATCTATGGGGTTGTATTTGATTGGCATGATAGGCGTGTCGTTAATGCGTAAATATATGAATTTTTCGATCTTTATTCTCTATGGGCTGACGCTTTTGCCGATTTTGGCTTTGTTATATGGAATTGCGGAACATTGGCGCTATGTGAATAGTCTCGATGAATATTTACGTTCGCGGCAAATCAAAGCTATGATGGTTGGTTTGGCGTTGATGCTGTCCATTTCGGCTAGTTGGGGCATATTGGAAGAGATTGCCGATGTGGCGCGGATACCCAGCCTGTGGTTTTTGGTTATATTCTGTGTGGGTTATGGCCTCACTGAAGCATTTTTAAACCATAGGGATAAAAAACATGACTGAAAAACAAGCCATTCATCGTTATTATAAAATGGCCTTACCTGCAATGGGGCTATATATAATCAGTATTGCCATCGCCGTATGGGCTCGGGACGGGATGACAACCTCGGAATCAATATTTAATTTTTGGTCGCAAGGCAATACGGGATTAGCCAAAGCTGTATATTATGCCTTAGCTGTTATACCCATTATAGCGATTGGGGGCATGGCATGGGCGCACTGGCGATTCATTACCGAACTAGATGAATATATGCGCATGATACAGATTAAGGCCTTGTTGATTGGCCTATTGTGCATGCTGGCAATGGCCACTGGATGGGGCATGATCGAAATGCTTTTAAGGCTGCCTGCATTGCCAATATTTTGGCTTGTGCCTATATTTTGGTTAGGCTTTTCGGTTTCTCTTGGTTTTATAAAAGCCAAAGAAAAAGGGTTTGGCCATGAAGAATAAGCTTAAAGTTTTGCGGGCTGAACGGGGTTGGTCGCAAGCTGTTCTGGGTGAAAAGCTAGACGTATCGCGCCAATCGATTAACGCCATTGAGAGTGGGCGTTATGACCCATCCCTGCCCTTGGCGTTTAAAATAGCGCGGCTGTTTGAGCAGGCGATTGAAGATATTTTTAAGGATAAAGGCTGATGTAGACGGTTTAAACGCCAGCTATTTCCATTTAATTGAACAGCCTGCCGAGGCGATTTGATCGACGGGGCCGTGGCCTGTTTCGGCGATCATTTGCATGGCGTTGAGCAGGTCGCGCTTGACATCTAATGTGGCGGCATGAATGCCTGAGGCATCGAGCCTACCGCGATATTGTAATTTATTGTCGGCATTATAGCCAAAAAAATCGGGGGTGCAGATGGCGCCATAGGCCTTAGCGATGGCTTGGCTTTCGTCATACATATAAGGAAAGCTAAAGTCGTTAAGCCGCGCTTCAATTTTCATATGTTCGAAATCATCTTCGGGGTGATCGGCAATATCATTGGAGCTAATGGCGGCCACACCAATGCCTAAGCGTTGCAATTTTTTGGCGTCGCTGGCAATGCGGTCAGCAATGGCTTTTACATAGGGGCAATGGTTGCAGATGAACATGATTAATGTGCCACGCTCGCCTTTAATGTCGGCAAAGCTGTAACTTTTGCCATCGGTGGCGGGCAGAAGGAAATCTGGCGCTGATTTGCCAAAATCACAAATGGGGGTGTGCATAAGAACCATTGTTTTTCCCTCCTAATAATGGGCAATTAACCAAACAACTTGCCAATGAAGCTAATGTTACTATAAATTAATAAACAAGATATGTAAACTTTAGACGCGGCGAAAAAACAAGTATGACAGATGATTTATTTGGTGGGCTATTGCAGACATCAAGCGGCGCGGAGCCGATCAAAAAACCAAATAAAAACAAAGTAAAGGCCACTGAACCGTTGGTGCAAGCCACGGCTCAAAAGCCTGTGCCTACGGCTAGTTTACCAGATGCAAAGCCCGCGACAAATAACGAATCAGTTGTGGCCGAAGCTGTACCTGAAATCGACATGTCGAGCCAACCTGTTGGTAGAACCAAAGGCGAAGAAGCTTATGGTGCGGCTGATATCGAAATTTTAGAAGGGCTTGAGCCTGTACGCCATCGCCCTGGTATGTATATTGGCGGCACGGACGAAAAAGCTTTGCATCATTTATTTGCCGAAATTATCGACAATAGTATGGATGAAGTGGTGGCAGGCCATGCGAGCTGGATTGATATTTCGCTCGATGCTGATGGCTATGTGACGGTGACTGACAATGGCCGCGGCATGCCGATTGATCCACATCCTAAATTTGAAAACAAATCAGCACTTGAGGTGATTTTTACCGTTTTGCATGCGGGCGGTAAATTTAACTCGGATGTTTATGAAACATCTGGCGGTTTGCATGGTGTGGGTGCATCGGTGGTGAACGCATTATCTGACGACTTGATTGTGGAAGTGGCGCGGGGGCAGCAGCTTTATCGCCAAACATTTAGCCGTGGCATACCGCAAGGTGGGCTTGAGCATTTGGGCCCGATTAAAAACCGCCGTGGCACCAAAGTGCGCTTTCATCCCGACGCACAAATTTTTGGCGCAAAGGGTAGATTTCGTGCCAGTCGGGTTTATAAAATGGCACGCGCCAAGGCATATTTATATGGCGGCGTGCAAATTAGATGGAGCTGTGCGCCAGAATTAATTGGCGAGAATGACACCACACCGCTTAAAGAAACATTCCATTTCCCAAATGGGTTGTCGGATTATCTAGAAACGCGAATTAAGGGTAAAACCCGCATCACTGAAGAGATATTCAGAGGTAAAACCACCAAAGATGGTGGCCATGGCTCGGTCGAATGGGCGATTGCGTGGTATTTGGGTGATGGCTTTGTAAACAGTTATTGTAATACCGTACCGACCATTGATGGTGGCACGCATGAAGCGGGTATGCGAGGGGCATTGCTTAAAGGTTTGAAAGCCTATGGTGATTTAAAAAATGTGAAAAAAACCTCGCAGATTATTGGTGATGATGTTTTGACAGGCGTGGGCATATTGCTTTCTGTATTCATTCGAGAACCTGAATTTCAAGGCCAGACCAAAGAAAAGCTTTCGAGCAGTGAAGCCACGCGTATTGTAGAAAGCACTCTGCGTGACCCGTTTGACCATTGGTTGACATCGAACCCCAGACAAGCCGACAGATTACTTGAATGGGCGGTCGACCGTTCTGATGAACGGTTAAAACGCAAAAAAGACAAAGAGGTGAGCCGCAAAGCCGCGACGCGTAGATTGCGCCTGCCTGGCAAGCTTGCTGATTGTTCTATCAACAGCGCTAAAGGCACTGAATTATTTATTGTCGAAGGTGACAGCGCGGGCGGCAGTGCCAAACAAGCCCGTAACCGTAAAAACCAAGCCATCTTGCCATTGCGCGGTAAAATTTTGAATGTTGCCAATGCGACAGCGGCCAAATTGGCGGCGAACCAACAAATTAATGACCTTTTATTGGCATTGGGTGTGGGCACAGGTAGCAAATATTCAAATAGTGATTTACGTTATGAAAAAATCATTATCATGACTGATGCTGATGTTGATGGCGCGCATATTGCCTCTTTGTTGATTACATTCTTCTATCGTGAAATTCCTGATTTGATTAAAAATAAGCATTTATATTTAGCAGTGCCACCGCTTTACCGCATCACCCAAGGCGCCAAGACTTTATACGCTCGCGATGATGACCATAAAGATGAATTGATGAAGACTGAGTTTAATGGCCGCGGTAAGATTGACATTGGGCGCTTTAAAGGCCTTGGTGAAATGATGCCCGCTCAACTAAAAGAAACCACCATGCTGGCTGAAAAACGCACTTTATTGCAAGTGGGGATTGATGAAGATGAAATTGAATTGACAGCCACAGTGGTTGAACAATTGATGGGCTCTAAACCTGAAGCACGTTTTCAATTCATCCAACAGAATGCCCAATTCGCCGATGGAGCTGAATTGGACATTTAGAATCCAACTGAAGATGCTTGAGATTAACCATAATTTACTCAAATCTGAGTCAAACTCAATTAATCATGTTCAAAAAGCTTTGTTGACGACCCTTCTAATCCCCTTTATATATGCGGTATACACGTTGCGGAGCGTTAAGATTTAAATATGATTTAGGATCAAATGTACATGTTATTTTCCGACCTCGGATTAAGTAAAAAAGTTACCGACACCATTGAAGAAGTTGGCTATACAGTGCCAACACCGATTCAAACCGCTGCCATTCCCGAAATTTTGAAAGGCCGCGATGTGTTGGGCATTGCCCAAACAGGTACCGGTAAAACCGCATCCTTCACATTGCCGTTGCTGACCAAATTAGAAACAGGCCGCGCCCGCGCCCGTATGCCGCGCTCGCTTATATTATGCCCGACACGTGAATTGGCAGCACAAGTATTTGAAAACTTTGAAAAATATGGCAAACGCCATAAATTATCGGTTGCGTTGCTAATAGGTGGTGTGGCATTTAAAGACCAAGAACGTATTTTAGACCGTGGTGCAGATGTATTGATTGCGACACCAGGCCGCATGATGGACCATTTCGAACGCGGCAAGCTGATGCTAACGCGGGTTGAATATTTTGTCATTGACGAAGCTGACCGTATGTTAGATATGGGCTTTATTCCTGATATTGAACGTATATCTAAACTCATACCTTTCACCCGCCAAACTTTACTTTTCTCGGCTACTATGCCGAAGGAAATTCAAGTGCTGGCTGATAAATTTTTGCAAAACCCTGCGCGGGTTGAAGTGGCACGTGCCGCAACGACCGCCAATACAATTGAACAAAAGGTGGTTTACGCACCATCTGGGCACAAAGAAAAACGCCAATGTTTGAGAGATATATTGGGCGGAATAGAAATTAAAAATGCCATTATTTTTGCCAATAGAAAAAAAGATGTTGAGATTATTCTTAAATCTTTATTGGTTCATAAATTTGATGTTGGTGCCCTGCATGGTGATATGGCGCAATCAGCACGTATGGAAGTTTTGGCGAAATTTAAAAATAATAAATTGCAAATTTTGGTGGCCTCTGATGTGGCGGCGCGCGGACTTGACATTCCCAATGTAAGCCATGTAATTAATTTTGATATACCCATGCAACCAGAAGATTATGTGCATCGCATTGGCCGTACTGGCCGCGCGGGACGCAGTGGTACTGCCATCTCTATGGTGACTTTTGACGACATAAGACAAATAAAAGCCATTGAGAAGCTAACCGAACAACCCATAAAATGGGAAGGTGAAGCGCCAAGCGAAGACGATTATGAAGCGTCATCTAAACTGCGTGGCCGCCCAGGGCGCGCTAGCCGTAATAATGGACACCGTGGCCCAGAAAAATATAAATTGGGCTCTGGTTCTCATAAACCTTCCGCCCAAAAGAATGACCGCACTGTAAAGCCAGAGCGCTCAACTAGCCGTGTGGTTGAAAAACCTGTGGTAGAGACGCAACCCGAAGTCAAAAGCCCTAAAAGTGAAATCTCAGAACCAAAGGTAAATGCCAAAAAACACGATAAAGACATTGTGGCATTTGGCTCAAATGACCATATTCCAGATTTTCTTTTGCGATCATCTGTTTTATCCAAATAAATTACCTGTTAATTGAACCGTGCGAATTACGAACAATTTACTTTTTGATAGGAAAATTGTATTATATATGTATATTGTGATTTAAAATATCCTCAAGGGTATGTTTAGAGAAGAATATAGGGTCAGTCGTATGGAAAATATCGGGCATTCACATGAAATTGCGAAGACGACTTTAGAATTTCTGAGCAAACATCAGCTTGTGTCTACACCTATTAACTTTGAGATTATCTACACTTATACCCAAGGCTATAATAAATCGCTCATATTGGCGGTAAATCAAGTCATTAGGTCGGAAGTTGGTGACAAATCGGGCGCGTTAGAAGACATTCATACAAAATTGATTTCCAGCAACGCATCGGCCAATAAGGTTGATGAAATCACCAATCAGATGGCAGATGAAGTTGATCAAGTCACAGCGATGATCTCTGCTGCTTTGGGTGAAACCAACTCATATAGTGAAAAACTTGGCGAAGTAACCGACGAACTTTCATCTAACGTTGATTCTGCTGCTGTTAAATCTATCGTTGAAAGCTTGATGCTGGCGACAGAAGATATGAAAAAGAATAGTAGCTTACTTGAAGGCAAGCTAGCCGAGTCAAACCGCCAGATCTCTGAACTAAGCGGCAGCTTATCTGAAGTGCGCGCTGAAGCTCGCACTGACCAACTTACCGGTATCGCCAATAGAAAATATTTTGACGAAACCATAGAATCGGAAATTGCCATTGCCAAAGAGAAGAAATCTGACCTTTGCGTATTGATCGGTGATATTGACCACTTTAAACGCTTTAATGATACATTTGGCCATCAGACTGGTGATCAAGTGCTTCGTTTGGTGGCATCTACATTAAGTGATGGGGTCAAAGGACGCGATATGGTGGCGCGATACGGCGGCGAAGAATTTGCAATTATTTTGACAAAAACCGGCTTAGCCGCCGCGAAAAAAATTGCCAATAAAATCCGTAGAGCGGTTGAAGGCAAAGAATTGGTTAAACGCTCAACTGGCGAAAATTTGGGTTCCATCACCATTTGCTTTGGCATGGCGTCTTACCGTAATGGCGAGCCAATTGATGATTTAATTGGGCGTGCAGATAACGCTTTATACTTTGCCAAGCATTCGGGTCGCAATCAAGTTAGAACTGAAAAAGAAGTGCCTGAAGCTAGAAAAGCCCTAGCTTAATCTGCTGACATTCATTTACTTTTAGATTTTTTTTTTGGTTTTTTGGCGCGCAAAGCGGCGTCATATGCATCATGTGCCCATAAAGCAAATTCATCTATATCTTCTATAACGGTTTCGGGCACCGTCCAAAAACTCACATAAATGGTTTTATCAGCTTTTTGATAGGTGAATTGTTGACTATCCGCGCTTTTAAAGCGTTGCAAATTTTGCTCATCGGCTTTGAGATAAAGCTCATCATCGAATATCAAGCCAAAATTGAGATTGTCCTTAAGCACCGCATGCCCGCCAAATAGGCGCTTGGTTGTGACATCGGCAAAGTCGGATAGTTGATCGACGATCCAATCGACATATTCTGGGTTTGTTGGCATTAGGCGCGGGCTTTGACTAACGTCAGGTCTGAAACTGGAGTTAGCTCAACTGATTCGCCACAGCCGCAAGAGCTGGTTTGATTGGGGTTGGTGAAGGTGAATTTTGATGACATTTTTTCGGTCACAAAATCCATTTCCGTACCCAATAGGAATAAAAGCGCTTTTGAATCAATGAGTACCGTGACGCCATTGGTTTTAATCACTTCATCCAACGGTTCGATTGATTCGGCATATTCCATGACATATTCAAAACCAGCACAGCCACCTTTTTTGATGCCAACACGCAGGCCAATCACTTCATCGCCCATGTCTTGCATGATTTCTTTGACGCGGTTTGCCGCGCGGTCGGTTAATGTCAAACTTGTAAATTTAGTCATAATCATTCCATAATAGGCTTAAAACATATTAAGAGCAACTTTTGCTTCATCGCTCATTCTTTCTGGGCCCCAAGGTGGGTCGAACACCAGCTCAACACTGGCATCGGATATGCCTGGTACATTGCGCGCTGCATCCTCGATCCAACCTGGCATTTCGCCTGCTACAGGGCAGCCTGGCGCGGTCAGTGTCATGACGATGTCGACTTTACGGTCATCATCAATATCCACTTTATAGATAAGGCCTAATTCGTAAATATCAACGGGGATTTCGGGGTCATAGACGGTTTTAAATGCGGCAATTAAATCATCGGTGAAGCGCATAAGCTCTTCTTCGCTTAAGGCTGATGATTCGATGTCAGGTTTATTGGCTTCATCGCCTGCATAGAATTCGCCTTTAATGGCGGCGTCTAGGGCTGGATTTTTTGGTTTTTCTTCTTCGGGCAAGAAATCGAACTCATCTTTTTGATCATGCGGATGGTTTTGACCATGCATCACGGCTGCCAGTTGTTCTTCGGTAAATTTTTTCACCATAATATCACTCACTTTCTTACATAAAGAGGACTCACATAAAGAAGGTTTGGGCTTTTTTAACTGCCGCAACCAATCTATCAATGTCATTTTCATCATTATATAGGCCAAAAGACGCCCTACATGTGGCGGTTTTGCCAAAAAAATCTAATACTGGTTGGGCGCAATGGCTGCCTGCCCGCACCGCCACGCCTTCGCGGTCGATGATGGTGCTGATGTCATGTGGATGCACATCGCCGACGCTGAACGAAATGATTGCACCTTTATGGTCGGCCTCACCAGTGATGCTGAGGCTGTTGATTTTTTTCAGCTCTTCGGTGGCGATTTTAAGCAGGTTGTTTTCGTGTGCCATGATGTTTTGGCGGCCGATGCCCATTATATATTCGAGCGCGGTGCCGAGTGCAATGGCTTCGACAATGGCGGGTGTGCCTGCTTCGAAGCGATGCGGGGCATCTAAATAGGTGATTTTATCTTGGGTGACCATGTCAATCATCTCGCCGCCGCCTAGAAATGGTGGCAGGGCATTGAGTAGGTCTTGCTTGCCATATAGGATGCCGATGCCTGAGGGACCGTAGGTTTTATGGCCGGTGAAGACGAAAAAATCGGCATCTAAATCTTGCACATCTATATCCATATGTACGGCAGATTGTGAACCATCGACCAGCACTTTAACGCCATGCTCGTGCGCAATTTCGATGATTTTTTTCATTGGCGTGATGGTGCCAATGGCGTTGGACATATGGGTGATGGCGACCAATTTGGTTTTGCTGGTGAAGAGTTTTTTATACTCATCAAGCAGGAAATTGCCTTGTTGATCGATGGGTGACCATTTTAGCACCGCGCCGTTACGTTCGCGTAAGAAATGCCAAGGCACAATGTTGGAATGATGCTCCATAACTGAGATGATGATCTCATCGCCCTCGGAAATTTGCGCAGGCCTGCTGGATGTAGCTTGGCCTAAAGATGCGGCGACTAGGTTAATCGCTTCGGTGGCGTTTTTGGTGAAAACCACTTCATTTTCGGATTTGGCATTGATGAATTTTTGTACAATGCGGCGCGAATCTTCGAACTTTTGGGTCGATGTGTTGGATAGATAATGTAGGCCGCGATGGACATTGGCATATTCAACACCAAAGCCTTTTTGAATGGCATCTAGCACTATTTGCGGTTTTTGGGCGGAGGCGCCATTGTCTAAATAAGTTAGTGGTTTGCCATAGATTTCGCGGCTAAGAATCGGGAAATCGGCTCTGATTTTTGCTACGTCATACATATATCAGGCCTCCAAATGGGCGTTGAGCCACACGGTGATTAGTTTATCGGCAGCGATGTTAAGCGCTTCGGGTAATTCGTCCGAAATCTCGGCAACAAAGGCGTGAATCAGCAAGCGTTGGGCGATTTTTTTGGGAATGCCGCGGGCGCGCAGATAGAATAGAGTGTCTTCATCCAATGCGCCAACTGTTGCGCCATGGGCACATTCGACATCATCGGCATAAATTTCTAGCTCTGGTTTGGTGCTGATGCTGGCATCATCGGACAATAAAATGCTTTGTGACATTTGTTGTCCATCGGTTTTTTGGGCGTCTATCGCCACGATCACTTTGCCTTGGAAAATGGCATGAGCTTTATCGTCAATCACGTTTTTAAAACGTTGGAAGCTGATGTTTTCGGGCAATTTATGATGCACTACATAGCTGTTATCGATATGTTGTTCGCCGCCTGCTAATACCGCGCCAGAGATTTTTAAATCCATGTTCGAGCCGTTGCAATATAGGTCACCTTCGCGGCGTGTCCATGCGCCGCCAATGGCTAAGGCGGTTGAATTTAATTCGACTTTATCGGCATAATCGCCTTCGGTGCGGCAGATATTGACGGCTTTATCATTCTCGCCGTTGACCACGAAATGGGTGAGATTGGCGGCAGTGGCGAGCTTAAAATTGAAATGATGCAGGTTAAAGCTAGGCTCGTCATCTAGGTTGATGTGGCTTTCAATCAATGTGGCTGTCACATTGTCGGCAAGGCTAATATAATGACGGTTGAAATGCGCCACATTTGATTGGCCTGAGCTGACGAAGATAAGATGGATTGGCTTGTCGCTGGATTCTTCTATGTCTAGGCATATGCCGTCACGCCACATGGCACGGGTGAGATTGTCGATGTGGTTTCCATTATCAGCTCGCTTTAGGTTTTCAGCTGCCCAAGTGGGGGCGCTGTCAGCTAAAGACGCACCTGTATCGGAAAGATCAGCGCGCAATTTACCGTCGACAAAAACGATGCTTTGATAATCGGCTTCATCAAACGCTGCAATGGTGGGATGAGCTTTGATTTGCGCCAAACTTACCTTGCTGTCAGCTGCGCCGTAAGCTTGGCTCTTGCCAAATTTGCGTCTTAGGTCTGAATAATGGTAAAATTCCACGCGTTTGGTGGCTATGCCACTGGCCTTTAGCCATGCATTTGCAGCCTCACGGCCTTCGGCTTTGGGCAAGCTGTTTTTTTGCGCTTCAAAAGCTCCAAAAAAAGCTAGTTCACCTGTCGAATATTTTATAGTTTTCACTGTCATATTTTTATCTTTAAATTTATGCAGATGCAATTATGTCTTTATAACCATCACGTTCTAGCTCGTGTGCCAATTCGGCACCGCCAGATTTAACGATTTTACCGTCTACCAAAATATGTACAAAATCTGGTTTGATATAATCGAGCAGGCGCTGATAATGGGTGATGATGAGCATGGCGCGGTCTGGCGAGCGCAGGCTATTGACGCCATCGGCAACCACTCGTAGGGCGTCGATGTCTAGGCCTGAATCGGTTTCATCTAAAATACATAGGCTTGGTTCTAGCAGTAGCATTTGCAAGATTTCATTACGTTTTTTCTCGCCACCTGAAAAGCCAACATTTAACGGACGGCGCAACATTTCTGGCGTGACGTTAAGTTGTTGAGCTTTTTCTTTGACTAGTTTCATGAAATTTGGTGTGCTTAGTTCGTCTTGACCGCGTTGTTTGCGTTGGGCGTTGATGGACTCTTTTAGGAAGGTCATGGTGGCAACACCTGGGATTTCTAGCGGGTATTGGAATGACAGAAACAGGCCTTTGGCGGCGCGTTCTTCAATCTCTAACTCAAACAGGTCTTCGCCATGAAATGACACACTACCGCCATCGACTTCATAATCGGCTTGGCCAGCCAAAACATTGGCAAGGGTGGATTTACCCGCGCCATTGGGGCCCATAATGGCATGCACTTCACCCGCATTTATGGTGAGGTTTAAGCCTTTTAAGATGGGCTTTTCTTCGACAGAAGCCTGTAAATTTTTAATTTCTAACATATATTTTTATCCTTGCGCGTCTTATCCGACGCTTCCTTCTAGGCTGATTGCCACTAATTTTTGCGCCTCAACGGCGAATTCCATCGGTAGGTTTTGCAACACTTCTTTGCAGAAACCATTGACGATGACCGCCACGGCTTCTTCTTCATTTAGGCCACGTTGGCGGCAATAGAACATCACATCATCGTTGATTTTTGAGGTGGTGGCTTCGTGTTCGAAAGTGCTACTTGAGTTACGTGCTTCGATATAAGGCACTGTATGGGCTGAGCATTTATCGCCAATGAGCAAGCTATCACACTGGGTGAAATTACGCACATTGGTGGCTTTACGTTGGGTTGAAACGATGCCACGATAGCAGTTGGAGCTATGGCCTGCTGAAATGCCTTTTGAGATGATGCGGCTTTTGGTGTTTTTGCCGAGATGAATCATCTTGGTGCCAGAATCAATTTGCTGATAACCGTTTGAAATGGCGATTGAATAAAACTCGCCTTGGCTGCCATCGCCGCGCAAGATGCAGCTTGGATATTTCCACGTAATGGCTGAGCCTGTTTCGACCTGAGTCCAGCTGACTTTTGAATTTTTACCGCGGCAATCGGCACGTTTGGTGACAAAGTTATAAACCCCGCCAACGCCTTCGCTATTGCCTGGATACCAGTTTTGCACGGTGGAATATTTTACTTCGGCATCATCCATAACGATGATTTCGACCACGGCGGCATGTAGTTGGTTTTCGTCACGCATTGGCGCTGTGCAGCCTTCTAGATAGCTGACATGTGAGCCTGCTTCGGCAATGATGAGCGTGCGCTCGAACTGGCCGGTGTTTGGCTCGTTGATGCGGAAATAGGTGGAAAGTTCCATCGGGCAACGTACGCCTTTGGGAATGTAGACAAAGCTGCCATCGGTAAACACGGCTGAGTTTAAGGCTGCGTAGAAATTATCGCCGACTGGCACAACAGAGGCTAGATATTTTTTGACCAATTCGGGATGTTCGCGAATGGCTTCGGAGATGGGGCAGAAAATCACGCCCGATTCGGCAAGTTTTGCTTTGAATGTGGTGACCACGGACACGCTGTCAAACACCGCATCGACCGCAATGTTAGAGGCGCCTTTGACGCCAGCTAAAATCTCTTGCTCTTTAAGTGGAATGCCGAGTTTTTTGTAGGTTTCTAGAATGTCTGGGTCGAGATCATCCAAGCTATCAAGTTCAATTTTTTTCTTGGGAGCGGCATAATAATATAGGTCTTCGAAATCAATTTTCGGATAATGAACTGATGACCAATCTGGCTCTTCGAGTTTTTTCCAACGGCGGAAGGCTGACAAGCGCCATTCGAGCATCCATTCTGGCTCATCCTTTTTGGCCGAAATAAAGCGCACAATGTCTTCGTTCAAGCCTTTGGGGGCTTTGTCCACTTCAATATCGGTGGTGAACCCATATTTATAATTGTCGAGATCAATCTCGGCAACGGTGTTCACTGTCTCTTTAATGGCAGCCATTTCTGCTCCTCTTCTAAACTAACTCGCTTGACGTTGCTCGCGCACCATCATTCTTTGGTATATTTTTGTATATTCTTCGATAAATATATCTAAATCTTGCGGCTTTGTATTCCAGCCAAAACTTAAGCGTAAGGCACATAATGCCAACTCATCATCGATGCCCATGGCTTTTAACACATGCGATTGCGACACTTTACCCGATGAGCAGGCGCTGCCTGAACTAATCGCAATGCCCGCAAGGTCTAAACTCATCAACGCACGCTCGGCGGTGAGGCCAGCAATGGCGAAACATGATGTGGTTGATACGCGGTCTACATTTTGTGCAAAAATAACAGCATCGGGTGAAATTTGGTTTATTTTTAACTCTAGAGAGTCTCTCATCTCATTGTACTTACTATTATATTTAAATTCATTTGCACATTCTTGTGCCGCCGCGCCAAAGCCTGAAATGGCGGGAATATTCTCTGTCCCTGCCCGCAAGCCCAATTCTTGCCCGCCGCCTTTGACATAGCTATCAACCAGCATGCCCAAGCGAATGACCAAAACCCCCGCACCTTGTGGCCCGCCGATTTTATGGCTAGATAATGACAGCATATCGACATTCATGCTTTCAAAATTTATTTCGACTTTACCTAAAGCTTGAATGGCATCGGCATGAATAAAACCACCATATTGATGCACCAATGTTGCAATTTTTTGCATCGGTTGGATGACGCCTGTTTCATTATTGACCAGCATAACTGACACCAGAACCGGCAATTCTGATTTTTGTTGCCAAGTTTGCAGCAATTGTTCTAGATGTGTGAGATCTAAAATTCCGTTCTCATCGACATTGATTAACTCGACGGGCCGCGGGCTTAGCTCTTGGGCTTTGATTAACGAGGGATGCTCAGTGGCACTGAGCAATGTGGCAGCGAGTGGTTGTTTTTTGCCCAACGCGCCTAAATCTGATGCCAAAACCAAATTATTGCTTTCTGTACCGCCAGAGGTGAAGGTGATCTCTTTGCTTTGAGCATTGATCAGCTTGGCGACTTGCTCACGCGCGGCTTCCATAAGCCCGCGGGCTTTGCGGCCTTCTTGATGGATAGATGAGGCGTTGCCGACATGATCGAGCGCGGCCAGAACCGCGGCCTTTGCAGCGGGGCGCACAGGCGCAGTGGCATTATAATCGAGGTATATACGCGGTTTACTCATTAGCTTAGGCCTTTGCAGCTGAAGTAAAATCAGCGCCATTTTGCGGCACAAACATATTGGCTATGGGTTTGCCATCACGTAAATCTTCTAGGGTTATATTCTGCAAAAACACATCGATATGATCGGCCAAGGCTTGCCACAATGATGCGGTGTGGCAAAGGCTGGATTTAGAGCAATTAATGCCATCGGCACCCGCGCAAGCGGCAATGTTGATTTCTTCATCCGCGGCATCGATGATTTCTGACACTTTAATGCCCTCGGCTGGCTTGGCTAAAAAATACCCACCTTGCGGGCCTCTTACGCTTTTAACCAATTCGCCACGGCGTAATTTTGAAAATAATTGCTCTAAATATGGCAATGAAATATCTTGCCGCACGGCAATTGCCGACAGGCTAGTCGGGTGATTTTCATCATTATGCTTGGCCAAATCGACCATGGCCATAACGGCATATTGCCCGCGTGTACTTAATTTCATATGCTTAAACTTTATCTGAGCCTGACAGATTGCTGTTAAAACAAACGATATTTACATAAATATAGGTAAATATGCGGCTTTTCCTTGCAATTGATGTGCTGAATTTGGTACACATGCTTTGCAATTAACAGATTTAATCTAGAAGGCTTCTAAACTATATCCTAGAATTTAGTATACCCTAGTGGAAAGGTCAAGTATAAAACTTAACCTTTTATGTGATTTTTGGGAATATTTAGTAGAAACATAATGAAGCGTTCGATTGAATCATAATAACAGAGTGAGTGAATATGCCTGAAGTTGTTTTTAATGGACCAACTGGACGTTTAGAAGGACGTTATCATCATAACCCTTCGGCCAATTCGCCAGTGGCAATTATTTTGCACCCGCATCCACAATTTGGCGGCACGATGAATAACCAGATTGTTTATCAACTCTTTTATAGTTTTAAAGAGCGCGGTTTTTCAGTTTTGCGGTTTAACTTTAGAGGTGTGGGGCGCAGCCATGGCACATTTGATGATGGCTTTGGTGAATTGTCCGATGCAGCAGCAGCGCTTGATTGGTTGCAAACCCAGAACCCCGATTGCTCGGGCAGTTGGATTGCAGGTTTTTCATTCGGCTCATGGATTGGCATGCAATTGCTAATGCGTCGGCCTGAGGTTGAAGGTTTTGTATCGATCGCCCCACAAGCTAACCTGTACGACTTTAGCTTTTTAGCTCCCTGCCCGTCATCTGGAATAATGATTAATGGCGAGGTTGACCGCGTGGCACCTGCTGAAAGCGTGGTGAAATTGGTCGAAAAATTGAAAACCCAAAAAGGTATATCGATTGCCCATAAAACCATTGATGGTGCCAACCACTTTTTTGATGGCCATGTTGAAGAGCTTATCGACAATGTCGGTGCTTATATTGACCATCGAATGACCAGTCGTGCCAACGAAGATAATTAGATTAGAGAATAAAATGTCAGAATTTAAATCCTCATTGTTAAAAACGCTGGATGAACGCGGTTTTATCAAGCAAATATCCAAGCCTGAAGAGCTGGATAAGCTTGCTCTAGAAGGCCCGATTACTGGTTATATTGGTTTTGATGGCACAGCCGACAGCTTGCATGTGGGCAGTTTGACCATGATTATGGTGCTACGTATTATGCAAAAAACCGGCCATCGGCCGATTGCTTTAATGGGTGGCGGCACGTCTATGGTGGGTGATCCGTCATTTAAATCGACCGATCGGCCAATGCTGACCATTGATGACATCAATAGGAACTTAGAGGGTATAAAATCCATCTTTGCGCAATATTTGGAATTTGGTGATGGCAGCAAAGATGATGGTCGGGCGATTATGGCTAATAATGCCGATTGGTTGTGCGAACTGAACTATATGGATTTTTTGCGCGATTATGGGGTGCATTTTTCGGTCAACCGTATGCTTTCGTTTGAAGGCGTGAAGCAGCGCATGGACAGAGACCAACATTTAAGCTTTTTAGAGTTTAACTATATGATATTGCAAGGTTATGACTTTTTGGAGCTGCACCGCCGTTATGGTTGTGAGCTGCAAATTGGCGGCAGCGACCAATGGGGCAATATTTTAAATGGTGTAGAGCTTACTCGCCGTGTTGATGGTAAAGAAGTGTTTGCGTTGACCACGCCTTTATTGACCACGGCTTCTGGCCAAAAAATGGGTAAATCTGAAGGCAATGCCATTTGGCTGAATGAGGAAAACCTACCGGCTTATGATTATTGGCAATATTGGCGCAATACCGAAGATGCCGATGTTGGGCGATTCTTACGGATGTTTACTGAATTACCAATTGAGCAAATTGAAAAATTAGAAAAAGCCGAAGGGGCTGAGCTGAACGACGTGAAGAAGCTGCTTGCCACCGAAGTTACTAAATTAGCGCGCGGCGCGGAAGCTGCTGAAAAAGCAGCCGAAACTGCCCGTATTACGTTTGAAACGGGTGGGTTAAGCGTTGATTTACCGACTGTTGAATTGGCCAAAACCGCGCTTGAAGCTGGCTATGGTGTGTTATCGGCTTTGGTGTTAGCCGGGCTCGCAACCTCTAACGGTGAGGCCAGACGACATATTAAAGGTGGTGCGGCAAAATTAAATGACAAACAAATTACCGATGAACGCTTGACACTCGGGCAAAATGACTTAAATGAACAGGGTGTTATAAAGCTATCTATTGGTAAGAAAAAACACGTGCTGATTAAACTTATTTAATTGGCAATAACTAGAGTTAAATTAATATTTTTAGACTTTGGGGAAATTATGAATGAATTGAAAATTGGTGCCCCTGCACCTGAATTTACCTTAGCAACCGATACAATCGGCGATATTAAGCTCGCGGATTATAAAGGGCAGAAAGTTATTTTGTTCTTTTATCCAAAGGATGACACGCCTGGTTGCACCATTGAATCAAATGAATTTAGCGCTTTGAATGATGAATTTAAAGCCCAGAATTGTGTGGTGATCGGTGTTTCGCCTGATGGCGTGCAAAGCCATGCTAAATTTAGAAGTAAATATGGACTAGAAGTTATTCTTGCTTCTGACGAAAGTCATGAAATTCTTGCTACTTATGGCGTATGGCAAGTAAAAAAGAATTTTGGTAAAGAATATATGGGTGTTGTGCGCACAACTTATCTTATTGATGAAAATGCGGTGATAACGCAAATTTGGAATAAGGTAAAAGTTGAAGGCCATGTGCAAGCTGTGTTGGATACTACTCGTACTTAACCTTCTAAATATGTCGTATCTTAACCATATCTATTAAGGTTAAGAATGTTTTAATAACACATTACACTAATAATATTGTATAAAGAATACAGGTTCGATGTTCGAACAAGTATCTCATTAAAGAAATGTTAGGTGTATCTTGAATAAATTGAGCAAAATGGAATTTGAATTTCCCAAAACAATTGGCCATGAAGATGCCCAATTGAAAACCTCTGTTATTGGCGAAGACATGCAGATTGATGGTAACATACACTCGAGCGCACGGGTTATTATTCGTGGCACGGTAAAAGGAGACATTAGTGCTAAAAATGTCTTAATTGAAAAAAGTGCTACACATGTTGGTAATATCTTTGCTGATGGTGTAGAAATTGCTGGCAAAATGACGGGCGACATTGTGGCCCATAATTTAGCCGTTGCATCTACAGCTTCAATTACTGGTAACATTCAGAAAACCGTAATTTCGATCGCTTTTGGCGCTCAAATTGACGCGGACATTAAAGCTAACTGATGATTGGTTATAGAGCCATCATTTAGTCGCATTCTAATTATATATAATTGTAAAGCTGAGATTTTATATATAATTTTTTGCAATTACATTGACTCTATTTCTGATAAAAATTATATTCAAAGACACTAGATTTAAACAATTCCATTTTAATTGGAGTTATTTGGAGTGAAGCATGTTTAATAAAAAAAACCCAATTGGCAACAACTCAAGCGCTCAAGCGAGCAGTAACGGTTCTGCGCCTATGGCGCCACCGCAAATGCGTAAACCAGCAGCAATCGCGCCATTGCCTCCAAAACGTAAAGAAGCGAATATACCACCTGCTGCTCCGCAAGCAGCAAGTACTGCGCCGCAAGCCATGGCTGCACCAGTGCCCCAAAATGAGAGCGTTACCTTTATTGGCAACGATATTGTAGTGACGGGTAGCTTGCAATCTAGCGGCGAAATTATCATTGAAGGCACCATTGAAGGCGACGTGCGGGCACAAAAAATTGTTATTAAAAACAATGCTAACGTTACTGGTGAATTGGCCTCTGAAGAATTGGTTATTCATGGCCGGGTTAATGGTGTGGTGCGTGGTCTTAAAATTCTGTTGGCATCTGATTGTATTTTGAATGGCGACATTCTGCATGAAACATTGTCTATTGAATCTGGCGCGCAATTTGAAGGCAGCTGTAAACGCTCTGATGATCCATTGGGTGTAAAAGCCAAGCCAAGTAAAAAAGTTAAGGCTATCAAACCATTAGCGGCAGTTGAAGAAGTTATGGCTGCTGAAGAATAGACTGATTTATAAGCTATATGTAATTATAAGGCCGCTCGGGATAAACTCCTTAGCGGCCTTTGTTTATTCTCGCTCTATTTAAAAAACTATTTAATTTTCTTGGTCTGAAGATATTTTACTGGCCAATGAGGCTTCTAAAAATAGGTCAATATCGCCATCAAGTACGGCGCTTGGGTTGCTCGATTCAGCCCCCGTACGTGCGTCTTTAACCATCTGATATGGTTGAAGAACATAGGAGCGGATTTGATGCCCCCAGCCAATTTCGGTTTTACCCGCTTCGGTTTCGGCAGCTTCGGCTTCACGTATTTTCAGCTCATGTTCATAAAGCCTTGCGCGCAACATTTTCCACGCGGTGGCACGGTTTTTATGTTGGCTTCGGTCATTTTGGCATTGCACCACAATATTGGTTTCTAAATGGGTAATACGCACAGCTGAGTCGGTTTTATTTACATGCTGACCACCTGCCCCACTGGCTCGATAGGTATCAATGCGCACATCTTTATCGGAAACATCTATATCAATGTCATCGTCAATTTCAGGATAAACCCAAACCGAAGTGAAACTGGTATGACGTTTTGCGTTTGAATCAAACGGTGAAATGCGCACCAAACGATGCACACCTGATTCGGTTTTAAGCCAGCCATGAGCGTTATGACCCTGAATGTGAATGGTGACGGATTTTATACCCGCCTCATCACCCGCTTGGTATTCTATAGTATCAACTTTATAGCCGCGCTTTTCGGCCCAGCGCACATACATGCGAAATAACATAGATGCCCAGTCGCAACTTTCGGTACCGCCTGCCCCTGCATGAATTTCTAAATAGGTGCTATTGGCATCGACCTCGCCCGAGAGCAAAGTGTTTAATTGGGCTTTTTCAGCTTTGATTTTGGTTTTGGCAAGCCCAACTTCAATTTCGGTGATCATATCCTGATCATCTTCCATTTCGGCCAGTTCAATCATTTCAGTTCCATCACTGATGGCGGTCTCAAATTCATTTACCTGTTTAAAGCTATCTTCTAATGTTTGGCGCTCACGCATAATTGTTTGTGCGTTTTGCGGGTCATCCCATAGGGTTGGATCCTCGGACATCGCGTTAAGCTCATCCAATCTTCGGGTGGCAACATCCCAGTTAAAGATGCCTCCTCAGCAGTGCGATTGACTGCTCGATTACGTCTATATTTGCTTGTGTTTCTGCGCGCATTGTGGCTCTTTATCTGTTGCGGTTAAGGGTTTATAGTTAATAAATCTGTTGCGGATGAAGGTTTATAGTTAATAAGTTTGTTGAGAATGATTAGAAGATTACACCTTCATCGCTATCAAGCGACAGGTCTAATTCTAACAATTGAGTACCCTGTTCCACATTATTGTTAAAGCCAAAATTGGCGTTATTCTCTTCAAGGTTGAAATCATCTATCGATACGATGTTTTCGAAATCCCCAAAACTGTCGATTGCACCTTCAAAGAATAAAGCCTCTTCAGGTGGTTCGGCGCCATTTTTAAACGCTTCACTGATGATATTTGAATCGCCAGGCAGGGCAGCAATGCCCGTTTTGCCATTGATGCGGTAAAAGTTCAAACCATTGGGTACACGAAACGGTATGGACGGCGTGTCTTTGAGTGCCATCTGCATGAAATCAAGAAATACGGGGGCGGCTAATTGGCCACCTGTTTGGGTGCGGCCAAGGTTTTTAGGCTTATCAAAACCCAAATAAACTCCAACCACTAGATCGGGCGTGAAACCAACAAACCAAGCGTCTTTATAATCATTGGTGGTGCCGGTTTTGCCAGCCACTGGTTTGCCTAATTTGTTTACAATTGTTGCTGTTCCGCGTTTAACCACACCTTCCATAAAGCTGGTGATTTGGTAAGCCGTGGTGGCTTGAATGACACGCTGGCTATTGTCGATTAATTTAGGCTCATCTTGACCTGTCCATTGTTCGGCCACGCAAGTGAGGCATTCACGCTCATCATGGCGATAAATTGTACGGCCATATCGATCTTGAATGCGGTCAATTAGTGTGGGGTTTACCCTTTTGCCGCCATTGGCAAACACGCTATAACCCGCCACCATTTTCAACACTGTGGTTTCGCCTGCGCCGAGAGCCATTGAAATATAAGGTTTTAAATCATTATAAAGGCCAAAATTATTGGCGTATCTTGCAATGGTGCGCATACCAATCTCATCAGCCAAACGCACCGTCATCACATTACGTGAGCGCTCAATGCCCAAACGCAAGGTCGAAGGGCCGTAAAATTGTTTACTGTAATTTTGTGGGCGATAAATTTTCTTTTGGCCTGGTATCTGTTTTTCATAAGGTGCATCTAATATAAGAGATGAAGGGGTGTAGCCACTTTCAAGTGCCACCGCATAAACAATCGGTTTGAAAGATGAGCCAGGTTGACGTTTGGCTTGAGAAGCGCGGTTAAATTGGCTCATTTCATAAGAAAAACCGCCAACCAGAGCTTGCACCCGACCTGTGTGCGGGTCCATAGCCACAATGCCACCAGAAATGAGCGGAATTTGCATCAACCGATAATGTTCGCCACCAGTGGCGGGCTCGACATAAACAACATCACCAACACTTAATACTGCGGCAATGTTTTTAGGCGTGCGGCCTACACCGCCTTTTTTGAGTGCGGGCTTGGCCCATTTCACTTCGGAATACGGAATCTCACCTGTTTCGCGGATGGCTTCAACTTCGCCATTGCGGTTAACATTGGGACGCAAACCAATGCGTGCAGTGTTTTTACCGACTTCAAGCACCACAGCCAAACGCCATGGTTTAATGTCACTTGGGCGTTTAACCTTGGTTAAATCTTCTCCCCAATTGTCGAGCGATGATAATTGGCTAACCGCACCACGCCAACCACCAAATCTACGATTATAACCAACCATGCCCGTCACCAAAGCATCGCGCGCTTGCGCCTGCATGGATGGGTTTAAGGTGGTTCGGATGGATAGGCCGCCGCGTAATAATTTTTTCTCACCATAAAGGTCTATCACTTTACGGCGCGCATCCTCGGCAAAATATTCGGCGGCAAAAATAGTGGCACCAAATGGCCGTGGAGTTACATTTAATGGTTCGCCTTGGGCTTCAATCATTTCATCGCGGGTGATATAGCCATTTTGGAACATACGATCAATGACGTAATTGCGGCGGGTGATGGCGCGCTCGGTTTTTCTGAATGGGTGATAATTGGCAGGTGCCTTAGGCAAAGCGGCTAAATAAGCAGTTTGCGCGATGGATAATTTATCCAAGGTTTTGCCATAATAATTAAGCGAGGCCGCAGCGATGCCATAGGAGCGAAGGCCAAAATTGATTTCGTTTAAATAAAGTTCAATAATTTTGCCTTTGCTATAGGCTGATTCAATGCGCAAGGTCAGCAAAGCCTCTTTGACCTTACGCATAACGTTACGGTCATTGGTTAGCAAAAAGTTTTTTGCCACCTGCTGGGTGATGGTAGATGCGCCAATGAAACGGCGGTTAGCGCCTGAAGCAAGAATTTTCACATTGGTGACCATAGCACGAGCAAAAGCCAAGAAATCGATACCCGAATGGGTGAAGAAGTTTTTATCTTCGGCCGAGATAACGGCTTCAATGGTGCGTTGTGGTATGGATGAATAGGGAATGTATAACCGGCGTTCCTCGGCATATTCACCCAAAAGTTGGCCATTGGCCGCATGCATACGGCTGGTCACCTTGGGCTCATAAGCTGCCAAAGTTTTATGATCGGGCAAATCTTGACTGGCTTCCCAGATGACGTAAGACGTGACGCCAATACCGACAATGAGAAACATAAACATGATTGCAAAAAATGAACTAAATATGCGCCAGAGCATGATAACCTTATTCCACCAATATTTACTGATTTAAAAGCCAAAGTAGAGCTGGAATTCGAATCGTAAAACAATTATTCAATTAATTGACCTGAAACTAATTCTAGATTGTGGCAATGGCTAGACAAAAATGTGTTTTTTTGAGTTTTCATCAGAATAATGCACGATTTTTAAAATATTCCACCACAGAATGTTGAATGCTAGTGGCCATTTTATTTTGCCACGTGCTAGACTTTAAATTTGCTTCGTCATTTTTATTGGATAAATAGCCCAATTCAATCAGTACTGACGGTACATCTGGGGCTTTTAGCACCCGAAAGCCCGCAAATTTAACAGGCTTTTTGCGCATTATCACATTACCGCGCATTTGTCTCACAGCAAGATTGGCAAAATTGACCGATTTTGTTTTGGAATCGCGTTGTGCCAAATCAATTAAAATAGACGCCACAACTTTGGATTCATTTTTAAATTGCACGCCTGCCAAAATATCTGATCTGTTTTCTTTACGCGCCAAGGCCGCGGCCTCGTTATCGGACGATTTATCTGACAATGTATAGATGGAGGCGCCACGCACTGACGCGCCGCCGGTGGCAACCGAATCGGCATGCAAAGAAATGAACAGGTCGGCTTTATATTCTCGCGATATTTTAACTCGATCACGCAGTTTAATAAAATAATCACCTTTGCGGGTAAGATATACGGTAAATCTTCCCGTGTCGTTAAGCTTTTTTTGCAAGCGTTGGGCAAAGGCTAAAACCACATGTTTTTCGCGCGTGCCAGAGCGGCTTATGGCACCGCCGTCAATGCCACCATGGCCAGCATCCAATACAATGATGGGTTTACGCTGTTGACGCGCAGGCCGACCAAAACCATCTTTGGTGGCTAATTGCCTAGAAGCCAGTATTAAATTATTCATATTGCTAGGGCGTTTAAGTGGTTTTGGTACAAGGCTAGTGATGCGAATGTCGCCAGCTATACTATCGTCCGTAACGATCGAACTGTTTATTTTATCTAACTCAAGATTAAGCGCCGCGAGATCAATTTTAGACTGTGCAATTTGCGAGCCTGTTTGATTGTCAATGGCACTATCACCAGTGGCGATCTGCATTAATTCTTCTATGGTGGGAATGTTGGGCTGAAAATTAATTTTGATACTTTGTTTGGATTCGACCAGTTTATCATCATTGGGTGCGGCCTGCCCTGCTGTTAAATCTTGCTTGCCTTCGCGGTTTAGATTGACTGATATTCTGGGCGATGAGATGGTGGTTTTTTTAATGATGTCGACCACCAATAAGGCGCCTTTTGCGGCCTTGGCGGGTATAATAAAAGCCGCAGCCACTTCGGTTTTTTGCAAGGTGTCTATGACGATGCGTGATTTTTCGGGCGAAAAACGCCCATAACGAAATTCTTTAACTAAGCCATATACTTGGGTCCCCATACTAGATGGCAGATTGAAATCAACAGCATCAAAATCGATGATGAGACGATCGGGGTCTGGAATGCTATAAACTTGAAAAGCCACCTGATCGGTGAGTTCGATAACCATGCGGGTTTTCTCTAGCCCGCCTGATAAACGAATGTCGTAAACCTCATTGGCCAACGACACACTGCTTACAGACAAGGAGGTTGAAGTCAGAATGGCCATAAACAGCATAAATGCAAATTTGCTTGCTTTTATTGGGCTATAATTCGTCATTTATGGGTGATCTTAAATTTAGTTTCTGAATGTCGCGTCATTATAGGAAAAAATCGTTAATGATTCACTTGATATTAAATATACCAGTAATTTTGTTTTTTGCATGCCTATTTATTTTAAATAATGCTCTCTACTGAGGTTCAAAAATCTTTTTTCGTTGATTAATTCTTAAAAGCCTTATATTAAAGTAATATTAAGTGCCTGTAAGTAACGATGAATGGCGCTGATAAATAAAATCTGTTATTTAAATAAAATTAGATAAATCAGATAGATACCTAAATTTTTAGATGAATTTTAGCAACAAACAACGCTAAATGAATCAAAATAAGTGGTTTGATATTTTTGCATGCGGCAAGGATTACTCAGTCAAATCACTATGTTAACAGCCAGATAACTGGCAGCGAATGGAAAAAAATGGCTCAAAACCATTTAATATTGTGCGGGGGTCGTGTTTTAGCTCTATTGGCTACGATGCGTGTTGCTGTGCTTTACGCCATTCAAACTGAATCTCATAAATATTCAAAAATATTTAGCGCCATAAAGAGTAGCATCTTTACGGCCATAGCTGAAGGCAGCAGGTTCACCCCAAAACTTTCCCTATCATTGATAGGCAAATTATATCAATTAGATGTAAAGCTTATATCTAATCCCCCCTTTTATGCGAAACAAAATTCGCATCAACAATTATACTCAAATGATGAAACGCAAAAAAAACTTAAAGCAGCCCGACAAGCTGCCGATGAGGCGGTTGCACGCTTTGCAAATTCACATCATTCGAGCGCGAGAGACATATGGCAAATAATAAAATGCTTATTGACGCAACGCACGAAGAAGAAACACGTGTTGTTATCGTCAAAGGAAACAAGATTGAGGAATTTGACTTTGAGGCGGCCAATAGACGGCAGCTTAAGGGCAATATCTATTTAGCTAAAGTTACCAGAGTTGAACCTTCACTACAGGCGGCATTTGTCGACTTTGGTGGCAATAGACATGGCTTTTTGGCGTTTAGTGAAATTCACCCCGATTATTACCAAATACCCGCGGCTGACCGTGCGCTTCTGTTAAAAGAAGAGGCCGAAGCTGCTGCTGAAGCCAACCGAGAAGAAGAGCGTTACGAGAGTAAACTCGCTGCAAGTACTGATGATGTCGAAAATGCCGACGAAGAAGACGGCAACAATAGACGCGGTGGCCGCAACAATAACCGCCGGCGCGGCAGACGTAACAATACACGCTTTAACCGCCTACCTGCGCGTGGTATTTTCACCTCATTACCTGCTGGTGAAGCTAAGGGCGGAGAAGCTGATCAGGCTGATCAGGCTGATTCTAACTCAAATGCTTCCAACCAAAATACTGAAACAGAGGCTCGTGAAGAGCGTAACCCGCGCGGCAGAGGCCGTGGACGTGGGCGCGGTGGACGTGGATATCGAGGCCGTGGGCGCAATAGTAGCCGTATGGGCAACCGCCCATTGCGCGGTGTTTACACATCTTTACCACCATATGTAGCGGTATTGAATGAAGACACGCCGTTTGAAAAATATGACCAACGCAACAACCAAAAATCTGCTGCCGAATCAGCTGGCCTTACGGACAGTGTGAAATCTGAGCAGGTTGAAAATTTATCTGGTGTCGTGTCTATCTTTGACCAAAACACTGAAGACAATACAGACAGTGTCGAGGTGTTGGACAACAGCAACGAAGCACAAGTTGAAGAAGCCCAAGCGCCAGTTAAACGTAAAACGCGGGCGCGCAAACGCTATGAAATTCAGCAAGTTATTAAGCGCCGCCAAATTATCTTGGTGCAAGTTGTAAAAGAAGAGCGTGGCAATAAAGGCGCTGCTTTGACCACTTATCTATCGCTGGCTGGTCGTTATTGTGTGTTGATGCCCAATACGCCAAAAGGTGGCGGCATTAGCCGTAAAATAACCAATGCGCCAGACCGCAAACGCCTTAAAGAAGTGGCCGAAAGCCTGATTCTTGACGAAGGCATGGGACTGATTGTGCGTACTGCAGGTGCCAACCGCACCAAAATGGATATTAAGCGCGATTATGAATATCTGATTAGATTGTGGGAAAATGTGCGTAATTTAACCTTACGCTCGGTTGCTCCACATTTGGTTTATGAAGAAGGCAATTTGATCAAGCGCTCGATTCGCGATTTGTATGACCGCGATATTGATGCGGTGATTGTATCGGGCGACCAAGCTTATAAAGAAGCCAAAGCCTTTATGACAATGCTGATGCCAAGCCATGCGAAAAAGGTGCAGCATTATAAAGAAGCGCAGCCTATTTTCATCCGCCATCACATTGAGCAGCAGTTAGACACTATATATAGCCCGAATGTGACCTTGAAATCTGGTGGTTATTTGGTCATCAACCAAACTGAAGCTTTGGTTTCGATTGACATTAACTCGGGTAAATCGACCAAAGAAAACAGCATTGAAAACACTGCGGTTAATACCAATTTAGAAGCTGCTGAAGAAATTGCACGGCAATTGCGCCTGCGTGATTTGGCGGGTTTGGTGGTGATTGACTTTATCGACATGGAAGAGAATAGAAACAATCGCGCCGTTGAAAAACGCATGAAAGATTGTTTAGCTTCTGACCGTGCGCGGATACAAGTTGGGCGCATCAGCCATTTTGGTTTGCTCGAAATGTCGCGCCAGCGCTTGCGCGCTAGCTTGCTCGAAGGCAGCACCGATATGTGCCCTCATTGTCATGGCACTGGGCTTATTCGATCTAACAGCTCGATGGCGCTGCATATATTGAATGCGCTGGAGCATCAGTTAATTCAGGGCCGCGGGCCATCACTTAACATTCTTGCGCCGCTTAACATCACGATGTTCTTGCTCAATAATAAACGCCAACAATTGTTTGAAATTGAAGGCAGATATAATGCAAGGGTGAATATTGAAGTTGACCCACATTTAGAAGGTGTGAGCTATCGCATTGAAACATCCGCTCTAGAAGTGCCGAAACGCAGCGCAGATGGTGCCATACGCTTAGAGAGTGAATATGGTAGTGATGAGGTGCTTGAAACCGAAACAACCACCACAAAAACTGAACAAAAAACCAACGACACTGAAACTGTTGAGAGCAATGGTGATGACGATGGTAGAAAGCCGCGCCGTAATGGTCGGCGTAATTCACGTGGCAGAAACAATGGACGTGGCCGTAGAAACTCTGGTGATGAAAGCCAAAGAACTACCGAGACGGTTGCAGAGGTAAAAGTTGATGCCGAGAAAGCTAGCCCCTCCGCCTCCAGCGAGAATTCGGTTGCTGAGAAAGTGGCTGTGACGTCTGAAGTTGCAAAAGTAGAAACGAGCACCGATCAGAAAGCTGAAAGCAATAAGGCTGTAGACAATAAAACCGTAGATAATAAAGACAGCGAAAAACCTAAGCGCCGAACTAGGTCAAAAGCCAAAACTACTGAAGCCAAATCTGGCGGGGTAAAAGCTGCTGCTGCTAAAACGGAAACACTCCGCGAAGCCGCAGATGAAAAACCCGACGCAGATGCCAAACAAGGCTGGTGGTCACGCCGTTTTAACCGCAATTAAATTTAAAGCATGCAGACTGATGTCTTTTGGGCACAGTCTGCATTTAATTGATATGCATAATGAATTTATTGCCAAATAAGCTTGCACTAATTTTATCGGCATTTCATATTACTATTGATTAGGTTCTGGACAATTTTTTAAGAACCGTATGACTCGGAGGGGTTTATGATCAAATTGATCGTTAAAAAAGCACTTAGATTATCGACCGCTATGTTGGTTGGTGGTATGATGGCGCTGACAAATGCGGGGCCTGCTGCTGGCGCTGAAGAATTTACTGATGCCCAAAGAAATGAAATTGTGCAAATTTTCCAGGAATTCTTTCTGGAAAACCCCGAGATTATCCGAGAAGCTCTGATCGCATTAGAACAAAAAAATGAAGAAAAACGTGCTGCAGAAATTAGAGACATCATCGTTAGCCAAAAGAAAATTATTGAAAACCCCAAAGGTCTATTTGTTGCGGGTAACCCGGATGGCGATGTCACATTAATTGAATTTTTTGATTATAATGACCCCAATTCAAAACAATCTTTGCCTGATATTCTATATCTACTGGAGAATGATCCAAATTTAAGAGTTGTGCTTTACGAAACACCTATGCATGCGCAATCGTCATTAACTGCAGCGCACGCCACTTTGGCAGCTGGAAAACAAGAAAAATACCTAACCTTGCATTCGGCCTTACTCAGCTATAATGGCGGCCTGTTGGATGAAAAAATTATCTTAGACATTGCCAAAAAAGCTGGACTTGATATTGACCAACTGAAAAAAGACATGGGTAGCATTGAAATTGAGCAAATTATTGAGAATTCATCAAATATTGCCGAAATATTAGGTGTGCAAGGTACGCCAGCCTTTATCATTGGCGACAACTTATACCGTGGGGCAATGGGGCTTGAAAACATCCGTGCCAAGATAAATGAAATCAGAATTAACCGTTAATATTAGCCTGTCTATAATTAAGTAATAGGGATCGTGAATTTGAAAATTTCAATCATTAATGGCCCAAATTTAAACATGCTTGGTGTGAGAGAACCTGAAATTTATGGCACGCTGAGTTTGGCTGATATTGAAGCGCAATGCCTTGACCAAGCGAAAAAACTTGGCCTTGAAATGAGTTTTTCCCAATCTAACCATGAAGGCGCTATTGTTGAGTTTATTCATGCTGCACATGAAGCTGGTCATGGCGCCATTATCATCAATGCTGCCGCCTTCACTCACACCAGTGTGGCCATATTGGATGCGTTAAAAGCGGTAAATTTGCCAGTTTATGAAGTGCATTTGTCTAACGTTCATGCGCGAGAGAGTTTTCGCCATAAATCCTATATCTCGGCGATTGCCACTGGAGTTATATGCGGTTTAGGTGTTGAAGGCTATTTAGCGGCGATGCGGGCTATTGTTTTAAAATAATATTCTAACGACTGAGTTTTCTATGTTCAAAATTATTTTCATCAGTTTTATTATACTCGCCACATCAATTGGTACGGCTGTTGCCCACCCTATCGATAAAGCCGAATTGGCCAAAATGTTTGAAGAATATTTACTTGCTAATCCTGAAGTTGTTGAATTGGCATTGATTAAAAATCAACGAAATAAAGAAGATAGAAAATCCCAAAAAATTAATGATTTCATCCAAGCCAATAAAACGCTTATTGAAAATCCCGAAGGGCTATTTATTGGCGGAAACCCAGATGGTGACATTACATTGGTGGAATTTTTTGACTATAATTGCACCTATTGCAAACAATCATTTGACGGCATAAACCTATTGCTTGAAACGGATAAAAACTTAAAGTTGGTTATGTATGAATTGCCAATATTGGCGCAATCATCGCTAACCGCAGCACGCGCCTCTTTGGCAGCCAAAGTGCAGGGTAAATATTGGCAATTTCACAGCGTGGTGATTGGCCATCAAGGTACGTTAACTGAAGAAATGATATTTGCTTATGCGGTGCAAATTGGTTTGGATATTGACCAGTTGAAAATTGATATGGTGAGTGAAACCACCGAAAAAGCGTTAATTGCATCGTCACAATTGGCCGAAAGCTTAGAAGTGAATGGCACTCCTGCCTTTATCATTGACGGACAATTATTCCCTGGTGCGATTGGCTATGAGAACATCCTAGCGGTGATTGCTGATTCTCGGGCTCAAAGAAGCGTTCAGACCAGTACGAACTAAATCGCGGTTTTCAACCGAATGCTAAAATTATCCTTATTATTTAGGGTTAGATGCGCCTAATTTAATGCCCAAAACCTTATTTTCGGCAGGTTAGACCTATGCAAAAGCGGCTAAATTTGTTAGTAGTTAATGATAGAAAATATATTTTACGCGCAAAATACGGGCCAAAATTAAGATAGGGAATGACTGATGGACAAGAAGCAAAAATTGGATGCAGATTTTATTGAGAGATTGGCGGTTATCCTAAATGACGGCGAATTGAATGAAATTGAAGTGAATTGCGATGATTTCAAAATTCGTCTGGTGAAAACTCCTGAAAGTCCTTCTTCTATCACTTATAATGGTGCACCCGCGGGTGCCCTTATGGCAGCACCTATTGCTGCGGCACCTATTGCTGCTCCTGTGGCTGCTGCAACAGAGAGTGATGATTTGGCTGAACATCCTGGTGCGGTGACATCGCCAATGGTTGGCACTGCCTATTTGGCGGCAGACCCGAATTCACCTAATTTTATACAAGTCGGCGACAGCGTGCAAAAAGGGCAGACATTGCTGATTGTTGAAGCGATGAAGACCATGAATAATATTTCAGCGCCAGTAGCTGGCAAAGTGATTGCCATTTTAATTGAGAATGAAAGCCCTGTAGAATTTGGCCAATCACTCATTGTTATTGAATAGTGGACGGGGTAAAAATATGATTGAGAAATTACTCATTGCCAACCGCGGCGAAATTGCTTTGCGTGTTTTGCGCGCTTGTCGTGAAATGGGCATTAAAACTGTGGCGGTTCATTCAACCGCTGATGAAGACGCGATGCATGTGCGTTTGGCAGACGAAAGCGTGTGTATTGGCCCTGCGGCAGCGGCACAAAGCTATCTGAACATTCCTGCCATATTATCGGCCTGTGAAATTACCGGTGCTGATGCGGTGCATCCTGGTTATGGTTTTTTATCTGAAAATGCTGGATTTGCAGAAATTTTGGAAGAACATGGCATCACTTTTGTTGGGCCGACGGCTGAGCATATCCGTATTATGGGTGATAAAATTCAAGCCAAAAAGACTGTAAAAGCCTTGGGTATACCCTGTGTACCTGGTTCTGAAGGCGCACTAAAAAGCAATGAAGAAGCGCTTAAGGTTGCCAAAAAACTTGGTTATCCAGTGATTGTGAAAGCCGCTGCTGGCGGCGGTGGTCGTGGCATGAAAGTGGCGCTAACCGAAGAAGAGCTTATTCCTGCCTTGTCAACGGCAAGAGCTGAATCAAAAGCCGCTTTTGGTGATGACGCTATGTATATGGAAAAGTTTTTAGGTAAACCACGCCATATTGAAATTCAGGTTATGGGTGATAAATTTGGCAATGCTGTGCATTTGGGCGAACGTGATTGTTCCTTACAACGCCGCCATCAAAAAGTATGGGAAGAAGCCAGATCACCAGCGTTGAACGATGAACAACGGCTGAAAATTGGTGAAATTGTTGCTAAAGCTATGGCTAACCTGAATTATTTGGGCGCTGGTACTATTGAATTTTTGTTTGAGGATGGTGAATTTTATTTCATTGAAATGAACACTCGTCTGCAAGTTGAACACCCAATTACCGAAGCCATTACTGGCCTTGATTTAGTGCGTGAGCAAATTCGCGTTGCTGGTGGGGCTAAATTGAGCTTTGAGCAATCGGAAATTAAATTTAATGGCCATGCCATTGAATGCCGTATTAATGCTGAAGATCCTGAAACATTCACCCCTGCCCCTGGTAAAATTGAAAATTATCATGCGCCCGGTGGGCTTGGTGTGCGGGTTGATAGCGGGGTTTATTCTGGCTATACCATTCCGCCTTATTATGACAGTTTGATTGGCAAATTAATTGTGCATGGCAATACGCGTAACGAATGTTTGATGCGTTTGCGCCGCTCGCTTAAAGAATTTGTGATTGAAGGACCGGGTATTAAAACCACCATTCCATTATTTGAAAAATTGGCAATGAACCCCGACATTATCAATGGCGATTATGACATTCATTGGCTGGAAGAGTTTTTGAATATGGAAAGATCCTTATAAATATGTTTGAAAATAATGAAAATAGTCAACCAACTGAGGCGCTTACGCCTCAGTTTTTGCTTGAGGCTTATGCTTCGGGCTATTTTCCCATGGCGGATGATGCTGCGGCTGATGAGTTATTTTGGCTGTCGCCCGAAATGCGCGGGGTCATGCCGTTAGAGAAATTACATATTTCAAAATCTTTGGTCAAATGCATTAAAAACCATCCGTTTGAAATTCGTTATGATAGCGCGTTTATAAACGTGATGAATGCTTGTGCCGAACCGACATCTGATCGTCCACAAACTTGGATTAATGATGAAATTATCAACATTTATTCTGAATTATTTTTAATGGGCTTGGCCCATAGTGTTGAAATTTGGAATGAAGATAAATTAGTCGGTGGGCTATATGGCGTGCAACTTGGTGCAGCCTTTTTTGGCGAAAGCATGTTTTCGCGCGAGACCAATGCCAGCAAAATTGCATTTGTGCACTTGGTTAAACGATTGAAATTTGGCGGTTTTAAGCTGCTCGATACACAATTCACCACAAAACATTTAGAAAATTTTGGGGTGATTGAAATTCCAAAAACTGATTATTTGCTTAAATTAGATGAAGCCTTGCACCATGTGGGTAATTTTGAAAAATTTCCCGCCAATGGCAATTTGTTGGCTGATATTTAATAAAGACTAAAACTATTCAGTTGCAGCACGTTTGCAATCAATGAGCCATATGTCGTAAACAGGATGCTCCACGGCATGCAGACCAGGGCTTGAGGCGAACATCCATCCAGTGAATATACGTTTTCTTTCGGTCTCATCGGTGGAGATTTCGTCTATTTCGATGAAAGATGTGGTTTGAGGGCGTTCGGTGGCCGAACGGGAATAACAGACCCGCGGTGTCACTTCAAACACACCAAACTTTTTGGTTTCATTGATAGGGATTTCAATGGTTTGAATGATGGCGGTGACTTTTTCTAATGCACTAAAAACCGCAATTTCGTTGTTAATACGCTCGGCAAAAGCTACGCTTGTGGCAGAAATAAAAACCGCGACGGTAAATAATTTAAAAAATTTCACTAATATTGCTTTCTCAAGAATAGCCATAACCCATCTTTTATCTGAAATTTTGATGGCAAATATAAGGCTGAAATGAGTTATTTTTCGGGTGACCAAGCGTCATAATCGCCAGACACTTTGGCGCGGCTGCCGCCACCTAAAATAGAGCCTTGTGGTCGATAAGCCCGCGTGGTGCCTGTCATATTGGCTTGCGGGTTGGTGTCTTCCCATGGTTTGGCTTCATATTCTTCTTCTGATGGTGGTATATCAACCGTGTGATGTAGCCAAGCATGCCAACCTGGTGGCACGCGAGTGGCTTCAACATAGCCGTTATATGTTACCCAGCGTTTGGGGCCAGATTTTTGCTTATAATATTGATTGCCGACTTGGTCTTCACCCACTTTGACGCCATATTTCCATGTGAAGAAGCGTGTGCCAATCGTTTGGCCATTCCACCAAGTGAAGATTTCAGACAAAATACCCATAATAGCTTTCAATATCAAAATTATATTGTGCGAATCCATCGATCCACCTGCTTAATATAAGCCATATCTATTTTTGTGTAAATTGAATAGATTTTTTATAGTCAAAAATATCACAATGAACAGATGACATTTGCCCAAGAAAGCATCCCCCCTAGAGGAAATGCGCATTGAAATCTTTTGCGAACATATCTTCTTCTTCAACTTCCAGTTGAATTTTATCTTTTTTATCTTTTAGCTCATTCAAGTTGACATCATTTTTGACCAGACGGCTTAAGAAACCCGGGTCATAAACCAATTTATCTTGGGCTTTGGGTTTGGTGTATTTTACCGAACCATCAATGATAACCCGCCCAGCTTCGACAATATAAGCGCGGGTGTCGGTCAATATATTTTCTAATCTTTGCTTAAGAATAATAGGTGACAGAGGTTTCACCACAATAGCAGATGCGCCATATTTGTTAAATTCAAGCACAATGCGGCGCGAGGCGTGGCCTGTTGCCATTAGCACAGGAATGAAACAGGATGGAGCCATTTCAACTTGCCTGATCCATCTTAAAAAGGCCAAGCCGTTATTCACTTTGTCATTGCCATTGAGGATAAAGTCACAAATGATTAAGTCTGGTTGTTCGATTCTCACCAATTCTTTGGCAGCTTCGACATTGTTGGCAATAGAAATAGTTTTAACATTAAAATTGCCTAAAATATGTTTATATATTTTGACCATTGACATATTGTCTTCTAATATCAATATGTTCAACTCATCCAAAGTTTTAAATAATGCGTTATGCTTTGTCATTAACCACTAACCCCAACTCAAAATGACCGTAGAATTTGATATAGGGTAGCCGACAAAATATAATAAATTGTAAAACTTCGAGAACTAAATGAATTTATATAGATATACTTATGAAAAACACAACAATACTGGATAACAAAGACACAAAGCATCGGTTGGGGCGTATAGAAGGCTTAGATTTTGCTAGGTTTTTAGCTTTTTTGGGCATGGTTTTGGTCAATTTTAAAATTGTTATGCTGCCCAGTGATGTTGTCACATATGGGGCGGCTGGCTGGTTCTATGACGCATTGGAAGGCCGCGCGGCTGCTTTATTTGTTATTTTAGCAGGCATTGGACTTGGTTTAACGGTTAAAATCACCCAACTTAATTATAATGGTGAGACCAGAGATTTTACCATGACCACGCTTAAACGAGGAATGTTTCTGTTCGGTGTTGGCATGTTGAACTCAATTATTTTCGAAGCAGATATTTTACATTATTATGGTATTTATTTTCTATTCGCCGCATTTTTAGCGCCGCTGGGTGATCGGGTTTTAAAAAGCCTGATTATTGGCCTGCTGACGGCGGCCACAATCATGTTGCTCATGTTAAATTTTGATGAGGGCTGGGATTGGAAAACTTATGAATATGCACATTTTTTCAGCTTAGAGGGTGGTCTTAGAAACTTATTTTATAATGGCTGGCATCCGGTCATTCCATGGCTTGGCTTCTTATTGTTTGGCGTATTGCTCAGCCGCTTAAACCTCACATCAAAACAAGTACAGATAAAAATGATTGTGGGAGGTTTGGCGGTGACGCTTATATGCTATTCACTATCGAGCGGCGTTATCACCTCACTCTTTAACAGTGGCGATGAGCAGTTGATGCAACTCATCCCCGTATTTTCTATCGGGCCAGTGCCTGCCACCATACTTTACATGATCAGCGCATCGGCAAGTGCTTGTGCCGTGATTGCGGCCTCCATAATTTTTTGCAAAAAATTTGCTAAATTTTCAATTGTGAAAGCCCTGGGCACCGCTGGCAGGCAAACTCTTACGCTTTATATCCTGCACATATATCTGGGTATGGGGCTAATGGAAATGAATGGCATGGCGGGTAAAAGCACGGTGGATGTTAGCCTACTCACATCGGTTTTATTTGTTTTTGTGGCGGCGGTGGGCTGTAACATTTGGAGCCAATTTTTTAAAGCTGGTGCGTTGGAAACTGTGATGCGGAAAATTACAGGTTAGCACTTGAAATTAAGCGTTGATATGAGTAATCTCTGCGCAAATATTTATAACGAATGGATAAAATTATGAGCCTCGAAAATATCATTAATGACGCGTTTGACAACCGTGCCAATTATAATGTGGCCACTCAAGGTGAAGTGCGCGAAGCGGTGGATGCTGCACTTGAATTGCTTGACAGCGGCAAAGGCCGCGTAGCCGAAAAAATTGATGGCAAATGGGTGGTCAACCAATGGCTTAAGAAAGCCGTTCTGCTGTCATTCGTATTGAATGATATGAAGGTGATGGACGGTGCACCTGATGGCGCGACTTGGTGGGATAAAGTTGATAGTAAATTTTTAGGCTGGGGCGAGAATCGTTTTCGCGAAGCTGGCTTTCGCGCCGTACCGGGCTCTATTGTGCGCAAATCAGCGTTCATTGGCAAAGGCGCTATCCTCATGCCATCATTTGTTAATCTAGGCGCTTATGTCGATGAAGGCACGATGGTTGATGCGTGGGTGACGGTTGGTTCATGCGCGCAAATTGGTAAAAATGTGCATTTATCTGGCGGCGTGGGCATTGGTGGTGTGTTAGAGCCATTGCAAGCTGGCCCTGTCATCATCGAAGACAATTGCTTTATTGGCGCTCGTAGTGAGATTGTTGAAGGCGTGCGCGTTGGCGAAGGCGCTGTTATTTCAATGGGTGTATTTATTGGCATGTCGACCAAAATTGTTGACCGTGAAACGGGTGAAATTCACATCGGCCATGTGCCGCCATATAGTGTGGTTGTGCCGGGTGCGTTGCCGGGTAAAACCATGGGTAATGGCCAGCCTGGCCCGAGCCTTTATTGCGCGGTGATTGTGAAAAAAGTCGATGCTAAAACACGCGCAAAAACTTCTATTAACGACCTTTTGCGCGATTAAACGAGACATATATGACTGATAATTTGCCAGATGCACTGTCTTTAACACAAGAACTTGTGCGCGAGGAAACTGTGGCGCCTGTCGCCACCCCTGCCCTTGATATATTGGAGGCGCATCTTGGCAAGATGGATTTTGCCATTACCAAGCTGCCATTTAGTGAAGATGGTTATGATGATACTGACAATCTATATGCCCAAATAGGCAGCGGTACGCCGCATTTATGCTTTGCCGGTCATGTTGATGTGGTGCCAACAGGCCCTACTGAGGAATGGTCACACGCACCATTTTCTGGCGACATTGCCGATGGAAAATTATATGGACGTGGCACGGCAGATATGAAAGGCGGCGTCGCATGTTTTGTGAGCGCGGCAATGAAATACGTAACGGCCAACCCAGACTTTAAAGGCACACTCAGTTTTTTAATTACAGGTGATGAAGAAGCCGTAGCGATTAATGGCACGCCAAAAATGCTTAATTGGCTCAAAGAGCAAGACATTAAGCTTGACCATTGTATTGTTGGCGAGCCTTCCAATCCATCTTATATGGGCGAGGAAATTAAGGTCGGCAGGCGCGGTAGCATGTTGGGCACGCTGACCATGCATGGCACGCAGGGCCATATCGCCTACCCCGAACGCGCTGACAACCCGATGCCGCGCGTGGCTGCGGTGCTAGATAGGTTATGCAATGATGTTTTGGATGAAGGCACCAATCTTTTTCAGCCAAGTAATTTGGAAGTGACCTCAGTTGATGTGGGCAACCAAGCGCATAATATGTTGCCGCAATCGGCCACCATTAAATTTGGCATTCGCTATAATACCTGCCATGATTTTGACAGTTTGGAAGCCTTGCTGAAACAAAAATTTGATGCGGTGCATGCTGAGCTTGGCGGGCGTTATGAGGTTGAATATTTTAGATCGGGCGAAGCGTTTTACACGGAAGATAAAATGTTAACAGCTTTGGTGGCGGATGCGGTTGAAAAACATGTGGGCAAGCGCCCTAAATTATCAACCGCTGGTGGCACATCGGATGCGCGCTTTATCAAAAATTATTGCCCTGTGGTAGAGTTTGGTTTGGTTGGCGCGACCATGCATAAGATTGATGAACATGTCGAAGTGAAAGATATAGCCAGTTTGGCGGATATATATCATGAAATCATCAGCAATTATTTTAAGGTTTAGACGATGAATTTAATACAAATTGACAGAGCAATTACGGGTGCTTGGGCAATATTATTGCGTAAAAAAAACGCGTTACGCTATTTTTCTGTTAATGCCACAAGTTTCGCTTGGTCATTTGCGGTGATTATCATGGTGTTGATGTTTCAAACTTATATGGCGCCGTTAGAAACTCAGATTTTTAACTCGGGTGCTAATAAAATTGAGCTTGGTGAAGTGATGATGGGCTTGCAAAGCCTTATTCTCATCATCAATTGGTTTTTATGGCCGCTGATTACATTTTTCATTTGCAAATTAATGGGCTTAAGCGCTCATTATATCCGCTATGTGATTGTGGACAATTGGAGCAGCGTGGTGACGCTGACCATCATTGGCGCGCCGTCTATATTGTTTCAATTCGGCCTGTCCGCCGATCTGGCCAAATCATTTATCTTTTTTAGCTCATTCATCATGCTGATTTATAAATGGCGGGTGATTAAAGTAGCGCTGGCAACCAGCGGCATGTACGCCTCGATATTATTATTCATCGACATTGCTGTGACCATTCTAGTCTCGACATTAATATCAAAAATTATAGCCAGTTAAAACTTGAAAATGCTGGTGAAAATCTCGGCGGCTTTGGCGCATTCATCGGCCGTTACATCTAAATGGGTGACCGCTCTGATTTCAGTTTCACTCAATGCCACCATCCTGACATTATTGTCTTTTAACTTGGCGCAAATATCCACTGGTTTTCTATGTGTTTGCGATACATCGATGATGATGATATTGGTGTGTAGATTGTCTAAATTGACCGAAATACCTTCAATCTCATTGAGTGCTGTGCCCAGATTTTTAGCATTGATATGATCATCTTTAAGCCTATCGACATGATGCTCTAGCGCATAAAGCCCAGCTGACGCGATGATGCCCGCTTGGCGCATGGCGCCGCCTAGCCGCACCTTCCAAACCCAAGCTTGCTCGATAAATTGGTTTGAACCTGTTAGCACCGCGCCAACTGGGCAACCAAGGCCTTTGGATAGATCAAACCACGCGCTGTCAAAATCTCGCGCATAGTGGGCGGGTGAAATGTCTGTGGCGACTGAAGCGTTCAGCAGGCGCGCGCCATCCATGTGCAATTTCATATCTTGTGATTTGGCATATTGGGTGACGGGGGTTAGCTGCTCCATTGTCCAAGCGATGCCACCGCCAAAATTATGAGTGTTCTCGATCACTAGCATTTTGGGTATGGTTGAGTTTCTGCCCATACGGCGCTTGGCGACACATTGCTCAACATCAGCGGCACTAAAAATACCCAATGGCTGATCAATGGTTTGTCGGTTGACTTGGCCTAATGCCAAACCGCCCGCCTCCATCATCATAATGTGTGAATTGTCTGCTGCGATCACTTCATCGCCCATAGAACAATGGGTTAGAGTCGAGATTAAATTGCACATAATGCCTGAAGGCAAAAACATTGCGGCGTCTTTGCCCAATAATGTTGCCGATTTTTCGCATAACATATTGACGCTAGGGTCGAGCAGTTGTTGCTCATCGCCAACCTCGGCAGCGGCCATAAATTTACGCATTTCTGGCGTTGGTTTGGTTTGCGTATCGCTATATAAATTTATCAACTTTTATCCCCTTTTGCGTGTATATTTGAACTTATTTTTGACTTAGTTTGCAAATATGTTTTTTTATATTGTAATGTCACAAACAGATTCAATATGATCAATCTACTTTATAACCAACCATAAAACAATCAGGTATCACGTGAAAAAACTGCTTAGCGGCTTGATAAGCCTTATAATATTTATTGCCATTGGTGCCACAGGCGCTGGCTTTTTCGTCAATAGTAAATCGTTAGAAATGGCCGATCAAGCCATTGATGGGCTTAAGGCTGAAGGTTACGAACTAAGCGGTTATGAAAGCTTAGAAATTGATTATTTTGACCAAAGCGCCAGCCTGAAAAATTTGATCATTGAAGGCAGCGGGCAAGATTTTAAGCTTAAAATCGGCGAGCTTAAGCTTGAAGGCATTGACCCAATTAGTGATTTTTCGATCTATATTGAAAACTCGATACTTAGTGATATTGAGGTAACGTTTGAGGGGCTGGATTATCAAATTAAAAACATCACGGCCAATGGCTTAAAAACCACATATCAACCTCATTTTGAGCGGATGTTAGCTGCACAGAATGATGCCGAAAAAATTAAAATTTTGCATGAAGAGTTGAGTTATAATGGCTTGTCTTTTACCGAATTTATGATGCGTGACAAAGTGGGCAATGTCAGCCGTGTGGCAGATGGCAGCTATGATAAACAAGCATTGTTTAACAATTTGCCTAGTCAATGGCGGGCGCATTTAACGGGTTTGGAAATTAACCAAGCCCACCTACCCGCTGAAACGGCACAATTGTTAAAAGACTATAAATTGGAAGATTTGAACGGGATTTTGGATGTTAGCTTTGACTATCATAGTGAAAACCGCACGGCTTTGTTTGCGATTAACAACTTAAATTTTGGCGGTTTGGCTAATTTACAATCGGAGATTTTGCTTTCAATGACTGACCAGCATTTTGCTGAACTTTATGACTTTGATCAATTTGAACATGTTTTAGATGCATTGCCAATTGAGCATGCTGAACTGACTTATGAAGATTTTGGCCTGTATAATTATTTTGTGGCGCAACAAGCGCCTAAGATGGAGTTGACTGAAACTGTGCTAAAATCCCAAATATTCTTTGGGTTGGCGTTGATTTCGGCGCAGGTGACTGATTTAGATCGGCGCTCAGAGTTGGCAAATCCACTATCGGATTTTTTGCAAAACCCAGCTGGGTTGAGAATTGAGTTTTCGCCCGCCAAACCCGTGCGGTTTCAGCAGTATTTGAATGTTTATGATGCCAATGTGCTGGTGCGGGATTTAAATCCTAGCATCACTTACATTAAATAAACTAGTTTATTTAATGTAAGTATTTTCACGCCCACCTTTCGGTGGGCTAGTGGCCCCTGCGGGCGCAACACATCCGTGTTGCTTGCTAAGCCACTCAGCCGCTGGTCAGCGGTAAAATCACCACCCAACCTAACCGCATTACGCTTAGTGAGCTAGAGTTTACCGAAGCTCTGAGTATCGGTGATATACTGAAATTCTGCGTGCTTGGCATTAGCATTAAAAAAAAGCCCCATTGCGGATGCAATGGGGCTTTGATTTAAATTCTGAGTTCGCTGTTAGTCTTTTTTCTCTTCTTTTTTCACTTCGGGCATAACGCTGCGGATGTGTAGTTCGCGGAGTTGTTTGGCTGATACTACGGCTGGAGCGCCCATTAGTAGGTCTTCTGCCTGTTGGTTCATAGCAAACATTGTGACTTCGCGTAGGTTTTCTTCGCCGCAAAGTAGCATGACGATGCGGTCAATGCCGGGGGCTATGCCACCATGTGGAGGGGCACCGTATTCAAAGGCGCGGATCATGCCGCCAAAGTTGGTGTCGACAAAGTCTTTATTATAGCCGACCAAATCGAAGGCTTTATACATCACTTCCGGTTTGTGGTTACGTACAGCGCCTGATGACAATTCGAAGCCGTTACAGACAATGTCATATTGATAGCCTAGAATGTCTAGTGGGTCTTTGTCATTCAACGCTTCAATTCCGCCTTGAGGCATGGTGAACGGGTTATGGCAGAAGTCTAATTTATTTTCTGTTTCATCAAATTCATACATTGGAAAATCGACGATCCAGCATAGTTCGAACTTGCTATGATCGATCAGCTCTAGTTGCTCGCCAATGCGTGCGCGGGCTGCGCCTGCCAATGTGCTGGCGGTGTTGGTTTTGCCTGCGGCGAAGAATAATGCATCGCCACCTTTAAGTTTGGCTTTGGCCACCATTTGAGCTTGAATTTCGGCGGGGATGAATTTGGCGATTGGGCCACGGCCAACAATTTCACCATCAATCTCATCAAAAATAATATAGCCAAGGCCAGCTGCACCCATGTCTTTGCGTGCCCAGTCATTCATTTTATCGAAGAATGAACGTGATTTACTGGCTGCACCCGGGGCTGGAATGGCGCGTACGCTGCCGCCAGATTCTACAATGCCTTTAAAGGCTTTAAATGACACGCTGTCATCGCCAAATTGCTCAGTCACATCCACAATCTCAATCGGGATGCGAAGGTCAGGTTTATCTGTGCCATATTTAAGCATAGATTCGGCATATGGAATGCGTGGGAAGGTTTTGGTGACGGATTTGCCATCGGCGAATTCTTCAAAAATACCGCGCAATACAGGTTCAACGGTTTGAAAGATGTCTTCTTGGGTGACAAAGCTCATTTCGATATCAAGCTGATAGAATTCTAACGCGCGATCGGCACGCAAATCTTCATCGCGAAAACAAGGGGCGATTTGGAAATAGCGGTCAAAACCTGCGACCATAGCTAGCTGTTTAAACTGTTGTGGAGCTTGTGGCAACGCATAAAACTTACCAGGGTGTTGGCGTGATGGCACTAAGAAGTCACGCGCGCCTTCGGGGCTAGATGCGGTTAGGATTGGCGTTTGATATTCAGTAAAGCCTTGCTCAACCATGCGGTTGCGCAATGAAGTGATGATTTGCGAGCGTTTGACAATATTGCCATGAATGCGCTCGCGGCGTAAATCTAAGAAGCGATATTTAAGTCTTGTGTCTTCGGGATATTCAATATCGCCAAATACGGGCAATGCAAGCTCTTTAGCTTCTGATTGAATTTCTAGACCCGTGATGCCGATTTCAATTTCGCCTGTATCCATTTTGGGGTTGATGGCAGCACCTTCGCGCTCAATCACTTTACCTGTTACGGTGATCACCCATTCAGAACGGATGGTTTCGGCCAAGGGGAAGAACTCAGAATCTGGGTTTACCACCACTTGAGTTATGCCATAGTGATCGCGCAGATCGATGAATAACAGACCGCCATGATCTCTGATGCGGTTAGCCCAACCTGACAATTTAATGGTTTCGCCTGAGTGCGATTTGCGTAATTCGCCGCATGTATGAGTGCGATATTTGTGCATATTCATATCCGATTCAATTTAATTTATGTGACTTATATATACAATGCGCCAGATTGTTAAGGGCTTGACGTAAAATAATTACGCCTTTGGCGCATTAAACAACAATTTTTTGTTGCTTTGCGATGATTGGGTAACTATTTGGCTTATTTATCACCAGAGACCAGATTCTATTAGCCATTTTGCTGTTAAATATCTAAACTGTAAATAGTGGGACATTACCCCAAACTATTGAGACATTTATGAATATTATTACTAATACCCAAGCCCTTGCTGAATTTTGCCAGCAGATTTCGGGCGAAACTTATATTACTGTTGATACTGAATTTTTACGAGAAAAGACTTACTGGTCTAAATTATGCTTGGTGCAAGTGGCATCTGATAATCATGAAGCGATTATCGACCCACTGGCTGATGGCATAGAACTCGACCCGCTGCTTGACATTCTTTATGATGAAAATATCTTAAAGGTGTTTCATGCTGCACGGCAAGATTTAGAGATTTTTTATAACATTACAGGCAAAGTACCGACCCCCATTTTTGACACGCAAGTGGCAGGCATGGTGGCAGGCTTTGGCGAAAGCGTTGGTTATGAACGTTTGGTGCGTGATGTGTTGAACATTCAGATTGACAAAACATCACGTTTTACCGATTGGAGCAAACGGCCACTGAGCAACAAACAGCTGGTTTATGCCTTGGCCGATGTGACCCATTTACGCGACATTTATAAGCATTTGAAACAATTGCTGGAAGATAATGGCCGCGCCCATTGGCTGACCGAAGAAATGCACATATTGGAGAGCGAAAAAACTTATGAGTTAAAGCCCGAGGATGTGTGGCGGCGCATTAGAATGCGTAACATTAAAAAGCAAAACCTTGGTATTATTATGAAATTGGCGGAATGGCGCGAAAACGAAGCGCGCGAAAGAAATGTGCCACGCAACCGTGTGATAAAAGATGATGCGATTATTGAAATTGCCATGCAACGGCCCAGAAACCTACAGGCGTTAGATGGTTTAAGGTCTATCCCCAAAGGCTATTCTCGCTCTGAAAAAGCGCGCAAAATGTTTGAGCAATATGAAATTGGCCTAAAAATCCCTGAAGAGGATTTGCCCGAATTGGGCAATGGCCAATCGCGACAAAAAGCTGATAGCGGTATATTAGAAATGATGAAAGTTGTGCTACGTTTGGTTTGTGAAAAAGAAAATGTTGCAGCTAAACTAATTGCCAACAGTGCTGATTTGGAGAAAATTGCGTTGAGTGATAGTGCCGATGTAGCCGCGCTCAGCGGCTGGCGTCATGAAATATTTGGCAAAACTGCGTTGGATATTAAAAATGGCCACTCTGCCTTGTCAATCAAAGATGGTGTTGTGCAGATATTTAAAATTTAGGGCTGAAACATGAGTGATGAAGCGCGCAAAACATCGTCTTTAGTTGGTGATGAACGGTATGAAGAACGCCAATGCGCGGTTTGTAAAATGCCAATGAAACCCATGCACCGCAACCAAGCCAATAGCCGATTGCCATGGCACGAGGCTGGTATTGATTTTAATTGTGCCAATTGCCAAACAAAAATCTATGTCGCTAATTCAAACAGCGTCAGCCTGATTGTTGGTACGGCCATTGTGATCATCTGCATTATTGGTTATTTTTTGACCGACGGGTTGCTTGATTTTATACTCAATAGCCCGACAGGTTCGCTTGTTTCAGTGTTGCTTAGCTTTTTGGCGATGGGCATTATTTATGTGGCATGGCGCTTTGCATGGCGCAAAATTAAACGCGGCGCCGAGTTGATTGAGGTGCGGATTAAAAACCCGATGGTGAATAGGAAACCCGGCATTAACATGCTGAATTTAAGCATGACAGTGGGGCTGCTGCCGTGGTTGATCGCTATATTTTTTGGTTATATTAATAACCAATTTAGGCTGCTCGAAGGGCAACTGATATGGTTGATGCTGCCGATTGTCATTTTGCCAATATTACTTGGTAAAAAACTTGGTTCAACCAAAATGAATGTATTTTTAGCCGCGATGTTCTGGCTATTTATTGGTTGGGTTATTATTTGGATTGTGTCTTAGAACTATAATCATTAGACCCATTAGCTTTTAACGGTTATTTTGGCTTGCAAGCCCATTTCAAAAGCCAATTTATCTAGCCTACCGTTAAGGCGCTTACCGCGCAAATCGGCTAGATCCTTGGGTAATCTTAAAATTAATTCACCCTCATCTATATATAACTTCACCCGTGGCAATAGACCTTGGCGCACGCCCGAAATGGCATAGGCCACGCGGATAAGCAGGCCTAAAACTCTGGCACGCACCAGATTCTGTGGTTTAATGAGCGGGCGTAAATATTGGCTTTCATTGCCATCTTTACCCCCCTCATGGCGGTAATAAACTGTGTAAGCGATGAATGCCCTGCCTGCATGTGAAATGGCCACTAAAGCTGCGTTAGAGATTACCCCTAGGCTCTGCACGCCACGCACATCTGGGTGGGCGCGCCAGCCAATGTCATCTAAATAACATACGGCTTGTCTTAAGCGGTTTTCTTCAGAGCTCTCTGAAAGTTCCGGGCCAAATATTTGTGCAGTAAATTCAATCAATTCCTCAGCATGTTCGGTCGAGCGGCTGACATTTTTTGAGTATAATTTACTGGCAGAAATAAGCGGGTCTTTTTTCTTTTCGGCTTTATCCAACTTATCATATAATATGCCTTCGCGCACACCACAGGCGGAAACCACAATTTTTTGTGGCTCTACGCGTGTGAGCACAGCGGCTAAAACCAACGCGCCAAACGGCAAAATTTGCAGACGTGATTTTGAAATATTATATTCGTGCTTGCTGATGATGTCGAAATTCATTTGGCTGACAAAATTGGCAAAGCCTTTGGCCATTGAAGGCTCCATGCGGTAGCCTTGCAAAATATTTAATGGATAACCTGTTTGGTGCATGTGCAATTTAGCCAATGCCCGCCATGTACCACCAACCAAATAAAAACTACGGCCTTTGACTTCTGACCAAAAATCAACCTTGTCTAATTCGCGCTCAATAATGGTTTTGGCAACCTCTAAATTACCGTTTGAGACTTCCATCAGGCGCAAGGCACCTAAGGGCAATGTGATGCCATTTTCATCGACTTTGTTATTGGTCACCGAAACCAGTTCTAAGCTACCACCGCCCAAATCGCCGACCAAGCCATTGGCCTTGCGATGGCCAGAAAACACGCCCAAAGCGGCAAAATAGGCTTCTTCACGGCCCGTCAAGACTTTGATTTCATGGTCGAGTATTTGCTCGGCCTGAGTGATGAATTGTGGGCCATTTGCAGCTTCACGCGCTGCAGCTGTGGCAATCACATATAATTTTTTAACCGCCATATTGTCGATTAAAATTTTAAATCTTTTTAACAAATCAAGCGCTTGCTTTACATTATCCTCGTTCATACGGCCTGTTTCGGCCAAGCCGTGGCCTAAGCGACAGGTGTTTTTTTCATTATAAATGGGCGCGGGAGAGCGATATTCACCCTCATAAACCACTAATCTGACTGTGTTTGACCCGATATCAATAACCGCTATTGGCGGTTTTGTGTCGATAAAACTCGCATGTTTTTTATCTTTTTGCGAATTCATATATGGGTTCCCTAGTTATATTTTCGCTTTTTCTTGGCATGTTTATATGGTTTGTTGACCAATTTCCCACGTCCAGAAAGTGAGGGGTTTGTCATAAAATATTCATGAACACTAAACTCTTCTTCACCCGCTTTTACAACTATTTTTGTTGCAGAACCATCGGTATTTATGCGCCATGATTGCATATTATCTTTCAGGTTCGCAACCATAATTTGATCTAAAATTTGCCGATGCACAGTTGGGTTTTCTATTGGAACACAAATTTCAACGCGGCGATAAAGATTGCGTGGCATTAAATCGGCCGAGGCCATATATAATTGGGCATCTTTATTGGGCAATTCTGCACCATTGCCAAAAGCATAAATGCGGCTATGTTCGAGGTAACGCCCCACAATGGATTTAACTCGAATGTTCTCACTCAAACCTTTTATGCCGGGGCGCAGGCAGCATATACCGCGCACAATGAGGTCAATTTGCACACCTGCTTGGCTGGCTTTATATAGCTCGTCAATGATGGCGCCATCAACCAAAGAGTTCATTTTAAACCAAATATTACCGGGTTTACCTTGTTTTACATTGGCGATTTCTTGATGAATATGTTCGACCAATTTATCAAAAATACCGTAGGGTGAAACGGCTATTTTACGCAATTTCTCGGGCTTGGCATAGCCCGTTATATAATTGAAAATATCAATCACATCTTTGGCAAGCAGCTTGTCGCAAGTGAAAAGCGACAGATCGGTATAAACCCGTGCGGTGATCGGGTTATAATTGCCCGTTGCAATGTGCATATAATGCTTTAAGCCTTTTTTCTCTTTGCGCATTACTAAGCATAATTTAGCATGGGTTTTTAAGTTCATTAAGCCGTAAACCACTTGCACGCCCGCCCGCTCCAAATCTCGCGCCCATTGGATGTTGGCTTCTTCGTCAAATCGGGCTTTTAGCTCAATCAACGCCATAACATTTTTACCATTTTCCGCGGCGCGAATGAGGCCTTTGACAATTTTCGAGTTTTTATCGGTGCGGTATAAAGTTTGTTTGATGGCAATCACATCTGGGTCATCAATAGCGGTGTTGAGAAAATCTAGCACCACATCATAAGTTTCATAGGGATGATGCACAATCATGTCTTTTTTGGAGATGGCTTCAAAAAAGTCACCCCTAAATTCACGAATGCGCTCAGGCACCCGCGGGGTATAATTTTTAAATAATAATTCTGGGCATTGCTTGACAATTACTTCGGACAATTGAGCCATGCCAAAAAAACCATTATAACTATGGATTTGATCGGCACTGACCGCAAATTCTTTGATGATTAAATTGCGTACGCTTTCGGGCATTTTATCTTCAAGCTCAAGGCGTATGACCGAACCACGGCGGCGGCGTTTGAGCGCCGATTCAAAGAAACGCACTAAATCTTCTGACTCTTCTTCGACCTCGATGTCACTATCACGAATGATGCGAAACAGGCCTTGGCCTGAAAATTCGATATTGGGGAAAATAACATCTAGAAATAACGTCAATATGGTTTCAATGGCAATGAATCTAACTTTGGACTTACCATCATCGGGCAATTGTAAAAAACGTTTGATTTTATGTGGGATGGGGATGAGCGCATGGGCAATTTCATTTTCATCAACCCTATTAAACTCCAATGCCAAACTAAAACCAAGGTTACGAATGAACGGAAAAGGATGCACAGGGTCAATGGCCAATGGAGTGAGAATCGGAAAAATCTCATTGATAAAATGATCTTTCAGCCAAACCATATCGGTTTTAGACAAGTCATCAGCGCCCATAATGAGCAATTTTTCTTGACGCAATTCGGCTTGAATGCGGGTGTAAATATCATGTTGCTGGCTGACTAAATCTTGCGTCAATTCTAAAACTTGATCCAATTGCTGACGCGGGGTTTTGCCATCTTGGCTTAACTCATTAATTTCGGTGCGCAATTGACCGTAAATGCCAGCCACCCGCACCATAAAAAATTCATCTAAATTAGAGGCCGAAATGGACAGAAAGCGCAACCGCTCTAACAGTGGATGGCTTAAATTTTCGGCTTCTTCTAACACCCGTAAGTTAAAGCGCAACCACGACAATTCGCGGTTGTAAAAACGTTCGGGCTTATCGTTGATGGTTCCTAAATCGGTAATTTTAATGGGTTCTTTCATAATATTCATTTAATTCGCACTCCGAACAGACAAAAATAATGGCTATCGGACAGACTAATTTAGTTTTTTAACAGTTATGTGACAATGGTGTGGGTTTATGACATTTATATTAAGTCATTTTCATACATTTTGGCAACCATAGTTCGGGTTATTGGTTTATTTTCTTGTAAGGCATGTTCATCTATCTTGCCAACCAGCTTAACAATTGCCGCAATAGATCTGTCAATGCGTGGCAAAATATAGGCAATAACATTTTCAGGCACGTTGAGCTGCTTTTCGGCAAAACTCTTGATTAAAATGGTTTCCAACAACATGTCATCTGGGGCGGTGATCTCGATATGTTTGGCTGCTTTGAGGCGTGACAATAGATCGGGCAAAGCGATATCCCACAATAAAAGCGGTCTGCTGGAGGTGAATAATAAGCGCTGGTTGGCTTGAATGGCCATATTAATAATGTGAAAAACGGTCTTTTCACATAGCGGTTTCTGATCAATGTCATCTATGATGATGGCGCTATGGTTGATGATTTTGGCCAGTTCTGAAATGTCGACATCATCAACCTTCAAATATTCATCGGGCAGAAATTGGGCATTGAAATGGTGTTGCCAAACATGTGCCAAGTGGGTTTTCCCCGATTGGGTCGTGCCAAATAATATGGTCAAAGGTGAAGTTTGTGGGAGGTTTCCCTCATCAATTAATTGTTGTACAAACTTCTCATTGGCAGGCAAAACAATATATTCATCCACATCAAATGATTGGTCATTTGACAGGTCTAAAGTGAGTTGTTGTGTCTTTTGTTCGGTCATTTTATGTTTTACGCGCCGTCCAGTTTTTCTAACTCTGCTAACTCAGCTTGTTGATCTTTGTCATCAACGATTTCAAAATTCATTTCTTGCTGACCTGTGCCTAAGTATAGCGGGCTTTTTAAATATTGGCCAATCACAAAACGTGATAAGACGCCGATCATCGCGGCAATGGGCACTGCCAATAATAAACCAACAAACCCAAATAGTACACCAAAGGCAAACAGCGCAAACATTAACCAAACGGGGTGTAGACCAATGTGTTTACCAACTAATTTGGGCGTGAGTATGTTGCCTTCTAAAAATTGACCTGCTGCAAAAATGGCTGCTATCACCCCAATGTGGAAAAAATCTGGCCAAAATTGCACCAATGCCAAGCCAACTGACAATATAAGCCCAATGATGGCCCCGACAAACGGGATGAAGCTGATGATGCCAGCAATGATGCCGATAACCAGGCCAAAATTCAGCCCGGCAAGCGACAGGCATACGGCATAAAAAACTCCCAATATAAGACAGACCGAGCCTTGACCGCGAATGAAGCCTGACAATACACTGCTCATATCGCGCGCCAAAGCAAACACTGTGGCTTTGTGGTTTAGCGGTATCCAATCACCGATGCGCGCCAACATTCTATCCCAGTCATTCAACAAATAAAATGCCACAACCGGAGTGACGATGATCAATGATAAGAAAGAAAACACCGCCATGCCGCCCGACCAAATTGTGCCGATCAGCGCTGTGCCAATTGAAGCCAATTTACCCGCAATATTGCTAACCTGTTTAGACAGCTCGCCCGAGGCACTGCTATTGGGGAAATATTGTTTATAAATATCGCCAAACCATTGCTGGCCTTTGGTTTCGACCAATGTTTGTAATTTTTCTATATAGGTAGGAATTTCTTGCAGCAATTGAGAGAGCTGGCTGAATAATAAAGGCACAATGAGCAATAATGCCAGAATGAAGAATAGCGAAAACAAAGACATGATGATGGTGGTCGCCCACATGCGATTGCAACCCCAAACCTCCAATTTATCGGCCAATGGGTCCAAAAAATAAGCAATCGCCATGCCCGCAACAAAGGGCAACATAATGGATGAAAAAATATTCAGGAATATCAGAAATATCAGAAAGGCCACAGACCAAAATATTGAATGTTGTTTTAAAGTCATAATCTACCTTGAATCAGTCAACTGGTTGTTTGAGAATAGTTGTAACCCATAAATATAAATACGCAAGGGCAGAAGCTATGTTGATGGCGGCGGTGGCAATATAAGCAATGCTTCGCACCACATCTAAATTCAACATAAATGCGAGGTCGGCCAAGACCAATATCACCAAACAAATTTGCAACAATGTATTTAACTTGCTGACCATAAGCGGTTTTATATGAATATTCTTGCCCATCCAGCGTGCCATAGCTACGCCAATAATGATCAGCAAATCACGAGAAATAACCAATAAAATCAACCATATCGGTATATGGCCTAATAAGCCCAACATTATATAGGTGCTGGCCATTAATAGTTTATCAGCAACTGGGTCTAGATATGCACCAAAGCTGGTTTGGGTTTTTTGCAACCGTGCTAACCAGCCATCAAAAAAATCGGAAAAACCTGCAAGCGAGAAAAGGACAAAACCCATCAGAAAATCGCCAACAAATAGCGCCCATATAATCACCGGCACCAAAGCGATGCGCGCAATGGTGATGACATTGGGTAAATTTAATATGGGTTGATATTTTTTCGCCATCATATACCTCTGTTTGAGGCTGGCTATCGGCAACGACCTTGGCCTAACCCCGAATTTCGAAATAGCCACCAAGATCAATTAAAGTTAAGCCCTGGCGAGCTAAACCCGCGCTTAAATCTTGGACACTGCCTTTGTGCTGAATGTTAATAAAAGCACCATCCGAGGTCATGGCATCGGTATCAAACTTGTCAATGGCTCCGATTTGCCCCAAACGGGCGCGTAGTGCAATCCATTGATCTAAGCTGCCAAATACAACCAAGGCTTTAATTTCTGCCAAGCGCGGCTTACTGCTTATATTGCTATCGCGCCACTGACTTTCAAGGGCGCGTAAAAAATCAGCCGCAGCTGTTTGATATACAGCCTCTGGGCCATTGGCCAGTGAGTAACTTTGGCTGTAATTAATCAAACCCGACACATTTAACGTTGCGATTTGCTCGGTCAGGGTTAGGTGGGCAAACACAGTTTCGGCACTTTCACCAGCGGCAGATGCCAATTGGAAGATGGCATTCTGGTTTCTATCGATGATTTCTTGTTCCGTCGCCAACAGGCCAGCTTCGGCAACTGTGGCTATTTTTAGTGGTATGAGGCTGTTTCTGATGTCATAACTTGCCAAAGCATCCGACCAGCCATTTACCGCCGACCATATGACACTGTGGCCGTTGGCATCGGTTAAGATGGGAACCAACAGGCTGACAGAGGATTGCACATCGCTATAGCTTGCGCCAAGGCCATTGAGATATTGCTGTACTGCGGTGCGCCTAAATTTAATGGTGATCTCGGCGATATATTGCGTGCCGCTGCTTTGCTCATTTTTCACGCTAAAACCTTTGACCAATAATGAGCGGGTTTCGCTATCAAGCTGGTTTAAGGCGAGGGTTTTTTGGTCTGGGCTTAATATTCTTTCAAACAATATCACCACGGCCTTACTTTCGGCAATGGCAAGTGCTTCGGCTTTGGCAGCGGAGCCGTCTTTGCCTGTGGCATCGACTTTAATATTGGCAACGTCATAAACATCATCAGCAAAACTTGCGCTCGGCAAAGCGGTCAGACAGATAAGGACCATTAAGGTGCGGATAATTTTATTCATTCAGGACTCACTAGATTTAACAGATATTCAAATTGACAATAACATCAGGCAATTAATTGCTTACAAATTATATGAACCAACGTTAGATATCTATATATAATAGGGCTAACAAATAAGATAAAGCCTAAATGTGACTATTATATGCCACTTTTATTTTGTAGCCTTATCCAAAATCATCCATTATTTGTTATAAATGCCGAAAAATGCGATTTTTTGCTTTAAAATCCGCATTGATAAGGCTAAAAGGACATAAATCTCATCTAACGTTAAATTGGATTTCATATGAGCTCAGATGACCGCAAAAACAGCCTTTCCTATAAAGATGCAGGCGTTGATATTGATGCTGGTAACAGATTGGTTGATGCCATTAAGCCGTTGGCAAAATCTACCCGCCGTTTGGGTGCAAATGTAGATTTGGGTGGTTTTGGTGGCTTGTTTGACCTGAAAGCCATCGGCATGAAAGACCCTGTTTTGGTGGCAGCCAATGATGGTGTTGGCACCAAATTAAAAATCGCCTTTGATGCTGATATTCACAATACAGTCGGTATTGATTTGGTGGCCATGTGTGCCAATGATTTGGTGGTGCAAGGCGCTGAACCTTTATTCTTTTTAGATTATTTTGCCACTGGTAAATTAGAACTTGGCGTGGCCGAGCAAGTGATTGCGGGCATTGCCGAGGGATGTATTCAGGCTGGCGCGGCCTTAATTGGCGGCGAAACCGCCGAAATGCCTGGCATGTATAGTGAAGGCGAATATGACCTTGCAGGTTTTTGTGTTGGTGCGGTTGAGCGTGATCAAATATTGCCAACCAAAGACATTACCGCTGGTGATGTTATTTTGGGTTTAAAATCCAATGGTGTGCATTCTAACGGGTTTTCCTTGGTGCGCAAAATTGCAGAAATTTCTAACCAAAAAATGAATGAGGCCTGCGCTTTTGATGCGGATAAAACATTGGGTGAAGCCTTGCTTGCGCCGACTAAAATGTATGTGAAATCGTGCCTTGCTGCGATAAAACAAACAGGCGGCATTAAAGCTTTGGCACATATTACAGGCGGTGGTATTACCGAAAATCTCCCGCGTGTGCTGAGTGATGACATTAGCGCCGAGATTAATTTAGATAATTTGAAACCGCAAAAAGTATTTAGTTGGCTGTCTAACCATGGCGGCATCGTTGCCGATGAAATGTTGCGCACATTCAATTGTGGTGTTGGCATGATATTGGTGGTGAAACCCGCGCAAGCTGACGAGGTTGCCAAGGTGCTTAACGACAATGGCGAGCAGGCCTTTGTGTTGGGCAAAATTATTGATAAAGCCGCTGACCGCGTGGTTTATACAGGCAAATTTGAGCTGTAAATATGAAAAAACTTCGCATTGGCATTTTAATCTCAGGTGGTGGCAGCAATATGCATGCCATCGTCAAAGCCTGTCAGGCTGATGATTTCCCTGTTGAAGTGGCGGTGGTGATATCGAACCGCCCTGATGCCAAAGGTGTGCAAATTGCCGAAGATGAAGGCATTGCAAGCGTAGTGGTTGACCATAAATTATATGCTGACCGCCCTGCATTTGAAGTTGCACTTAATGTTGAGCTAGCAAAACATAATGTTGAAATGGTGTGTAATGCTGGGTTTATGCGCATTTTGACCGAAGAATTTATCAATAAATGGTTGGGTAAGCAAATTAACATTCACCCCGCCCTGTTGCCATCATATAAAGGCCTGCATTGCCATGAACGAGCGCTGGCTGATGGGGTGAAAATTACTGGTTGTACCGTGCATTATGTGTGTTTAGAGGTTGATGCGGGGGCGATTATCGCGCAGGCCGCTGTGCCGGTGTTGGATGATGACGATGCTGTGAGCTTGGCGGCAAGAGTGCTGAAAGCTGAGCATCAATTATATCCGCATGCGTTGCGTATGGTGGCTAATGGGCATGCTGTGAAGGTTGGTGACATTGTGCGGATTAAAAGTAATGTTGAGGCTGAGCCGAGTCTTTTTGTGCCTAAAGTTTGATATCTAATATCGCTCGCGGCTATTTTTTGCTGCGCAAAAGCCTACGCGGGTGCGCCACAGTAGTGGCGGGCTCCAATCCGCCTGCTCACCAAGGAATTGGCTCGTATGTGAGTTCTATATCGCTCGCGGCTATTTTTTGCGGCGCAAAAGCCTACGCGGGTGCGCCACATAAGTGGCGGGCTCCAATCCGCCTGCTTACCAATGAATTGGCTCGTGTATGAGTATATATTTGAATATGAAATTGGTTATGAGCTGTCCGAGAAACAAAAAAGGCGCCTCAAATGAGGCGCCTTTTCATCATAATTTCTTATGGCTTAGCCAACTAGTTCTGCATCTTCAAAGAAGAATTTGATTTCGCGGGCAGCTGATTCAGGTGAGTCTGAACCATGTACAGAATTTTCGCCAATGCTTAGTGCGAATTCTTTACGAATTGTGCCAGCATCTGCATCTGATGGGTTTGTTGCGCCCATAACTTCGCGGTTTTTAGCGATTGCGTTTTCGCCTTCAAGAACTTGCACAACAACAGGTTCTGACATCATGAATTCTACCAATTCACCAAAGAATGGGCGTTCGCTATGTTCGCCATAAAAGCCTTCAGCTTGAGCTTTGGTCATTTTAATGCGTTTTGAAGCCACAATACGAAGGCCAGCATCTTCGAATTTAGTGATAATTTTGCCAGTAAGGTTACGTTTTGTTGCATCAGGTTTGATGATAGAGAATGTGCGTTGTACAGCCATGATTATATATCCTTTGTTAAATATGGCATAGCCTATAGCAGTGTTTCAGGTGGCTTTCAACAGTTGATAACCTAAATGTGTTGATTGATGTCAAAAACCGTTAGGTAGCCTCTGCTAAGCTTGGTCGAAAGGAATTTATATGACCTCACCATATTTAAATCTCGACAAAAACAACATTACCCACGAGCATATTTGCTGCGCCATTGGCAAAGGCAAACATCAAAAAGGCGAGCAGATTAAACGCGATTGGCTGGCGCAGGAATTTGAGCATGGTTTAATTTTTCGCAAACTAAATGAACGCGGAAAGGTTTTCATTGAAATTATGCCGTGCGAATACGCCTTAAAACCAATTGTTGCACCCAATTTTATGGTTATTCATTGCTTGTGGGTTTCTGGCAAATTTAAAGGTCATGCTCACGGGAAAACCTTGTTAAATTTTGCAATTGATGAAGCCAAAAAGCAAAATAAGGATGGCATTTGTGTATTGGCGGGCAAAGCTAATTATATGACTGATGGTAAATTTTATGAGTATTTTGGATTTGAAAAAGTAGACCAAACTGACAATGAAATATTTGAGCTTATGTCGCTTGCTTTTCGTGATGATGCCAAACCACCGCAAATTGCCGAACCTGCCAAAAAAGCAATACTCGTTGGTGGTCGTGGCATTACGGTTTTTACAACTCCGCAATGCCCATTTGTGCCAACGTGCCTTAATGACTTAAAAATTGTGGCTGCTGAGATGAATTTGGATGTCCATGTGGTGAATGTTAAAAACCACGGGGAGATTTGTGACACACCCTCTCCCTTTGGCACATATGGCGTGTTTTTAGATGAAAAATTTGTTACCCATGAAATGCGAAATGAAAAGGGCTATAGAAAGATATTTAGCCAATTTACAACTTAAGCCAATTCAGGGATTTGATTCTCAATTGCCCATTTTTTGATAAGGCTTTTGCGATACGGCCTATATTTCTCGGGCAGAACTTCCAATTGCTGCATGCGTTCGGTGCGGAATGAGCGGAAAGCCTCGCGCTTTTCGCACCAAGCGACCATGTTGCGATTGTCATAAAAATGCGCCATTAATATCGGCCAAACGATGCGCGTGGTCACATCACCTTTTACATCAGCATAAGTGATTCTGATTTTAAATTGATGGCGCAAGGCATGTCTAATGTCTGCTACGCTAACTGTTTCATCTTTAATTTTTACGAATTGTGGGGCATAAAGATCGGTGTTTAAGAATAAAGCCGATAGATCATCAGGTATGCTGGTTGATATTTTGCCGATTAGGTTTTTGGCGGCTTTGGCTAAATCCTTGTCCGCCCGCTCCTGCACCATGCGCATGCCGAGCATTAAGGCTTCTAACTCATCTTCAGTGAACATCATTGGCGGCATGTGGTAGCCATCACCCATAACATAACCAATGCCTGCCTCGCCATCTATTGGCACGCCCGATGCGGTTAAGGTGACCATATCACGGTAAATGGTGCGTGGTGTGACCTCTAACTCTTCGGCCATATAGGCAGCGGTGACAGGCCTGCGTTCGCGACGCATCAGCTCTATAATTTGTATCAGTCGGTCGGCACGTTTCATCTAGGCCACTCCATTCCTGTTTATCAACATAGCATATCACTACTGACACAAATTGTCAGCATGGTTGTTTTAAGCATTGGGCTGAACTCAAAAACATATGGAGATTAAAATGGAATTGATAATTTTTCCACCCTCACTCAACTGCCGAAGCGCCAGCCAATTTAGTATGAAAATCGAATTATTATTACGCATGGCCAAAATTGACTATAAAGCTGTGCTTGGCAGCAACCCATCAAAAGGCCCAAACGGCAAATTACCCTATCTGATTGATGATGGGAAAGAAATTGCCGATAGCCATTATATTTATCAGCATATAAAGCAAAAGTTCAATGTCGATTTGGATGCACATTTAACCGATGAGCAATTGGCAACGGGCTTGGCCTTCGCTCGATTGTGCGAAGATCATTTATATTGGTGCAATGTTTATGCCCGCTGGGTTGACCCTGCGTTTAATCATCATGTCGAGGTGTTTTTTAAATCAATACCTTGGGGCATTCGGCAAATTGTCATTAAGAAATCACGTAAATCTTCAAAAAATGCGGTCTACTATCAAGGCATTGGGCGGCATGACAAAGCAAAAATCTATCAACTGGGCTGTGATGATGTTAAAGTCATAGTGACACAATTGGGTGATAACGAATATTTTTTAGGTGATAAAGTGTCATCCGTCGATGCGGTTATTTATGGTAGTTTGGCTACCATTATTTACCCTGACATAAATACACCAATGCGGATATTTGCAAAAGAATTTGAAAATATGAAAGCCTATTTGAGGCGTATTGAGGCTGAGTTTGATTATGCACCGCCGTTAAAATAGGCGTTCATCCCACCAAATCGGTTGTTCGAGGCCTTGTTCTATCTGCGCAAAATCTGTGTGGTTGGGGTTGATGAGAATGTTGTGTTCCATGCGTGCCACCACAGAAGGCACTAGCAATAGGCAGCTTCTTATTTCGCTAAACCATGTGGTGCCGAATTGGTTGGCTTCTGGGCTATCTAGGCCATGCCAGTTGGGCACGCTGTCTTTGGTGACCACCTCATAGCTGATGCCTTGGGGGATTGTTATTTCTAGGAAATGCTGGTTATCGGGCATGATGCTGCTGAAATGCACGAGCTTTTCGAGCATGGCGGTGGAGTAATGCTCGGCGCAATATATGGGGTTTTGACCCATGGAGTGCCAGCGGCCTTTAACCTTGCGGGCGCCCTCGCCTGAAAATATTGGGTATTGGCCATTTGGATCGCCGATCCTATAGGCCGTCAACGGCTTTGGCAATGGCTTGGTTGATACCACTAGAGGGCAACTCCCGCTCTTATTTGTTCGAGCAATGAGGCCGCTATGTCTGCGCCTGCGGTGGATTGTTTGGCCATGTCGAACGGCGATTTTCCGCCTAAGCCTTGGTGTGGCTTGGAGAGAAATTGTGAGGCTTTGTCGTAATCTTGGTTGTAGATTAGCAATGCTAGGCTGTAGACTTTGGCGACATCGTATATTTTTTCGCTAACCTGTGGTGAGACGCGTTTTTTGGCGCGGGCGAAGGTGGCTCTGGCCACTAGATTGTCGACGCTGGTTTTTTGGGTGGGGAATAGATATTTGGCGAGGCTTTTGACATTGGCGATTTTAATGCCCTCACCGACTTCGTTTAAGATGTCGAAGCTTGAAATGTGGGGGGAATCTACGCCTAAGAGTTCGCCCATTAGTTGATCCTGATTTAACGCTTGCATTGGTGTTTTCCCGAAAACTTGCTCATGTGATGTAAAATAATGTATCACGTGGCGGCGGTAGTGTCAATGTTGATGGAGATTTAGAAAGTTAGCTGTACTGCCTATACTCGGGTACTTCATTTTTACGCCCACCTTCGGTGGGCTAGTGGCCCCTGCGGGCGCACGCCTCCGCGTGCTTGCTAAGCCACTCAGCCGCTGGTCGCAGGCAAATTCACCACCCAATCTAACCTCATTACGCTTAGATAGCGAGAATTTGCCGAACCTCTGCATTTCAGTGCGCCCAACAAATTCTGAATTTGCTGC
>NVUH01000010.1 GCA_002401855.1 Hyphomicrobiales bacterium
AATAAACATATCGTATTTGGCAAATCAGCCAAAAAGAAAACTAGACAACTTTCCAGCAGAAACGCCCAAATACTCGCTATGTCAAGTATGGCTGCTTTGTTGACTGCATGTGGTTCAAGCGCAACGCCTACACCTACACCTACACCTACACCAACTCCTACACCTACACCAGCTGATACAGCAACTACGCTAACAACTGGCCTAGATACACCAGCTGGTACAGATGGGGATGATACATACCACGCTACTGTGAACACACTGACGGCAGGTGATATCATTGACGGTGGTGCTGCTACAGATACTCTACGTATTGCAACTAATGGTGGTACTACTGCTGTTGATACAGGCATCGCAAGTGTTTCTAACGTAGAAAATCTAAACATTTTCAATGCTTCAAATGCACTTGCTTCAGTTGACGGTGATAGCGATGGCTATACAGCTTTAACCATTGATAAAGTTACTGATGTTGACTTAACTATTACAGGCATCGCAGCGACTACAACTGTTAGTATCGGTTCAATTACCGCCGGTGAATCAGTAATCATCACATATGACGACGTAACTGGTAAAACTGATGTTGCTAATATCACTGTAGATACAGCAGCTGCTGGTGCTTTAATTAGTGCTATAGCCTCTGAAACTATTAATCTGACAACAACAGGTGTTGCTCAACTTGATGGTACTAACGTATTTACGCTGGCTAAAACTATTAACATTGATGCTGCTAAGAAAACATCTGTTGATCTTTCTGGTGCAACAGCAGCAACAGCCGCTGTGACTGTTACGGGTGCTGGTGATGTAACTTTAGGTACGCTTAATGCTTCAATTGCTACTGTTGATGCTTCTGCAAGTACTGGTGGTTTAACTGCAGTTCTTGACTCTGCTCAAACATCGGTTAAAGGTGGTGCTGGTAAAGATGCTATTACAGCAGCTGCTCCAACAGGTAAGATTTCTATTACGACTGGTGCTGGTGATGATAAAGTTACCGTTGCAGCTATCGATCTAACTGTTGCAGGCAATATTGACGGTACAAATGAAGTTATTGACGGCGGTGCTGGTACTGATACGCTTGTATCTGACGAAGCTAGCTTAGTTGCTGCTAATGTTGCTACTAACATTAATAAAACAGCCAACTTTGAAATTTTGGAACTTTCGACTGCGCAAACAGCTGACTTTGATGCAAGTACTATCACTGGTATTAACAAGTTTACGCTTACTGCTGATAATACAGCTGGTGGTGCTCGTGCTATCTCTGTAGACAATTCAGACTCTGTGACTTTGACAAATAGTAACTCTATTGCTGCCTTGTCTTTGACACCAATCTTGAATACAGGTGTTAATGTAGCTTGGCTTAACCTTGCTGCCTCGACTGCTAACCTTACGCAGTTCGGTATCACAGCCTCACAAATGGAAACAGTCAATATTGATTCTAGTGATACGGATGCAACTGCTGCCCATACAAACACAATCACTACCTTGACAGTTCAGAACAACACCACAATCAATATTACTGGTGCTGCTGATCTGACAATTACTACTGTTGCAACAGGTACTGAAGTGACTGTTGATGCTTCTGCCTTTACTGGTAAATTGGACGTAACCACTGTTGGTGGTAACGATACAATTACTGGTGGTAGCGGTGCTGACACACTTACTGGTGGTGCTGGTGTTGATACTATCTCTGGTGGTGCTGGTAAAGATACCATCACTGGTGGTACTGGTGCTGACGTTCTAACTGGTGGTGATGGTGCTGATACATTTACATTCGCTTCTGGTGATTTGGGTGCCGCACCAAGTGGTGTATTGTTTGAAGAAATTACTGACTTTGCTAAAGGCTCAGATATTATCCAATTTGATCAAGCGCTTACTATTGATGCCGCTGCAGTTGCTGCAGTAGTTGGTACCGCTCAAGTTAGTGCTGAAGGTATTGCTACTTTCCATGCTGATGATGATACATTGGCTGAGCAAATTGCTGCTATTGCTAATACAATGGATGGCGACGGTGACTTTGCGGTATTTGAAAATGGTGGAAATAGTTATATCTTCATTAACAGCAATGCTGATAGTGCCGTATCTGCTACCGACGAATTGATCCAATTGACTGGTGTTACAGGTCTTACAGACACTACGATTTCTACTACAGATCTTCTTATTGCTTAATCATTAAGCTATAAAACGTTATTGGAGGCCCGCAACTTGTTGCGGGCCTTTTCTGTATTTGATTTATGCTTTACAATGGATGATTAACTTGGTTCGAACAAAAAGCATGTTTGTTAAATAATCATGAAAATATACTGGATAAATATTAGTTTCTTTTACATTGAGAATTCAATAGTTTGGCATAATCATTTCTTGCAAATTCTCGAATCTCGGTGTATAAGAAAATAAAGAATTAAGTATAAATTTTAATAACTGAGGTGACGCAAGTGAATAAACATATTGTATTTGGCAAAACAACCAAGAGTAAGACCAAACAACTTTCTGGCAGAAATGCTCAAATACTCGCTATGTCAAGCATGGCGGCTTTGTTAACTGCTTGTGGCACGGAAGCAACACCAACTCCGACACCAACACCAACTCCTACTCCGACACCAACTCCTACTCCGACACCAACACCAACACCAGAGGGTAATACCATCTCGTTGACGGCTGCGGCGGCTGATGTAAGTACCACTGCAGAATTCACGCAAACCAACGCGACAAATCAAGCTACTTTTTATGACGATACAATCTCATCTTCTAGTGCGAATATGGTTAACTCCTCGATTAACGGTCGAGAAGGTACTGATAGTTTGACTATTACAGGTGCTCTAGGCGGCTTTACTTTTGGCGCTGCTGGTGGTGCCGGCGCATTAGTGGTTAATGTCGAAAATATTATTTTTGGTGATGGTGCTAATACCATCACTGGCCTTGATTCTGCCGTTAAAAATATCACTGGTGGTACTGGTGCTGATGATATAACAATTACGGGTATAGCTGGTGGTGGTACTATATCATTAGGTGCAGGTACCGACACATTGCAGTTGGGCGCTGGCACATATACAGGTATTTATAATTTTGGCGCCGCTGCAGATACGATCGAATTGTCGGGTGTAACTGACATTTCTGGCGTAACTATTACTGGTCTTACAGGTGAAAATTTCACTTTAACTGGTGCAACCACCACTACAATGACAGACTCTCAGTTTGATACAATTGTAGATGGCGCTACGGTTACAGCAGCAAATGCAGCCAACGCGATTACCATTTCTGATACAGCTACAATGGTGGTTTCTGGTGGCGAACGTGCGATTGAGACCTTTACACTGGCTTCTACTGGTAATGATTCAATTGAAATTGTTATGGCTGATGCTGATGCTATACTGGGCAACATAACTATTACAGCAGGTGGTAACGATACTATTATCTTAGATAACGCAACTGTTGAAGGTATAGAAGCTACAGACTATATTACTGTTACTGGTTTTACAGCAGGTGGCGGTGATAGATTGACTGTTCAAGTTGCTAATACAACTCATGATGACGGCTATCAGTCAGTGGTTGGTGCTGGACAAAACCTTACTGTTGCTACAGATTCAGTAATTGAATTAACAGGAAGTAACTCGGGCGATTTAACCGACGTTTCTGACGGTGGTGATGTTGAAACGATCATTGCTGCTGCAATTGCCGATTCGACTAGCGTAGGTGTTGCAGATGTTACTTTTATTGTTTATGACGGTGCAAATGCAGGTATTTATACGGCAAACATCACTGTTTCTGACGCTGATTTAGCCACAGGTGAATTTGAACTTGAACTAATTGCTATTCTAAACGGTGTTGGTGCTGATGCTCTGACATCGAGCGACTTCTTCTAGTTAGCTATATTATTAGTCGTATATACAATATTAAGGCTTGCAACTTAGGTTGCGAGCCTTTTTTACGTGTTTATTTTTTCGGCTTAATGCAGACATAAAAAAACCTGCTCAAGATATTCAGGGCAGGTTTTAGAATTCAGATGTGTTTAAAAATTAAGTCGGCAATTTGTCTGACTTAAATGGCAAATCGCCCACCAAGGCGTTGGCATAGGCGTTACGTGCTGTTTGCATGATCGCAAGATCTTGTTGTAGAGCGGTGATTTTTTTATCTACTAATTGTAAATTGACCAATTGGTTTTTTGCGCCATCGGATAAGCTATCCAAATCATACTTAGTGCCATCAATATTCACTTTTTGTTTTGGTGCGGTAGTTGGCGGGGGTGTTGGAGTTGGCGTTTGTGCTGCGTCTTTTTTTGTTTTCTTATCTGCCATATGTTTCATTCCTTAAGATTAACTGCTAAATTTGTACCTGTCTCAAAGCATATATACAAGTGTTAATTTATTTGCTTGCGGCTAGTCGTTTGGTCAACGGGCTCTACCATACTAGGCTTGACATTTTTTTTCTATATCCGATACTCTACTCCTATTAATCTGAGGGGATAAAACACTATGACAGATAAATTTAACATAGCCATTGTTGGTCTTGGTATGGCGGCTAGCCCGCATGTGAAATCGCTTAAAGATTTATCTGATATTGTCAATGTTGCTGGGGTTTATAGCCGTAATGAAGCTAGCCGTATGGCATTTGGTGAATTGCATAATTTACCTGTGGCGGAAAGTTATGAAACATTGTTGGCTGATGAGGCATTGGATGCGGTCATTATTCTGACGCCGCCGAATGCGCGTAAGGAATTGGTTGAGCTGGCTGCAGCGGCGGGCAAGCATATATTTATGGAGAAACCTGTCGAACGCAGCTCTGTTGCAGCGCTTGAATTGGTTGAGATTTGTGAAGCGGCTCGGGTTAAGTTGGGCATTACATTTCAATTCCGCTTTCGCGAGGCGGCTTTGAAGCTTAAATCGCTGATGCAATCGGGCGAGATGGGGGTTTTGGCTTCGGTGATTCTTTGCGTGCCGTGGTGGCGGAGTGGGGAATATTATCAAGAGCCGGGGCGCGGTACTTTTGCGCAAGATGGTGGCGGGGTTTTGATCACTCAGGCGGTTCATTCGCTTGATTTAATGTTGTCACTCACTGGCGGTGCGGCCGAGGTGCAAGCTATGGCGGGCACGTCTATTTTACATGATATTGAGGTTGAAGATTTTGTGGGGGCGGGGGTGCGATTCGCGGGTGGTGCGATTGGCTCTATTGTGGCAACGACGACGGTCTATCCGGGGCAAACTGAGTGTTTAACGCTTAATTGTATGAACGCAACGGCGACTTTAAAGGGCAGTATTTTAACTGTTGAGTGGCATGATGGCCGCAGCGAAACCTTTGGCAAACAAGCGGGTACAGGTGGTGGCGATGACCGAATGGCATTTCCGCATGAATGGCATCGGGCACAAATTGAAGATTTTATTGATGCCGTGCAAAACAACCGCGAGCCAATATCTAATGGCCGCAGTGCGTTGCAAGTGCATTATTTGATTGATGCGCTTTTGGCTTCGGCGCGTGATGGTGTGTTGACCAAAGTTGGCCGTTAGTTGGTTTTTGCTGGCTCAACTGGCGTTACTGCATCACTCGGCATGGGCGTCACTTCGGTTGGGCTTTCAAGCGGTTGCATCGGTTTGTTAAATGCCGCGCTATATTCGCCTTCACTGCCATAATATTTGGGCGCTTGGGTTATGCAGTTGAAAGATTGAGCCATTTCGTCAGCCATTTGACGTGCGATTACATTTGGGTTTTCATTGGCGCGGGCATCTACCAAAGCTGTTACGCAAGTTTCGTCATTAATTGTTTTTGCCACATTATGTATCGCTAATATCTGACCGCGGGTTGTTTTGTCTGGTGTGCCTGTTTCGGGGTTGGGGTGATCGATAAAAAACCGCACAATTGCTGCAAATATATCGCCATTATTATCATGCCGCCATTCGATGGTGGTGTTCATACTGTTCCAAGCGCCAAAGCTTTCAAATATTTTTTTAGCGCCAAACCCTACGCTATGGCGTAAATCGCCGTCTTCAAAATAAATATCTGGTTTGCCGTTTATTTTACATATGGCAGTTGCGCCCATGCTGGCTTCATTTTCATTGGCGGGTTTGTCGAATGTACAATCTTTATCAAAGTTTAATTTGCTATAGCTACTATCGTTAGCATATGCGGTGCTGACCAAAAGACAGCTAATCATAAGACCAATAATTTTTTTCATAATACAGTTCCCTTAAATTGATATATCATTCATAGGCACATATTATGGAGAAATTATGACCTTACATTTTGCCAAAATAGTGACAGTGGCCAAAAGCCCACGCCATAAATTTCACAAGCCGACTGTTGATCAAATTACCTTGTTAACTGGTTTGGGGGTAGAAGGTGATGCGCATATGGGTGTGACAGTGAAACATCGATCACGTGTGGCGGCAGACCCAACACAGCCAAACCTGCGCCAAATTCATATCATCCAGAGCGAGTTATTTGATGAATTGCGTGATAAGGGGTTTGAGATCAAGGCGGGTGATATGGGTGAGAATGTCACCACGCGAGGCATGGATTTGCTCGGCCTGCCGCGTGGCACATTGCTGCATATTGGCGATGAGGCGATTGTCGAGGTGACGGGTTTGCGCAACCCATGCAGTCAGATTGATGATTTTCAAAAAGGCCTGCTTAAGGCGGTGCTTGGTCGTGATGCAGAGGGTGGTTTGGTGCGCAAAGCTGGCATTATGGGCATTGTCATCCAGGGCGGTGTGGTTAAAGCCGATGATGAGGTTGAGGGCGATATTGCCACCCGAACCTCACCATAAGTTGGAACGTGTTTGATGCTATTCCTTAATCTTATGCACTTTTAGCAGGTTGGCGGTCACTGTTTCAAACATTGAAGATGATTTGCCTTTTTTGATTCGTGCGAGGAACATTTTTTCGAAGCCAACTTTGGCGGCATGCACCCATTTGCCATCAACAGCCCAATTGACATTGCGCGGCGGGATTTGCGGTTTGGCGACAAATAACACGCCACCATCGCCAAAATCGGCCAAGCAGATGGCGTTCCATGTGGCCTCGGCTTTGACCTCATTGTTATGCAATCTGGCTGCAATGTTATCGGTAGCTGCGGCAGCCATCGATTCGATCATGAAACCTGTTTTGGGCACGCCAACTGGCACCAAGCTATTGCCCATGGGCGGAATGGCGATGCACACGCCGATGGCATAGATTTCGGGGTATTTATCATTATGCTGATGTTTGTTGACGATGACAAAGCCCATCGGATTGACTAAACCTTCAATGCCCTGTAGCGCGTCAATGCCTTTAAATGGCGGCAATATCATCGAATATGCCATGTCTAGCTCATGCTTTTGTTTGACATCTTCTGTGGTGGCCATTTCATCAACATACATTTTATTTTTGGTGATGTTGGTGATTTTGGCATTGGTAATCCAATTGATATTGCGTTCACGCATTTCGGATTCGAGCAGGGTTTTGGTATCGCCGACACCGTCTAAACCCAAATGACCGATATAAGGTTCGGCGGTGACGAAGGTCATTTTCACCTTGTCGCGGATTTTGCGGCGTTTTAACTCGGTATCGATAATCATTGCGGTTTCATAAGCAGGGCCGTAGCATGATGCGCCTTGCGCGGCACCGACCACAATGGGGCCGGGGTTTTTACAAAATTCTTCAAACGCAGTGTGGGCTTGTACGGCATGGTCGATATGACAAATCGATTGGGTGTTGGCATCTGGCCCTAAGCCTTTTACTGCGCCAAAGGCTAACGTTGGCCCGGTGGCGATGACTAAATAGTCATATTTAACCTCGCGGCCACTGGCGCAAGTTACCACTTTATTCTTGGGGTCTAATTTGGTGGCAGCATCAACTATAAATTCAATGCCTTTTTGGCGCATTGGCTTGACTAGATCGACAGTGATTTGCTCACGCTCGCGCCAACCGACCAAAACCCAAGGGTTGGAGGGAATGAAATCATAGTGATCAATGTCGTTAATGACGATTACCTCGTCCTCTTTGCGGGCTTTTTCTTTCATTTCATAGGCGCAACCCACGCCGCCTAAGCCAGCACCCAATATTATAATTCTTGCCATTCTTCATACCTCCCATACATATTAGTATTTTCTAAATTAGCATTATATAAAATAAAGTCAAATTATTTGATATTTGCCAAATTTAGGCTAGGCTGAAATATGCTTTCAATACTAAATTCAGAATTTGAATCTCCCCATTTAAAACCACTGCATGACTGGTTTACCGAGGAATGGGGTGAGGGAGATTTTTATAATACACATCATGAAGGATACGCTATATTAGCGCCGCTGATTGCTTTGGATGATGATAAATTAGCTGGTGGTTTGGCATTCTCAAGATTCAAAAACCCCGAAAATGACGGCATGGCTTTATGGGTTAATGCATTATTGGTTGCGCCAGAACAACGTGGTAAAGGCGTTGCCAGTGCCTTACTTACAGCCGCAGCACAGGCGGCTTTGCAAATGGGTGAGACGCAATTATTTGCGTTAACTGATGTGCCGCAATTATATTTGAAACAAAAATGGTCTTTGGTTGAAGGAACCAAAGACCAAAATATTGTGAAACTTGATTTGAGTGAGCTATAGTCGATCAGACAGATAAAGCTTTAAAGTTTGTTCTGTGCCTTCAATCCAGATGGTTTTCAGTGCATTGTGAAATTCTTCAACATAAACACGGTTGTTGACCAAATCGCCAAAAATATCATCCATTTGTAAGAATATTTTAGGGTCGTTTTTGGCGGCGCGGGCGGCAATTTGCAAACGATCCCAGATTGGGTCATTGGGCAATAAGCGAATGCCCGTTTCGGTAAAGCCCGCACAATAGCGACACCAAAAGGCTGAGACCAAAGCCAAACCGCGAATTTTCTTTTTGTTTTTTAGGCAATTGTGAACTGAAGGTAGGATGAATTTAGGTTGGCGGTTTGAGCCATCAAAACAGAGGCGCTTAATGGTGTCGCCGACACTGGGGTTGGAAAAACGGTCTTTTACTTGGTCGAAATATTCAGCAAAATCTACACCTGCAATTGGTGCCACGGAAGGAATAATCTCTTCATTCTCGAGCTTGGTCAGGTAGAGGCTGATTAATGGTTCAGCCATTGCCTGATCGACCATTTGAATGTCCATTAAAGCCGCAGGGTAGGCGATGGCGGCATGTCCACCGTTTAGAATGCCGAGTTTCATGGCTTCATAAGGTTCGACATTGTCAACAAATGTCACACCGACTTTTTCAAGTTCAGGCCTGCCAGCGGTGAAATTATCTTCAAGCACCCATTGGCGGAAAGGTTCGCAAACCACTGGCCAATTGTCGTTGACGCCAAATTCGGCCTCGACCAATTTACACTCATTTTCGGTGGTGGCTGGGGTGATGCGGTCGACCATGCCATTGGGAAAGGCGACTGACTTTTTAACCCATTGGGCCAATTCGTCACTGACCAATTCGGCAAGGCCGATCACCGCATCGGCGGTGACGTGGCCATTGCCAGGGAGATTATCGCATGACATGACCGTGAATGGCACAACGCCTTGTTCACGGCGCATCATCAGGCCCGCTAAAATAAGCCCAAATACAGTCTTTGGGGTGTCAATATGTTCAGCATCCCAGATAATGTCTGGATCCTCTGCGTTAAATTTACCTGATGCGGCATCGATATAATAACCACCTTCGGTGATGGTCATTGATACGATGCGAATGTCTGGGTTGCTTAGGGTAGATAAGATGCCATCGGTATCACCCGGCTCGATATAATCAATCATCGCGCCTGTGATGCTGGCTGACATGATGTCATTTTCACGCTCGACAACGGTTGATAACCAGTCTTGCGCAGCCAATTTTTGTTGAATGTGTATATCGGCATCGCGCACACTGGCACCAATAATGCCCCAGTCATGGCTTAAACCTAACGAGAATAATTCGTCTAAATAAACCGCTTGGTGGGCGCGGTGAAAATTACCAATGCCAAAATGCAATATGCCTGCAGATATCTGATTGCGTTGGTATTTGGGTGTTGCAATTTTGCTGTTAAGGTCGCTCAATTTGTCGAGCGTTAACCGGTCGGTCATACATTATTCCTCTATCGACATAGACTGCCGCTGCAGATTTTAGTGGAGGCAGCGGCAGATCTATGTCTATTTGTACCTAAATTAAATAACTTATTTTGGCCTAAAGTGCTAGACCATCAGCACCAAAACGATAAATTTTATCAGTATTGGGGCTGACATAAACGGTGTCACCATAATTAACATTAATTTCGCCGTCACTGCGGGTGACTATGGTGCCAACTTCTTTAGTTTTTACATGTAAGAATGTGTCAGCGCCTAGATGTTCGGCCACAGATACTACGCCTTTCCAGCGTCCTTTGGTGGTTGAGACCTTCATATGTTCAGGTCTGAAACCAATTTCATGGGCATTAAATTCATCAGCATCTTTACCTTTCACAAAATTCATTTTTGGTGAACCGATAAAACCTGCGACAAACCGATTAACTGGTTTGTTATATAGATCGAGCGGAGAGCCGAATTGTTCAACATTACCTGCTTGCAACACAACAATCCGATCGGCCATGGTCATGGCTTCAACTTGGTCATGGGTCACATAAATCATGGTGGTTTTAAGTTCTTTATGCAGATCAGTAATCTCGATGCGCATGTTAACCCGCAAGGCAGCGTCTAGGTTTGATAATGGTTCATCAAACAAAAATGCACTCGGGCTACGCACAATGGCGCGGCCAATGGCCACACGTTGGCGCTGACCACCAGATAACAGGCCAGGTGTGCGTTCAAGATAATCGGTCAGGTTAAGCGATTCTGCTGCGGCCATTACTTTTTTATCAATCTCATCTTGTGGCATACCTGCCATTTTAAGCGGGAAGGCGATGTTTTTACGCACTGTCATATGCGGGTAGAGCGCATAAGATTGGAACACCATAGCCAGTTCACGCTTGGCGGGCGTGCTGTCTGATACATCAACACCATCAATGACGATTTTGCCATCAGTTAGGTCTTCTAAGCCAGCGATGAGGCGCAGCAGGGTGGATTTACCGCAGCCTGATGGCCCAACAAATACCACAAATTCACCGTCTTTAATGTCTAGGTCAACGCTTGGTATCACTTCGACATCGCCGAAACATTTATTCACTTTTTCTAAAACTATATTACCCATTTTTTTATCCTTTATAAATCACAAAATCTTGGCGGCGCACTTATGATATGGCGCCGCAGGCAAATGCCTCTGCGGTTATTTAACCGCACCGAATGTAAGACCTGTGACCAATTGTTTCTGAGAAAACCAACCCAATACCATAATCGGCGCAATGGCCATGGTTGATGCTGCCGATAATTTGGACCAGAAGAGGCCTTCTGGACTTGAATATGAGGCGATGAAAGCGGTTAACGGTGCCGCATTTGCTGCGGTTAAGTTGAGCGTCCAAAAAGCTTCATTCCATGCTAAAATCAGGTTCAGCAATAGGGTGGATGCGATGCCAGGAAGCGCCATGGGAAGAAGCACATAGACGATTTCCTTCCACAGCACCGCACCATCCATCCTCGATGCTTCAAGAATTTCCGAGGGAATCTCTTTGAAATATGTATAAAGCATCCAGATGATAATCGGTAAGTTAATCAACATCATAATGATGACCAAGCCGGTTCTGGTGTCCAATAGACCCATATATTTAAGCATGAGGTAAATCGGTACTAGAACGCCAACTGGGGGCATCATTTTGGTTGATAGCATCCACATTAACACATCTTTTGTGTGCCTTGTGGGTGAAAATGCCATTGACCAAGCTGAAGGAATGGCAACCAGCAAAGCCAGTATGGTTGAGCCACCTGCAATGACTACTGAGTTACCAAAGTATTTTAGGTAATCAGATTGGTTGAGCACCAGTTGATAATTTTCCCAAGTGGCTTGGAAAAACACCAATGGTGGTGATGCAATGGCATCTATTTCTGTTTTGAAGCTGGTTAGGATCATCCAAAAAATTGGAAAAAACATAATGCAGCCAAGGAACCACGCGAGGGCTGTGAAGCCTAATTTGCGTTGTAATGTTACTTTACGTGCCATAGATTTAAGCCTCCAAGTTTTTGCCGACAGCGCGGATTAAGAAAATGGCTACAATATTGGCCAAGATAACTGCAATGATGCCGCCAGCGGATGCGCCGCCAATGTCATATTGCAATAAGGCTCGGTTATAAACCATATAGGTTAGGTTGGTTGAGGCGGTGCCTGGCCCGCCATTGGTGGTTACCAAAATTTCGGCGAAGATGCTGAGTAAGAAAATGGTCTCAATCAGAATCACCACGGTGATGGCGCGGGCTAGATGCGGCAATGTTATATAGTAGAATTTTGCCAAGGTGCTGGCGCCATCCATATCGGCAGCTTCTTGCTGCTCTTGATCGAGCGACTGCATTGCGGTGAGCAATATAAGGGTTGCGAAGGGCAACCATTGCCATGCCACAATGATGATGATGGATAATAAAGGTATGACCGCAAAAAAATCGACGGGGTTGGCGCCAAAGAATTCGGCGATGTGAGCAAAAATGCCATATATAGGGTTCATCAGCATGTTTTTCCAAATCAACGCCGAAACGGTTGGCATGATGAAGAAAGGTGAGATGAATAATATACGAACAATGCTGCGCCCAATAATGGCTTGATTGAGCAATATGCCCAATAATATGCCACCAATAACGGTGATGGCCAAAACGCCTGTTACCAGAAGTAAGGTGTTGCCAATGGCTTCAAAAAAAGCCGGGTCAGTGATGAAAAATTCGTAGTTAAACCAACCATTAAAGCCGCGCCTTGAGGGGGTTAGCAAATTATATCGTTGGAATGAATAATATATAGTCATGCCCAGTGGGACAATCATCCATATAAATAGCAGAATAATTGACGGCAGATTCATAATGCGCGACAATGTTTTGGTATGTGCAGTGGCCATAATCTTCTCCCTTTTTGACATCAGCGTAACCCAATTTATGAGTGTGGCCAAATGTCTAAGTATTAAGGCATGATAAAAAAAGGCCCACCTAACATAAATGTCAGGCAGGCCGTCTTGGGGGGTGCTTAGTAACCAGCTGCTCTCATCTCACGTGTCGTGATAAGTTGAGCTTCTGCTAATGCTTCGTCTACGGTTTTCGTGCCGGCAAGTGCAGCAGCGAATTGTTGTCCAACATTGTTCGCAATGCCCTGAAATTCTGGGATCGCAACAAATTGTACACCCACATATGGAACGGGTTTCACAGTTGGGTTGGTTGGGTCAGCGGCGTTGATTGAATCCAGAGTCATTTGAGCAAATGGTGCTGCTGCAAGATATTCAGGATTTTCATACAATGACGTACGTGTGCCTGGAGGCACAGCAGCCCAGCCTTCTTTAGAAGCCACTAGCTCTAGATAAGCTTTGTCTGTTGCCCAAGATACGAACTTAGCCGCCGCATCTTGTTTTTGTGAACCTGATGGAATGGCCAAAGACCATGCCCATAACCAGTTTGCACGTTTGCCAAGGCCATTATCTGGTGCCAAAGCAAAGCCAACTTTATCAGCAACAGTGGAATCTCCACTGGTTACAAATGATGCGGCAACCGTGGCGTCAATCCACATGCCACATTTACCTTGTTGGAACAAAGCTAGGTTTTCGTTAAAGCCGTTTGAAGAAGCACCAGCTGGTCCTGCGTCATTCATCAAACCTACATAAAAATCTAGAGTGGCTTTCCATTCTGGTTGATCGAATTGGGCATTCCAATCTTCATCAAACCAACGGGCTCCAAATGAGTTTGACATGGCTGTTAGGAAGGCGCCATTTTCACCCCAACCAGCTTTACCACGTAGACAGATACCATTGATACCTTCGTCGCGGTTGGTCATTTTGCGGGCAGCATCGGCGATGAAATCCCATGTAGGTGCATCGGGCATACTAAGACCAGCTTTTTCCATCAAGTCAGTGCGATACATAACCATTGAGCTTTCACCATAAAATGGTGCAGCATATAGTTTGCCATCTACAGACAAGCCGCCAGCAATGGCGGGTAGGATGTCGTCTGCATCATAAGCAGCATCGTTTTGCAATGCTGTTAGTGGCACAAGCCAACCTTGTTTTGCCCAAATCGGAACTTCATATGTGCCGATTGTCATGACGTCAAATTGACCGCCATTTGTGGCTACGTCAGTTGTTACACGTTGACGTAGGATGTTTTCTTCAAGTGTCACCCACTCGAGTTCAATGCCAGGGTTTTTGGCAGTGAAGTCGGCTGTGAGGCCTTGCATGCGCACCATGTCGCCATTGTTAACTGTGGCAATGGTGATGGTTTCAGCTTGTGCGGTTGCAGTTAAAGCTAAAACGCTGCAAGCACCGATAAGCATCGATGATAATTTCATTTTGTAATCTCCCTTTGTGTTTATCGTTAACAATTTATTGTGAGCAATTGCTATGCGATTGGGCAATTATCCAGTCGAAGGAGGAAAAAGTCAAGCGTAATTATTTATTGAAGGCTCAATTTTTGGTATGGTAGATTTGTTAAATATTTGAAATATATAAGATTTATATATTTTTCAACAAGGCAATTGCCATTGTTTCATCGGTAATCAAGCCATTGATGAGATTGCCTTTAATGGCAGCAGACACACCTGGTAGCTTCTTTTTGCCTTTTGCAAGGGCGATGATGAGGCAGCTTTTGGGCGAAGGCAAGGGGCCAGATGCAACCAAATCATTGGTCAAACCATCGATTAAAATGCCGCTTTGATCGAAAACCCAGCCACATATTTCGGCCACAGCTCCGGCTTTTTGCAAAATTTTCAAATCTTTATGTGATACGAAGCCATCCCGATAAATTGGCGCTTCGGCGCCCAAATCACCAATGCCGACAAAGGCTATATTGGCTTGTTGCGCCAATTTCAAGGTCGATTGAATGGTTGATTGAGCGTGCAAAAGAATGCGTTCTTCGCGTGACGAAGCTAAAACAGGTAGCACCATTGGGTAGCTGAGAGCTTTGATTTTATCGGCTACGGCAAAAATAACGCTGTAGAATGTCGCCGCGCCATCAGGCATGAGGTTACCCGCCAAGGAAATTATTTTATGTTGTGGGCAATTCATATTGGGCAGAAGATCAATGGTGGCTTTGAGTGTTTGGCCAGTGCCAATGGCAATGATTTGGGGGTCTTCGCGTTTTAGGCGGTTTTCTAATTCATTGGCGGCTGCGTTAGCAACCCCAGTTGTTGTTGAGTTGGATAAAGGATCATCTGGTACAATCTCAACATATTTTAAACCAAATTCATCACGTAATTGTTGGCCGAGCTGTTGGCAACGGGCAATGGGGTGATCAACCCGCACTTTAATGATGCCGCTGGACATAGCTAGTGACACCAAACGCTGGGCAGATTGGCGTGAAACCCCCATAATTTGTGCAATTTCATCTTGGCGTTTGCCCGCTACATAATAAAGCCAACCCGCGCGCGCTGCGTCGTCGAGACGTTTATTGGTGTCTTCACCATTGCTAACACTTTGATTTTTTGAGGATTTGGACAACTAGATCTCTTATTTTTCTCAATCACTGGCTTCATTTTACAACTTGAATATTCGGCGCTACCTTAAGCATTTCAACATTTATGTCTATGTTTTTTTCGAAAATACTGACAATAATGGGATAAAATCTTGCCAATTGGAGAATGATTGATCGGCTTTATAGCCTGACGTGTCGACCCATTCAACGCCTTTTAAATGACTGCCGCCGTTATAATGCCAAACGGGCATGCCGGCTTTTATGGCAGCTTCTATACCGGGTTGGCTATCTTCAATCACCAAGCAGTTGGCAGGGTTAACTCCCATGGTTTTGGCGGCGAGTAAGAATAAATCGGGTGCAGGCTTGCCATTTTTAACTTGTGATGCGGTGAATATATTTTCATTGAAATGACTAATTAATTTGGTGATCTGTAAAGACCGCGCGACCCGTTCGGGGCTGCTGCTGGTGGCGACACAGATTTTTAAGTTTAATTGTTGTAAAGTTTTGTTAATGTTTGGAGAGGGTTGCAATTGAGTTTCGAAGGATTTTAACAATTCTTGACGATATTGAGCTTCAAACCCCTCAGGTAAAGTAATTTGAAAGCGCTGGCCTATTTCAGAGGCGACTTTTTGAAAGGAACGGCCGATAAAATTTTTCTGAACATAAGAAAAATCAATATGAACACCAAGTTTACCAAGTAAGGCAATGAGCGTATTGGCGCTGATGATTTCGCTGTCAATAAGCACACCATCACAATCGAATATAATCAGGTCTAAAGAAGAGGTAGCCATAGATTTACAATATATCTTCTTTTTCTATGGGTTGGCTTTTCTTGAGCATGCGTTGCATATTTTCGGTTTTAACGGCTTTTTCAACCTTTAGCTCGTTAACACGGCGATTCTCACCTTTGAATTTTTTATCATCAATGCGGCGTCTGTCGGGGCCAAAATAGCGCGGCGTGCGAATGAACGGACGCGGGTTTTCAATTACTTGAATGATGCGTTGATGTAAATCTTGGGCGCAAATGGGTTTGCGCAAAAATTCGGTAATGCCAACATCTCTTGCATCTGTAACGCGGTAGCGTTCGGAATAAGCGCTGAGCATGACAATGGGTATATAGGGATTTGGCGTGTCGTCAGCGGTGCGCACCATGCGTGCAAATTCGATGCCATCTAGCGTATCCATCGCGTAATCGAGTAAAATAATGTCGACCGGCACATTTCTAAATTCTTCAAACGCTTCAGCAGCATCATGTGCTTCATGAATCTCATGCACGCCAAAACCACGCAATAGGGTTTTGACGATTGAAATCATATAATTATTGTCATCAATTATTAAGAAAGACAAATCCGACAAATCGTATTTTTTTGCCATTTTCAACCCTGTGGAACTAAAACGAATCTTATTAACACTTTAGGGCGAAATAATTTAAGGCGCAATAGCTAGGCATTAAGCTTTGAAAAATTTATTAATTTTTTTTTGCAATCAATCAATAAAATTTATGTAAAATAGCCATGGGCTTATGACGAAAACAAATTTAGCTTAAGCTGATTTTTTAATTTGTTTGTTAAGGTTATTTATAATGGTGTTTACAGAATCGGGCTTGTGATAAAGATAGCCTTGGCCATAATCAACACCCAATTCAGTTAAATATTTGGCTTGTTCCTTGGTTTCTATCTGTTCGGCAACGATTTCCATATTCATGGATTTACATAGGTTGATCATGGCTTTTAAAATCTTGTCTTCGCGGCCATATTTCATCGATTCGCGAATATAAGATCCATCAATTTTAACGATGTCGACATCTAACATGCGTAAATAATTAAGTGATGCAGCGCCTGCGCCAAAATCATCAATACACAGTTTTACACCTTTAGCGCGGATATTTTTAAAGAAATCATTGGTTTTCTTAAGTGATTCGATTTCGGCGGACTCAGTGATTTCGATTAATAGACGTTTTGGGTGGTGCAATTTTTCGATGATGAGTTTGAGCATTTTGAAGCAAAAATCAGCCCGCGCAATGGAAGCACCCGAAATGTTAACGGCCAATGAAAAACATGGATGCTTTGGCGTTTCATTGATCCAATTCACGGCTTGTTCAAGAACGATTAAATCTAACTCGTGTATAATGCCGACTTTTTCGGCAAATACCAAACGTTGGAAGGGGCTGACATTTTCCTCAAAGCGCATCAGCAATTCATGATGATGCACTTCGTTGGTTTTAATGTTGACAATCTCTTGCGCCACATAGCTAATTTTTTTGTTTTTAATGATATTTTTAAACCATTTTATTTGTTCAACTGTGTTGGAGATTTGTGAGTTGACTTGTTTTTCAAAACTTGCACCTCTGCCATTGCTAAATTGGGTGTCGGAAACATATTGGTTGATGGTGTAAGCCAGCGCGCGAGACATATCGCCAGGGTCAACATTTTCGTCAATTTCAATGGTTGAAGCGCCGATTTGAACAGAAGTGCCATCTTCGTCATATTCTTTTGAAATGTTACGAATTTCTTGGGTGATTTTGTCGCTATCTATTGTGTCTTCATGAATGACGCCAAAGCTATTGCTATTCAGGCTAGCGGCACTATCACCAACAGACACGGCGCGTAAAAAAGATGCCGCTTTGTTTTTAAATTCTTCGGCATTTTTGTTGCCCATACGTTTGTCTAATTCGTCTTTATCTGGCATGCTTATCATGGTTAAGCTAATGTCAATGCCGGTGTTTTGAGCACCGCTAATGGTGGCTTCGGCCATGGTGAAAAAAGCGTCTTTAGTCAATAACCCAGTTTCATCATCACGCATTGGGTCGTTTAGGCCCATGGCGAATGGATCAAGGTTATTCATCACCACATTTATTTTACCAGTGTCGCTGGGCATTTTAAAAATAGATATTTGAACGGGAACTTTGATGCCGTTTTTAAGGGTGTGGATTTTAATGGGGCCGCGCCTATCACCGACTTTAATATTGTCGAATAAAAAATTTAACATCACCTTATCGGCATTGATGACAAAATTATTTAGCGGTTGTTTGATGACTTCTTGAACGGGCATGCCCAGAAGATTATGGCTTGCACCCATGCAGAATAGAATAGAGCCTTGTTCATCCAGTTCGATGAGCAGGTCAGCAGCTGCAAAAGAAAACCCCATAAAGCGATCTCTTTGTAATTTAATTTCGTTAGCCATAACCTATAACCTATTCGTCACTCTATTCTTCGATAGATTCGTACTATGATAGTTGTATAGACCTAATGAAACATTAATATAATGTTCTAAACCTAAGGAATTAGAATATGTATTACATATGGATTAATTACACTTATTAAGCCCTTGTTTTGTATTGTTGATAGTGTGGTTTTATTATGTTTAACTATACGGCGGATAAGATAATGTTGGAGAATTGAGCAAAAAATTGGAAATAATCTTAACGTTTGTAGGAGAGAATTCGCAATTTAAGATAAAGCTTGTTGGAAAAACTAGCTTTACCTTGACATTGGCATAATTGACACCTATTTTCGCGACAAATTAATTGTAATGATATGTGATGTGATAATTGATCATATGTCCTTAGGTTCTGTAAGGAAGTTTAAAATGAAGATCAAAAATTCGATCAAATCACTTCGCGGTCGTCACCGTGATTGCCGTGTGGTTCGCCGTCGCGGTCGTTTATATGTGATTAACAAAACAAATCCACGCTTTAAAGCGCGCCAAGGTTGATACGTCAATTTTGAATGCATGTATTATTTAGAAGAACCAGTTTTGCTGGTTCTTTTTTTTTTTGAGATTTTTTTGTGCAAAAAAGGCGGTTCAAATGGTTGAACCGCCTTTGTCTTATTTATTGTATATCTTTCCAGCTTAATCGGCGCATTTGCCATTTTTGCCAATGGCAGCAATGCGTAACATGTTGGTTGTACCAGGGCGGCCATAAGGTATGCCCGCGGTGATCACAATGTGATCGCCAAATTTTACCAAATCATGCTGATATGCGGTTTCGCACGCGTGGTTAATCATATCATTTTCATTGTTAAAGCTTTCGACAGGCACGCTGTAAACGCCCCAAGTGAGCGATAGGTTGCGCGCAGTGGCTTTGCTTGGTGTCAGCGTTAGGATGCGGTTTTTAGGCCGCTCACGTGACACGCGTGCGGCGGTTGCACCCGATTCGGTGTAACAGACAATGGCCGATAAGTTTAAAGTTTCGGCTACGGCATATACAGCGGCACTGATCGCGTCGGCAGAGGTTGAATCGGCTTCGGTTTGATGGGCATATATAATGTCAGCATATAAAGGATCAATCTCAGCTTCATGCGCGATGTTGCTCATCATTTGTACAGCTTCTACAGGGTAGGAACCAGCGGCTGATTCGGCCGATAACATCACCGCATCAGCGCCTTCATAAACAGCCGTTGCCACGTCAGAGACTTCAGCGCGGGTTGGCATGGGGCTTTCAATCATGCTTTCTAGCATTTGAGTGGCGACAATTACTGGCTTGCCCGCTGTGCGCGAGGCGCGGGTGATGAGTTTTTGAATGCCAGGCAGTTGCTGAATGGGCAATTCAACACCCAAATCGCCACGTGCGACCATAATGCCATCCGATGATATGATAATCTCTTCAATGGCATCGACAGCTGCAGGTTTTTCGATTTTGGCAATCACTTTGGCTTTGTCGCCGACAATGGCTTGCACGTCATCAACGTCACTGGCGCGTTGCACAAAGCTTAACGCAATGAAATCAATATCCAATTTTAGTGCTGCTTCTAAATCAGCGTCATCTTTGGGGGTCATTGCGGTGACCGGCAACAATGTATCGGGTAAGCTCACGCCTTTGCGGTTTGAGATTACACAATTATTCATCACTTTGGTGGTGATGATGTTGTTTTCAACCTTAGTGGCTTCTAAAATAATGCGGCCATCATCAAGCAATAATTTATGGCCTGCTTCAACCGAACTTAGAATTTCGGGATGAGGCAGGTATACGCGTGTGGCGTCGCCTGGTTCTGGGTTGCCATCAAGTTGGAATGTTTGGCCTTTTTTAAGCTCGACTTTGTCGTCGACAAAGGTATCAACACGTAATTTAGGGCCTTGTAGATCGACCAAAATGCCAATTGGGTGGCCTGTTTTTGTCTCAACATTGCGAATGGCAGTGTAAAGCTCATTTAATTTTTTGTGGCTGGTGTGGCTCATATTGATGCGGAACGCGTCGGCGCCAGCAATGTTCAACTTTTCGATCATCTCTTCAGTGTCTGAAGCGGGTCCTAAAGTTGCCAATATTTTAATTCTACGATTTCGTTTCATCTGTAACCTATTATTTATCAGGTGTTAATTTGAGTTCCCAGTTGGTCCAATCGCCCGTATCTACCTCAGTAAAGCCAGTGCGACGATATCCTCGTAATTCGCAATCAGCTATACCATTAATGGTAAATTTTTCATTCTTCGTACACATAACGGCTTCGCCGTCCCAATAGCCGCCTGTGCCTTCTTCAATTGCGTATACATAATAAAAGCGCGCAAATAAATCGCCTTCTAATATAGATTCGCATTCATCTGGTTTGATGAGCCACCAGCCCTCGGTGGTCCAACCAGATTTTACTTTATAACCAATTGCGACATTTACATTGCTGCTTACATAATTGCAAATCTTTAAATCAGCATAAGCTGGGGTTATAAATAACCAGCTCAGGCCTATAATGATGGCAATTTTTTTAAGGTTAAATGCAATCTTTAAATGTTCGTATAGTCTATGCATCATTTAATTATATGAGTCGCTTCGGTTTTTAAGATTCGTTCACATATCATAATAGAAGATAGCGCATATTGATAACATAAAATACAGCTTTAAACAAATCATTCAGCCTTAAATGGTCGAGAGCCACTTTTGCTGAGAATAATGTTGATGATAATCAAATTTTTTGATGTCATTTTTATGGCAATGAATGTTATAATGGGTCAAATTTGGCTCATATTGAATTGGTTGAGAATGACGCAGAACCGTGTTTTAGAAAATGAAGCTTTTGAAATTATTGATGGTGATTTTAAGCATGGTTTTTTGCTCATTGCCGACCATGCTAGCAATAGTATACCCATTGAATATAAAGGCTTAGGCTTAGATGATGAGCAGCTTAAACGCCATATTGCTTATGACATTGGGGTTAAACAATTCACACTGCGGTTGGCTAAAAAACTCAATGTGCCTGCAGTGATGGGCAAATTTTCGCGGTTGTTGATAGACCCAAACCGCGGCATGAAAGACCCAACTTTGGTGATGCGGGTGTCGGATGGCAAGATTGTTGATGGCAATCGTGACATCACAGAAGAGGGTAAATTGGCACGGATTGAGCGGTTTTATAAACCCTATGATGCGGCCATAAGCCATGCCATAAATCAGTTTGATGTGTATAATGTCAAACCGACTCTTTTGGCTATTCATAGTTTTACGCCTTATTGGCGTGGCCATAAGCGCGCAACAGAAGTGGGTTTGTTGTGGAATGAAGAGCAAGCTTTTACCACGCGCATTGTGGATGCGTTGCGGGATACAACCAATTATGTTGTGCATGATAATCAGCCGTATCGTGGTGGCATGCCCGGTGACACGATGGATCGGCATGGCTTGGATAAAGGGTTAGAGCATAGTTTGCTTGAACTGCGCCAAGATTATATGGGTACAGAAGCTGGAATTGATGAATGGGTTGATATTTTTGCTGGCATATTGCCGCAAATTGTGAAAAATTATAAAAAACAGTGATTGAATGGAAATATTATGAGTGAGATGGATGTTGAAGGCTTGAATGATGGCGTGGGTTCATCAGGCGTGGCGCGTGATCGGTTGAAAACTTTTATCGAGCGTGTTGAGCGTTTGGAAGAAGAGAAAAAAGCCATTACGGATGATATGAAAGAAATATTCGCCGAAGCCAAAGGCGAAGGTTTTGATGTTAAAGTTATCCGCATGATTATCCGCATCCGTAAACAGGATAGTAATGAGCGGGCTGAGCAAGAGGCGATATTGGATTTGTATCTGCATGCTCTTGGTATGGCTGATAGTTGATATGTAGATGACTTTTAAATGAGACTTCTAGAGAGTTGGCGGAAGTGTTGCTCTGTGTTGGCTGTAAAAAGAAAGTTGACTGGTAATTGAGGCTCTGGAAGTCTGCATTTTTACGCCCACCTTTCGGTGGGCTAGTGGCCCCTGCGGGCGCTTGCCTCCGCAAGCTTGCTAAGCCACTCAGCCGCTGGTCGGATGAGAATTCGGCATCCCAATCAACTACATTACGCTTAGTGAGCTTGAGTTTGGCGAAACTCTGCATTTTGGTGCGTCCCGCAGTTTCTGAATTTGTTGCTTGGTGCTATACTGCCTATCGTGGGAAAAGGGTCCGAAGCTTTAGGCTGAGGCAAGCGCGACTGCGCGTCGCCGTTAGGCGTGGCAAGAGAGCGGAGCGAACGCACGCTAGTGCTACTAGCTCACCGATAGGTGCGCGAAAAAAAGAGAGGCTGCGCCGAACGTAGAGATTCAGCCTTTTAAGAAAGGCTGAATATTCATATCGGGATAGGCGATTTTTTGGAAGCTGCCGATGAAGCGGTTGGTTCTTTGGTTGAGCAATCTATAGGCATCGGTTTCAGATAGGCCGATGGATATGGGGACTTCTAAGAATTCTAGCTTGGGAAAATCGCGTGTTGGGAAGAATGATAGGTCCTGTTTGGTGGATAATTTGCTATTGACATCATCTGGCAAGAAAAATTCTTCCAATGACAATATGTCGCCATCTTCTTCATCGGCGAATATAGAAGCCAGTAAGATTTGTTCGGTCAGTAGTTCTGGATCGCTTATAGATGGTTTTAACCGCGGTGCGCCAGGCGAAGTGATCGGTTTGGACGGCGTAAAGGGTTCGAAATTGGGCCTGTTCTCTGGCTTGGGCGCACTGGCCACCTCTATGCGTTTTGGTGCGGTGGGTATGGATTTTTTAATGTTAGATTTTGAGGCGAGGGTGGCGCTGGCGAGGATGGTTTTATAGCCCCCACTGGGTTTGCCACGCTTAAATAGAGCGGTTAATTCGCTTTGCTTCATGCGCGGCCAATGGCGCTCGGTGCCCACATCGATATGCACGAAAGGGATGCGTGAGCGCGGATAATAGCCGACGCCGCCAGTGCGTTTTAATATGCCTGCCTCGCGCAATGCGCGCACGGAAACATCGGGAAAACGCACATCCATCGCTAAGCCGCGCATATGATTGGAATTTTTTGCGACACTTGTAGACTTGCGCCGTAATGCGGCGTTGGTTTTTGGCGAGCGATAGCCCGAAATGACTCTGATTTCACGTTTTGAGCCAAGGTCACGATGTAATTCCCATAAAACATCGATTAGTTTGGGGCTCATACGGGTTGATTCTTTAGCGCGCCAATCCCATACTACGCGGTTGATTTTCTGTAGGGCCGCAGGCACATAGCGGCCGTCTATTTTATAGGTGACAGTGATTTTTTGGTTGGTATTGATCATTAGCAGGCTAATGGTGCGGGTTTCGGCCTGTGCGTGATCTGAACCCATCTGGCCGAATATTGCCAATGCCAGTATTGATATGGCTATCCATTTTGATTTTAGCTGTAAATAACTCATAACTTTATAACTGCCTGATTCAAAGCCTTCGCGCTAAAGGTAAGCGAAAGGGTTTGCATAATGGTTAACAAATCAACTTTACAGTCGTTTGTTAACCACCGATTGGCGTTTATAGGTTGATGATTTGGCTTTTTTATGGCGGGCTGAATAACAAAGCTTATTTTGAACTGATCATCACAGTTTTTAGGCTACTGATTTTATGCTTTTCGGCAATTTTTAGCAATATGTCTTTAACACCAAGGGCGCGTGCCACAGCTGCGTCGCGGTTATAAATATCGCGAAAATAGCTTATTTCGCCTTGTTCATTCATATTTGCAGTCATATATGTCATATAAACTGGGATTTTGGTTTTAAGGGCAAAATGTCGGTTTTTACCAGCGCTTACCAAGCCATCATATTTCTCTTGGCTCCAGCCCATGAGGTTTAATGCCAATAATTCGGGGTTTTGTACCCTGACACAACCATGGCTAAACGCACGGCTGGCACGGGCAAATAAGCTTTTTGATGGCGTGTCATGCATATAGATGGAATGGCGGTTGGGGAAGAGGAATTTAACCCGTCCCAAAGCGTTGCTGGCACCAGGTTTTTGGCGAATGCTAAATGGCACATAGCGTCTGTTGGCTTTGCTCCAATTTATATTGCCTGACACTTGGTAATTATTGCGCGCCAAATAGGTAGGGTCAGTGTTAATTTTATTGCGCATTTCATTATAAATGATCGAGGCGGGAATGTTCCAATAAGGATTGACCACCACGGTGCGAATTTTATTATAGAAAATTGGCGTTTGATGTTTGTTTTTGCCAATGACCACCCGTGCGCTATGGGTCACTTTGGTGTCTTCATAAACCCGCACGCGGAACTCGGCTTGGTTGACCAATACATGTTTATAACCACGATCGTGCGGCATCCAGCGTTGGCGCTCTAGATTGACAAGCAGAGTTTTTAGATAATTTGGTTTTTGGTAATTCATCGCGTTAAGGGTATTGACACCGGCGATGCCATCAACAAATAAGTCATTGTCTTGTTGATAAGCTTTAACGCTGGCAATGATGTCGGCATTTGCAACTTCAGGGTAGGTTGCATCAGCGGTTTTTTTGTAAAAACCTAATTGTTCCAGGCGCATGGCCAGTTTAATTACCCGTTTGGATTTAATGCCAGCTTTGAGCGATCTGCCAGCTGAGACAATGATGGCCTGTTCAATTTCTTCAGGTGAAATGTTGCTTTGTTTTTTAAATTCGGCCAATAATGCTTTAAATTGAGGGCTTTGCGGGTTTTGGGCTTCGAGCCAGCTTTGTAACTCACCTGGTTTTGACAGCATTTTGATGTTGTTTAAAATCATGGCAGCAGGCGTGGCTTCTGGGTGCACGTCATTGTTGCGATCGACTGAAGACGGAATGGTTTGGCCAGCACTGGCGTGGCGGCTGTAAGCAAAGGCTACATGGCTGAGTGCCATTTCTAATTTGGCATGGTTTAAGGCTAACTTGCTTAAGGCCTCGTCCTTGGCTAGCTGTTTTAGCTTTTCAGCCGAGCCGGGAATTTGCATCCAAGCGGGGTCAATTTTAGTCGATGCAGCGGCAATGAGTTGTTTTAACTCAGCCAATTTATAGCGGGCAGGGCGCAAGCCAAAATTTTCGGCGTTTTCAACAGTGGCTACAATTTCTTGGGCTTTGGACATGTTCAATACACTGTCAGTAAACCAGAATGATTTATAATTATTGAGAATGAGCTTGCGTTGCAGAGTTTTGCGCTCGGCTTTCCAGATTTTAACACCGTCTATAACTGAGGCGCTTTTGGCAAGTTTTTTTAGATTTTGCCGGGTGAGGCCATCTAATGCAGGCAATGTATGCACAATATTGTGCAATTTATAAACCGTTAGCGGGTTTTTATTGGGCTTTATTGGGTTAAAGGCGATTTTTGGAAAATCGGCATATGCCATAAAGTTGGGTTGGACGCTGGTGGCAGCGCCTAAGGGGTTGATGAGGGCTTGGGTTTTATCTGCGGCCTCGGCGGCCTCTATTTTGGCGAGTTCAACAGCTTTTAGCGCAATGGCTAAGGCTCTTGCTTGGGTAGATTTTTTCGCCGCGATTTTTTCGGCTTCAGCTTTGGCTTTTTGGGCAGCAATGTCTGGCTGTTGGGCGCCAACTATAGCTGTTACTGTGGTTACTGCTTGGGGTGTCTGGGTGTTGTTTGCATCGCTAGCGGCATAGGTTGCATGACTTACTACAAATGATGAGGCAATGATAATACTGCCCAACATAAATTTACTTTTTTGACTCATTTTACCCTCATATACCTAAAAATCTACACAGGCCAGTGATAATCTAAATAATTTAATTTTTCGCAAAACTTTATGGTTAATATTAAAGTTGCAAGGTTAGATTAGATAACCAATTCGGACTTATAGCCTAATTTAGCTCATTGTTAATGGTTTATTCGTCCCCCCTCTGTAACTTTTTTGTGATTCGCTTATCTATTTGAAAAAGCTAATCATTCGCTAACTTATTGCAGACCCAAATCGTTAACCTTTCTGTATAAGGTCGAGCGGCCAATGCCGAGTTTGCGTGCCACTTCAGACATGTGACCGCGATAACGATCCATTGCCATGCGGATCATATCGGCTTCAACATCTTCTAAACGGCGCATTTCTCCATTTTGTTCTATTGCAGCAATGCCTGATATTGAGTTTTGTGGTGCTTGCAGGTTATTGGGTATTAGATCGGGGATTTGCTGCCCAAACGCTTGGCTATGGGCGCGTTGCGGTATTAATTCTGGAACGCGGTTTTTGTGGTGGCTGGCTGCGCTATAATGGTGCGGAGACCCACCGATCATGGCGGGGCCTTGATGATAAATTGCATCAGTCAGATGCGGCGCCGGTGCTGCTGGTACTTGATTTTCATAGCCTTCTACATGCGCGGCAATTTGTGGGAAATCAGATATATCAAGCTGGTTTTGATCGCATAAAATAATGGCGCGGAAAATGGTATTCTCAAGCTGCCGTACATTGCCAGGCCACGTATAATGCGCCATCATATCTAATGCTTGGGCGCTGATGCCAGAAATATTCTTGCCTTCTTCAACGGCGAAGCGGGTGATGAAATGCTGGGTTAAATCGCCAATGTCTTCCAATCGTTCGCGCAGTGGCGGGATGTGAATGGGGAAAACATTTAAGCGATAATATAAGTCTTCACGAAATTCACCTTGGGTGACGGCGGTGATCATGTCTTTATTGGTGGCAGAGATTAGCTTTATATCAACCTTTATGGGGTGGTTGGAACCGACGGGCTCAACTTCGCCTTCTTGAATGGCGCGGAGTAATTTAACTTGTACATTTAGTGGCAATTCGCCCACTTCATCTAAAAATAATGTGCCTTGATCGGCCTCGACAAATTTGCCGATTTGTTTGCTAGTTGCACCGGTAAAAGAGCCTTTTTCGTGGCCAAACAGTATGGATTCTACCAGATTTTCAGGTATCGCGCCGCAATTGACGGTGATGAAAGGTTTGCCAGAACGGGCGGATGAGCCTTGAATGGCGCGGGCGATGACTTCTTTGCCGACGCCGCTTTCGCCTTCAATGAGGATCGGAATGTTGCTTTGCGCGCCTTTTAAGCCGAGGGCTTTGACCCGATCCATCGCGGGGCTTGAGGCTATCAAATCATTAAATGTAAAGCGCCCGAGAGATTTTTTATTAATGCGGTTAATCTCTTTGTGTAGCTGTTTGGTTTCCAGTGCATTCTTAATGGAGATTAAGATTCGCTCGGTGCTGGCGGGTTTGACCATAAAGTCCTTGGCGCCTTTTTGCATGGCTTTGACAATGGTATCAATGCCACCTTGGGCGGTTTGCACAATGGTTGGAATGTTCATGCCGGCGCTCGACATTCTGTCGAGCAAAGCAAAGCCATCCAATTCAGGCATCATCAAATCCAACACCATTACATCGGGTTTAAAATCGGGCTGTTGTAACATGGCCCATGCTTCTGGGCCACCTTCTGCTAATGAAATGTTATAATTTTCACGACCGATGACTTGTTGTAAAATGCGTCTTTGGGTCGGGTCATCATCTACAATAAAAATTGTGTTTGCCATATATAATCTACTCAGTACAATTGCGGCTTTTGGCCAAATATCGTGTCATTTTGAGCAGAAAATATTAACAGAGTGTGAAGGCTCTGTTTCCAATTGAGACCGTTTAGGCCTAATATTAACCATTAAAATATGGTTATTTCGGCTAATTATTTGATTTTATAGAGTTAAAATTTAGCTATTTGACGGATTGTCATTAATGGGTTGCTCGCTTAAAACTACTATATTGGTTTATAAAGAGTTAATATATTTACAGGCTTGTAGTTTTGGTAAAGTGCGATAAACTCAGCGCTCAATAAAAGTAAATGGGGCGCAAAATGAAATTTGGCATGAATAGATTGTTAGACTTGGCGGCATATGACGCGGATAATGCCAGCGGCGGGGCGAGAGGCGGGGCGTTTGACGCCAGTGGCCTGCCTGAGTGGGATTTTAGCTCGCTTTATACAGGGATGGATGATGCCAAGGTTGAGCAAGATTTTGCCAAAGCCAAGGCGGATATAGAGGTATTTGAACGAAATTTTAAAGGCCAGCTAGAAGGATTGTTGACATCGAGCCAGTCTAGCCCCGAACAACGCGCCGATATTTTGGCAAATGCAGTTAAACAATATGAGGATATGTCTGATTTGCTGGGCGGGATTATTTCTTATGCTTATTTGCTTTATGCCCAAGTGGCGACAGACCCTAAACGGATAAAATTTTTGGGCGATGTGCAAGAGAAACTGACAGAGCTTGGCACGCAAACCTTGTTTTTTGAGTTGGAGCTTAACCGCATTGATAGTGGTAAAATAGATGGTTTGCTGGCGTTTGATTCAGTTAGTCATTATGCACCTTGGCTTAAAGATATAAGACGTGAAAAACCTTATCAATTGTCTGATGAATTGGAGCAATTATTTGCTGAAAAATCAGTGACCGGCGGGCAGGCCTGGAATCGCTTGTTTGATGAAACCATGGCGGGTTTGCGTTTTGAGGTGGATGGTGAGGAGATGAGCGTCGAGAAAGTGCTTAATTTAATCACTTCACCTGAGGGTGCGACGCGCGAAAAAGCCGCTAAAGCCCTATCCAAAACACTTGAAGATAATGGCCGTTTCTTTACCCATGTGACCAATGTGCTGGCTAAAGACAAAGCTATATCCGATAAATGGCGCGGCTTTGATGATGTTGCGGCCTCGCGGCATTTGGCCAATCGGGTCGAGCCTGAAGTGGTTGATGCGCTAGAGAATTCAGTGCGCAAAGCTTACCCAAAATTATCGCATAGATATTATGCGCTCAAAGCCAAGTGGTTTGGCGTGGAGCAACTTAATCAGTGGGATCGCAATGCGCCCTTGCCCAATGTGCCGAGTGAAGATACAAGCTGGGATGATGCCAAAAATATTATATTAGAAGCTTATCAAGAATTTTCGCCTGAAATGGCTGAAATTACCAAAAAGTTTTTTGATAATGGGTGGATTGATGCCAAATCGCGCGATGGCAAAGCGCCGGGGGCGTTTGCGCATCCAACTGTGCCCAGCAATCATCCATTCGTGATGATAAATTATTTAGGCCGCAAACGCGATGTGATGACTTTGGCGCATGAATTGGGCCATGGGGTGCATCAATATTTAGCCAATGGGCAAGGCGCTTTAATGGCACCAACACCGTTGACATTGGCCGAAACGGCGAGTGTGTTTGGCGAAATGCTGACCTTTAGATCGATGCTTAAAAATGTAAAAACGGTTGAAGAAAAACGCTCTATGTTGGCGTCTAAGGTTGAGGATATGCTTAACACTGTTGTGCGGCAAATCAGCTTTTATAGTTTTGAGCGCAAAGTGCATATTGCGCGTAAAGATGGCGAGCTTACCACCGAGCAATTGGCCGAATTTTGGTTGGAGGTTTCGGCCGAAAGTCTAGGGCCATCGGTAAAGCTGAACCCAGGTTATGAACATTATTGGTCTTACATTCCGCATTTTATCCATAGTGCGTTTTATGTGTATGCTTATGCATTTGGCGATTGTTTGGTCAATTCGCTTTATGCACGTTATTTGGCCGAACCAGAAGGTTTTGCTGATAAATATTTTGATTTGCTCAAAGCGGGTGGCTCTCAACATCATAGCGAACTGCTTGCGCCGTTTGGGCTTAATGCCAGTGACGAGACATTTTGGGATATGGGGCTTGATGCCATCGGCGCACTGATTGATGAATTAGAGGCGCTAGAAGGCCAATAAATACAAAAAATAGCTGTAAAATTACTGCTACCATTGGATAAAAAAACCAAATTATCTTAGACAATTTAACTGACCTGGTCTAAATGTATGAGATAAGAATTTTAGAAAGGCTAATCATGACCAAAAAACAACATCCAGCAATGGACTATAAAATGCATAATGAAATGTATGCGACCTTTATTAAAGGTTCGATATATACGGGCATTTTTTGTATTGTGCTTACCATTTGGGCAGTGATTGCCATCGCCACTTAATCAATGTTATTTAATATAATGTTACTTAATACAATGTCATTTAATATAATGTCCTTGGCTTTTAGGGAGACTGTCTTATGAAGATTGTCATAACAGCTGAACGCTCAGCAGATGAAACGCGTGTGGCTATATCACCAATGACCGTGCAAAAATATGTCGGTTTAGGGTTTGATGTGGTTATCGAAAAAGATGCGGGTTTAAAGGCTGATTTTATCGATCAGGCTTATATTGATGCAGGTGCGTCAATTGAAAAAAACCTCAAAAAATTAGTTAAAGATGCTGATGTTTTGTTATCAGTATTGCGCCCTACGGCCGAAGAACTTGCTGACTTGCCAGACACAGCAATTGTTGTGGCGATGCTTGACCCTTATGAGGGTGAAAAAGAATTAGCTGAACTGACCAAAAGCGGCAAAACTAGCTTTGCGATGGAATTGATGCCACGTATATCGCGTGCCCAAAGCATGGATGTTTTATCCTCGCAATCTAACCTAGCGGGTTATAAATCGGTGCTGGAAGCGGCATCCGAATTTGGTCGTGCCTTTCCGATGATGATGACGGCAGCGGGCACCATTGCTCCAGCTCGGGTGTTCATTATGGGTGTGGGTGTTGCGGGCTTGCAAGCCATTGCGACAGCAAGACGTTTGGGCGCGATTGTAACGGCGACCGATGTTCGCATGGCAACCAAAGAGCAAGTTGAAAGCCTTGGTGCTGAATTTGTGATGGTTGAACCTGATGCTGATGATGAAGGTGAAACAGCTGGCGGCTATGCCAAAGAGATGAGTGACGATTATAAAAAACGTCAAGCTGAATTGGTAGCTGGTCATATTAAGAAGCAAGATATTGTGATTACGACGGCGCTTATTCCTGGTCGTCCTGCTCCTGAGTTGATTAGCAAAGCTATGGTTGAAAGTATGAAGCAAGGCAGCATCATTGTTGACCTTGCGACTTCACGCGGTGGCAATACGCCACTGTCTAAAAAAGATAAAGTGATCATTCATAAGGGTGTGAAAATAATTGGTTATGCCAATCTTGCAGGCCGTTTGGCGCAAGATGCTTCTAACCTTTATTCCCGTAACTTGCTGAATTTTATAAGCTCTTTGCTGAGCGAAGATAAGACCAAGTTAGAAATTGATTGGGAAGATGATATTATTACGGGCACTTTGTTGACCAAGGGCGGCAAATTGGTGCATGAATTTTACAATAAGGGAGATGCCTAATGGCTGATTTATCACCCGCACAAGCGCTGGAACGCGCACAAGCCGCAGCAGAGGCCGCGCAAGATGCAGCCGTTGCCGCGCAAGGCTATGCTGATGGCATTGCCGATACAATTGCCGCAGGCTCTGAAGCCGCTATGCAAATGGCAGGCGGCAGCACGGGCATTGACCCGTTTATGTTTAGATTGGCGATTTTTGTGTTGTCTATCTTTATTGGTTATTTTGTGGTGTGGAGCGTTACGCCCGCATTGCACACGCCGCTTATGGCGGTGACCAATGCGATTAGCTCAGTGATTGTGGTCGGTGCCTTGGTTGGCGTGGCTGCAGATGCTTCGGGCATTGCAAGTACATTCGGTTTGGTTGGCTTGGTATTGGCATCGGTCAATATTTTTGGCGGCTTTTTAGTCACCCAACGCATGCTTGCCATGTATCGTAAAAAAAATTAGGAGAAGATGATGAGTGCTAATTTAATTGCGTTTTTATATCTTGTATCTGGGGTGTTATTCATTCTGTCATTACACGGTCTAAGTTCACCTGAAACCGCGCGTCGCGGCAACTATTTGGGCATGGTCGGTATGGCCATTGCTATTGTGACCACATTGATTATGGCAGGGCCATCAACCTTAGAAGGTTGGGGCATGTTGGTTGGCGGCTTGGCGCTTGGTGGCATTATTGGTGGGGTGATTGCGCGCAAGATCTCGATGACCAATATGCCACAGCTTGTGGCGGCTTTTCATAGCTTGGTTGGTCTGGCTGCGGTGTTTGTGGCAGCCTCTGCGCTTTACGCGCCAGCGGCGTTTGGCATTGGCGAGGTTGGTCATATTCATATGACTAGTTTGGTTGAAATGTCATTAGGCGTGGCGATCGGTGCGATTACCTTTACAGGTTCGCTGATTGCGTTTGCTAAATTGCAAGGTTTAATGTCTGGCACACCGATCATTCTGCCTGCACGGCATTTGATTAATATTGTTTTGGCCGTGACGATGGTTGGTTTGGTTGTCTATTTCGCGATGACTGAAAATACCGATTTATTCTGGGCGATTGTGGTTGTCTCCGGTTTGCTTGGTTTCTTAATCATCATTCCTATCGGTGGTGCGGATATGCCTGTTGTGGTGTCTATGTTGAATTCATATTCAGGTTGGGCAGCGGCTGGCATTGGTTTTACCTTGGGCAATACAGCGCTCATCGTAACAGGGGCTTTAGTCGGCTCATCAGGTGCGATTCTTTCCTATATCATGTGTAAAGCCATGAACCGCTCTTTCATCAGCGTTATCTTAGGCGGTTTTGGTGATGTCGGCACAGGTGGTGGTGGTGACGAAGAGGAAACCCGCCCGGTCAAACAAGGTAGTGCCGATGATGCGGCGTTTATCATGAAAAACGCCAATAAAGTGATCATTGTACCAGGTTATGGTATGGCGGTGGCACAAGCCCAACATGCATTGCGTGAAATGGCTGATGTGCTTAAAGGGCATGGCGTGAAAGTGGCTTATGCTATTCATCCTGTGGCTGGCCGCATGCCAGGTCATATGAATGTTTTGCTTGCAGAAGCCAATGTGCCATATGACGAAGTGTTTGAGCTTGAAGACATTAATAATGACTTTGCACAAGCAGACGTGGCATTTGTGATCGGGGCCAATGATGTGACCAACCCCTCAGCCAAAACTGACCCTCAAAGCCCAATTTACGGCATGCCAATTTTGGATGTTGAAAAAGCCGGTACTGTGTTGTTTGTTAAGCGTGGTATGGGTAAAGGCTATGCGGGCGTGCAAAATGAAGTGTTCTTCCGTGACAATACAATGATGTTATTCTCTGACGCTAAGAAAATGGTCGAAGACATTATTAAGGCGCTGTAGGGCTTTTAAAATATAATCAAAATAAAAGGCGAGATGTTTTTACATCTCGCCTTTTTTGATTCCAAATTTATAATGAGGTTTTATGCCTTGGCTAGATTGGTCAATTGCACGCGGGCATTGGCGCGGCCACGGACGGCTTCTTTAGAGTTTGGTACGCGGCGAGCGGCGTTGTTATAAGCGGTATAAGCGTCTTGCCAATCATTTAACTTGGCTGAAGCGCGCGCCAAATTGATATAGGCATCATATGATTTTGGCATGATGCGAGATGCGGTTTCAAAATCACCTTTGGCGGCGTTATAATTACGTAATGCATAATTAGACACCCCACGGGCGTAGAATATTTGCGCGACGTTAGAGCTGAAATTCATAGCTTGATTAAAGCTTACAATGGCACCCGTGTGGTTGCCACGTTTTTGATGAATGGCGCCGATTTGGAAATAAGCACGCGGGTTATAGCTGTTAATGCCTATGGCTTGGTTATAGGCGGTCAGAGCGGCGCTGTAGCGGCGCAATAAGCGCAATGCATTGCCTTTGGCAACATAGGCTTTGTCATAATTTGGGTTGAGCTTAATGGCTTGGTTAAAGTCGGTAATCGCATCGCTATATCGTTTGAGTTTAATCGAGGCTAAGCCGCGGTTGTAATATGGTTGTGGTGCATTGGGCGAAACTTTAATGGCAGTGCTAAAGCTATTATAAGCTTCGTTATAGCGCTCATAACTAGCAAGGCCTGCGCCCAAATTATTATGTGAACGGCCAAATTCTGGGTTGCGCTGTACTGCTGATGAAAGCGATGTTAAATCGGTGTTCACTGGAGAGTCGATGGCTTGGCAAGCGACCAAAGCGAATAGGCTGGTGGCAGCTAGGCTAGTTTTCACTATGGTTTTGAATTTCAAAATATTTCCAACTTCAAAAATTTATGGTTAATGAGTGTATAAATTAGTTTCTACTCAAATCATGTAATAAAAGTAAATATTTTCTATTTGGTAAATAATGTTGCAAAAATCGCACAAAATTACTGAATAGACAAATCAACAGTATTTTGACAAATAAAAAGGCCACCTAGAGGTGACCTTTGAAACTATATAAGCTATGTGGCTAAAATATGTCGCTTAATACATGCGACCTTTGCCCATAATCATACCTTCGCGTTGAGCTTTTTTACGAGCCAATTTACGTGTGCGGCGAATGGCTTCAGCTTTTTCACGAGCCTTTTTCTCAGATGGCTTTTCAAAATGTCCGCGTAATTTCATTTCACGGAAGATGCCTTCGCGTTGCATTTTCTTTTTCAAAGCACGTAGGGCTTGGTCAACATTATTATCACGAACGAGTACTTGCACTATGTATTTTCCTGTTTCATATGCGTCTTGATAAAGACTAAATTTCGTACTGCCAATTTTGCAGTGAATTAATTGTCACTCAAATATCAAATATTTGGTCATTTGTCTAGGCGTAAACTCATAATAATACAAATATTAAAGGATTTACACCTGAATCTAGCCCTTGGGTTGGCCCAAAGGGTATAAAAGGTTGATATGCCCCATTTTGCGGCCTGGTTTAATATCAGCTTTACCATAAAGGTGAATGTGGGCATTTTCTTGGCTGGCATAGTCTGCGGCTTTGTTCACATCATCGCCAATTAGGTTTTTCATTACCACATCGCTGTGGCGCTTGGTTGTGCCGAGCGGCATATTGGTGATGGCACGAATGTGTTGCTCAAATTGCGAAATATAACAGGCATCTTGTGTCCAATGGCCACTATTATGCACGCGTGGGGCAATTTCGTTAACAATTAATGGGTTGTTGGCGATCGATGATACAAATAATTCAACGCCCATTATGCCGACATAATCTAAGCCTCTGATGATGTTGGTTGCCAAGGCTGCGGCTTGGTCTTTAATGAAAGGCGCGACATTGGCAGGAATGGTCGAAATGTCCAATATATGGTTTTTATGGTCATTTTCCGATGGTTCATAAATGGCCACATTGTCATTAACATCACGCGCGATGATGACCGAGATTTCAAGATCGAAATCGATAAAACCTTCGAGAATGCAATCTGCGTATATATTGCTTGCAATCAGCTTATAAGCTTCAGCCACATCATTTTTGGTTTTAATCGCCACTTGGCCTTTGCCATCATAGCCCATGGTGCGGGTTTTTAGTATGGCGGGTAGGCCGAGCTGTATAATGGCGGCATCTAAATCGGTTTTACTGGCGACATTGGCATAGGGTGCGGTTTGGGTGCCGACTTTGTTGAGATAATCTTTTTCAACCAAACGGTCTTGCGCGGTTTGCAGAGATTTCAAATTGGGGTGGACGCTCACCAAGCCATTTAAATAAGCAATGGTGGCGGCGGGAATGTTTTCAAATTCATAAGTGATGACATCGACTTTATTGGCAAAGGCTCTGAGTTTTACCTCGTCATCATAAGCGCCAACAATGTTGTTATGGCAGACATCGAGAGCGGGGCCGTTGTCTTCGGGGCAATAAATACATGTTTTATAACCCAATGGTGCGGCCGCCAAGCTTAACATGCGTGCCAATTGCCCACCGCCCAAAATGCCGATGGTGCTATTTGTGGGTAAAGCTTGTTGGTGTGCCATGTCAGTTTCAATCTGTTGGAGTTAGGGCGATGCTGTCGGTAATGGTTTGGCGATAGGTGGCTAAGCGCGTGGCAATGGCTTCATCGTGTAAGGCGATGACAGATGCGGCTAGAAGAGCTGCGTTAATCGCGCCTGCTTTGCCAATGGCTAAAGTGCCGACGGGTATGCCGCCTGGCATTTGCACGATGGATAACAGACTATCTTGCCCGCCTAAAGCTTTGGTTTCAATCGGCACGCCAAATACGGGTAGGGCGGTCATTGATGCGACCATGCCGGGTAAATGTGCTGCGCCACCTGCGCCTGCGATGATGACATTAAGGCCATTATCTTTGGCATTTTTGGCATATTCATACATGCGGTCAGGTGTGCGATGCGCCGAGATGATTTTGGCCTCATAGGCGATGTTTAATTCGTCTAGGATATCGGCAGCGTGTTTCATAATCGGCCAATCAGATTGACTGCCCATAATGATGCTTATTTTTGCAGAATTTTCAGCCATTGCCATTCCTCAATAATTCTTTTGTTTCTTTTTATGAGTTTGTGGCTAAGGATGCAATTGTTAATTGAGTTTATGCGATTATGTCTGGGATCAATTTATCATTGAGTGTTTCGATCACCGCTTTGATTTGATCACGGCGGTTGATGAGTTTTTGCATTTGAATGTCCAGATGCTGGTCGGTTTGGTGCATCGAATTGATGGTCATCTTTAAATCTCGGTGCTCTTGGCACAGCCGAGAAATAATTTTTACCAAATGATTTTTTTCAATTTCATTCATTGTAAAGCCCAAAAATTACTCAAAACATAGTTGTATAGAACCAACTTATCTATATTTGCTTAAAATTTAATAAAAAATTCTCTGTGAAATATTTGATTTATTAAAATTTATATGCAAAGATTCGTATGTTAACCACTTAAGGAGGTATAAAAATGGCTCTGGAAGCGCATTTGAATGAATTGAAATTAAAGCATAAACAGATGAAGACTCAAATACTGAGTGAAAATAAATTCCCATCGGTGGATGAAACCAAGGTCAATGATTTAAAACGACAGAAAATGCGCATAAAAGAGGAAATATCGAGCATAGAGGCAAGAGCTGCCAGTTAGCTAGTTTTCCATTTTAAAGATTTACGCCTTGTTTCATGAAAATGGAGCAAGGTTTTTTTGTTTTAGACATTATGAATTTCAGACATATGTCTCATATTATTTAACAAGTATACTTGTTAAAAGTACCATACGGTAGCGAATGGAGGGCGTGGCGAATGGGCAATTATAGCAAAATATATCAATCATGGCAGCAACAGCCAGAGGCGTTTTGGGCAGAAGCAGCAAAATTGATTGATTGGGTTAAACCTTTTGATAAAATACAAGGCGAGTTAGACGGGTTAGAGCGCTGGTATATTGGTGGACAATGCAATATGGCGTATAATTGCCTTGATCGACATGTCAATGCTGGGCTCGGCGACCAAGTGGCGTTGATTTATGACAGCCCGGTTACGGGTAAAAAACAGCAATTTACATATGCAGAATTATTGGTTGAAGTTGATGCCTTTGCTTGTGTGTTGCAAAATACGCAAATTGCCAAAGGTGATCGGGTGATTATATATATGCCGATGGTGCCCGAGGCGGCGATTGCCATGTTGGCTTGCGCGCGCATTGGGGCGATTCATAGTGTGGTGTTTGGCGGGTTTGCTGCACCGGAATTGGCGGCGCGAATTGATGATTGCGCACCTAAATTAATAGTTGCGGCATCTTGTGGCATTGAGCCCAACCGCATTGTTGAATATAAGCCTTTATTGGATGAAGCGATTGATATTGCGGCGCATAAGGTAGAAAAAACCATTATTTTACAGCGCTCTGAACATGTCGCCATTATGCATGACGGTGTAGATGAAGATTGGCAAGAGCTGGTAAATACGGTTAAAGCCACTGATCAGCAATGTGCGCCCGTGGCTGTGCTGGCAACTGATCCGCTTTATGTGCTTTATACATCAGGCACGACAGGCACGCCAAAAGGTGTGGTACGAGACAATGGCGGTTATATGGTGGCGCTGAATTGGTCGATGAAGGCAATATATGACATTGATGCTGGTGATGTGTTCTGGGCGGCATCAGATGTTGGCTGGGTGGTTGGCCATAGCTATATTGTTTATGGGCCATTGTTGCAGGGCGCAACTGCGCTTATGTATGAAGGTAAGCCCATCGGCACACCTGATGCTGGGGCGTATTGGCGGGTGATTGAAGAGTATAAAGTCAAAAGCCTATTCACGGCGCCAACGGCTTTGCGGGCGATAAAAAAGCAAGATCCCGAAGGTAAACTGATGGCTGATTATGATTTGTCAGCGTTTGAAGTGTTGTATCTGGCGGGTGAGAGGGCTGACCCTGACACGATAAAGTGGGCAGAACAACATTTGAAAGTGCCAGTGATTGACCATTGGTGGCAAACAGAAACAGGCTGGCCAATTGCCGCTAACCCGATGGGCATTGAACAGCTGCCCGTTAAATACGGCTCCTCAGCTAAGCCAATGCCAGGTTATGAAATTGTGGTGGTTGATGATGAAGGTGTTCCAGTTGCCGCAAATGCAACGGGCAATATATTGATCAAGCGCCCCATGCCACCAGGATGTTTGCCCACCTTATGGCAAGCGGATGAGGTGCTGAACGAAAAATATTATGCTAATTTTGAAGGTTATTATGAAACTTCGGACGCGGGATACTTGGATGAAGATGGCTATTTGTTCATTATGGCGCGGACTGATGACATTATCAATGTGGCGGGGCATCGTTTGTCAACAGGTGCGATGGAAGAGATTATCGCTGGCCATAAAGATGTTGCCGAATGCGCGGTGATTGGCATTGCCGACAAATTAAAAGGCCAGATGCCGATTGGCTTGCTTATTTTAAATGATGGGGTCAATAGGCCACATGAAGAAATAGAGGTGGAATGTCGGCAAATGGTGCGCGAGGTGATCGGCCCCGTGGCGGCTTATCGCACGTCTATTGTGGTTGAGCGTTTGCCCAAAACCCGCAGTGGTAAAATACTACGTGCGACAATGCGCAAGATTATTGATGGTGAAGCCTATAAAGTGCCCGCGACGATTGATGACCCTGAGATATTGGTTGAACTGACCGCGCGGTTTAAGGATGTGGGATTGATCTAGCTACCTCTCTTTTTTACAACTCTCATACATTTCAGTGAGCGCTACAGCGGCCGTTCGAAGCCGCTGCCGTTTAACGCGCGGTCGGCTAGCGCAGTATGCGAAGCGTATGGAGCGCACGCAAGTGTCAACAGAGAGGCTTAAGCCGAACGTATAAATGAAGTACCCGAGTGTTGGCAGGATGCTTCCCTGTATAGGCTGTTGCAAGACAGTTAGCTGGTTTTTAATGCTCTGGAAGTTTGCATTTTTACGCCCACCTTTCGGTGGGCTAGTGAGCCCCTGCGGGCGCACGCCTCCGCGTGCTTGCTAAGCCACTCAGCCGCTGGTCTCGTGCTGGTTCACCACCCAACCTAACCTCATTACGCTGAGTTGGCTCGAATGTGTCGAAACTCCGTATTTCGGTGCACCCAACATATTCTGAATTAGCAGTGAGCAGCCCGATCGTGGCAAGAGAGCGGAGCGAACGCACGCAGTGCTAACAGAGAGGCGCAGCCGAACGTATAAATGCAGACTTCCAGAGCCTCGGCAGTAGTGCTACCCAGTATAGGCTGTATAAAGACAGTTGGCTGGTTTTTGATGCTCTGGAAGTTTGCATTATGTTTGGCACTGCGTGCGTTCGCTCCGCTATCTAGCTAAGCCACTCAGCCGCTGGTGAAACGCAGATTCACCAGCCAACCTGACCTCATTAAACTGAGGTAGCGAGAGTGTGCCGAAGCTTGGAGCTTCGGTGCAAAAATAAAACCCGCAGAGGATGCCTCTGCGGGTTTGGAATGTTTGAATTCTGTGGTCACTCAGCTTAATCGTTGCCAAAGTTAGCAAATACGTCAGCGGCAGATGGAGCGCGTTCTTCGGCTTCGGCTTTTTTGGCTTCATCTAAGTCAAACAAATTATCGGCTGTGGCTTCTTCGGTTTCCACCACATCATCAATATGGCCAACAATTTCGGCAAAATGCTCATTGTCTTTTTTATAGGCTGGGGCTGTGGTTTCTTCGGTTGGCAATAATGTGCCAGCCGCAATGGCTTTGTCGCGTTCTTTGGCTACACGTGCTGCGGCTTTGGCAACAGCAGCATCTAGCTCGATTTGTTTACAGAGGCCAAGAGCAACTGGGTCAATCGGTTTGATGTTTTGAATGTTCCAATGGCTGCGCTCGCGAATGGCTTTAATGGTTGGCTTGGTGGTACCGACCAATTTCATCACTTGGCTGTCGACCAATTCGGGGTGAAATTTCACCAACCATAGAATGGAAGATGGCTTATCTTGACGGCGTGAAAGCGGTGTATAACGTGGGCCTTTACGGGTCTTGGCTTCTGGAATAACCAATTTGCGCTTGGCTAGAACCAGTTTGATGCTGTCATCATTCTGTGCAGCCTCAATTGATTCGCGGGTTAATTCGCCAGATTGTATTGGGTCTTGGCCGCGTACGCCTTGTGCCACATCACCATCAGCAATGGCTCTCACTTCAAGTGGGTGAAGGCTGCAAAAGTCGGCAATTTGGTCGAATGTAAGCGCTGTATTGTCTACCAACCATACGGCAGTAGCTTTGGGCATTAAAGGTCCGTTACTCATATGCTTCTCTCCTGTCTTTTGCAATCACTGCAAAAGCTATGTCTCGTCAATTATTAGGAATGGTTTTGTATAACCTAATTTTCCATAAATTAAAAGTAGTTTATATCTTCAACATCAGTTTGCCAATATGTCGGCCATCTTCCATATATTTATGGGCTAGACCTGCGTCTTTTAAATCAAATATTTTATCGATAATTGGCTTGATTTTGCCTTCTTCTATAAGTGGCCAAATATACTTATATAATGCAGCGGCTATTTTTGCTTTTTCAGCTAAAGGTCGGTTGCGCAAGGTCGAGCCTGTTAAGGTGAGGCGTTTGAGCATAACGGGTAGAAAATCAACTTCGGCAATGGCGCCATTTAAATAGGCGATGTTGACAATGCGGCCATCATTTGCCGCCACTTGTACATTGCGATTGATATAATCACCGCCGACCATGTCTAAAATTACATCTACACCCTTGCCGCCTGTCTCAGCTTTTATGATGGCGGCATAATCCTCTTTTAAATAGTTGATCGGAACCGCGCCCAAACTTTTAATGGTTGCGCATTTGGCGTCGCTGGCGGCAGTGGCAAATATTTTGGCAAATTTAAATTGCCGCGCTATCTGTATGGCGGCGACACCAATGCCGCTGCTGCCACCATGGATAAGCAAGCTTTCACCATCTTGTAAAGCGGCGCGGTCAAGCACATTATTCCACACCGTGAAATAAGTTTCGGGCAGGCTGGCGGCTTCAACAAAGTTTAAGCCTTCGGGTATGGGCAGGGCGGTGTCTTGATGAATGGTGGCATATTGGGCATAGCCACCACCTGCAACCAATCCGCAAACTTTATCACCAATTTGATATTTATCAGCGGTGGCCGATTTATCGACCACAATGCCAGCTATTTCCAACCCTAAAATTGGTGATGCGCCTTTGGGCGGTGGGTAATGGCCGCGGCGTTGCAATATGTCGGGTCGGTTAACGCCCGCGGCCTCGACTTTTATGAGCAATTCAGCTTGTTGAATGTGCGGCACATTATGAGTGACAAGCTCTAACTCTTGCCAACTGCCAAAGCTATTGATGCGAATCGCCTGCATGGTTTTGGGTATGTGAAGGTTTGGCATAAAGATCCAGACAAAAATTAATATATGTAGATTGTAAGTGATTCGTTTGCATTGTTAAATGGCCAGAATGAAACAGATAATTGTAGGTAATTGCTAAGAATTCATAGCTATTCTTGGCTAAACACTTGAATTTATATTATCCTTTAGTCTAATTTTTAACAAATAAGTGTAATATTAACTAATTTTTAATTGGTATTTATGTATAGTTAACTTGCGTAATGCAGATATAAACTTCGGTTCATAACTGTTGAATATTTTTTCATTGATATTCTCTTTTACGTCTCCCTATTAAACTTTACGAGCCGTATTTTTACGGCTCTTTTTTTTACAATAAAACAACAAATTTTAATATTTTTTGGCATTATTTTTTTGCTTGTGCAAAAGCTGCGCGCCTTTTTGTAAGAGGATCTTAACTTATATTGTTGTTAGGTTTGACTTTTTTTGCTTACGATAGAAGCTATGGTCTTTTTTAAGTTTTCCCACATTTATACAAATGATAAATTTAATTAAAATCCATTGCTTTTTCGCAATGATATGCCAATGTTTAGCGAATATGGTGCGCTTGTAAATGAGCAAGGATACGGGGTGAGAGGGGCAGATTTTTACGTCTTCAGTTATCAACTGAAACGTTAACCATTTGTTAAGCTTCTTAAAGACTCGCCATAAGCAAAGGTATATATTAACTATACAAGTATTGAGTTAGGGCGTTATAAAAATGAAATTATCGAATGATAAGAATAAGTTATCTGAAACTATAAATTTTGCTGAATTTTTTGCAGCTTCAAATCAATTCCAATCCCTATTTAATGAGGGCATGGCATTGGTCGAGGAGACGGCCAATTATTTGGACGGTGATGGTCGTGTTCAATCACGCGAATTAAGCCGCCCACAAGCTTTGGCATATGCCTCTGAAAGCATGCGGCTCACCACGCGGTTAATGCAAATTGCCTCTTGGTTATTGTTGCAAAGAGCGCTTAAAAATGGCGAGCTTGGTATTGATGAAATTAAGCGTGATAGTAACCGCATTAAGTTGTCAAAACGGCGGGTTGATGATGTGACGACATTGATTGAGGAGTTGCCAGTGAAACTGATTGACCTCATTCATAAAAGTTTTGATTTACAGGTGAGATTGCAAAAAATTGATAGACAATTTTGGTCAAAGTTTGAAGAAACATCTAATCAAGAAATTGGTGCACGTGATCATTTTAATAAATTGGAAGCGGCATTTGGCCGAGGCAATTAAGTGAATTGAAATACGCATTAAGCATTGTATTTAAGAAGCCAGACTATTGTCTGGCTTTTTTTTTGAAATTTAGGTTTTTTTTGAAATAAGCCTCAAAAAAAACCCCTCAAAGATTGAGGGGTTTTAAAGTATATAAGAAATGTTTGGTTATATTAACCCAACATGCCTTCGAAACGTTTGTTAAATTTATCAAGACGTCCGCCACGGCCAGTAAGCTGTGCGCCGCCGCCAGTCCAAGCTGGATGAGTTGATGGGTCAACGTCTAATACGAGCGTATCGCCTTCTTTGCCCCAAGTTGAGCGGGTTTCGCGGATGGTTCCATCTAGCATTTGAAGTTTAATCATATGATAATCTGGGTGAATGTCATTTTTCATTTTTATAACCTTACATTTTTAGAAAAACTATGAAGACTGACGATAACCGCAGCCAACTAGCCCTTAATGAATCTGTTTGCAGCTGATATAGACTAGAATGGCCTATAAGACAAGCGGTTTTAGGCGATTGCACCGATATAAATGCGGCTGTTTTGCTTGTTATACTGATTATAATAAATAGCCATTGTTTTTTGAGCTGCTGAACCTATATATCTATTTCATACAGCTATTGAAGAAACGGGATCATATGAGCGATCAAACAGCAACTGATGAAAAACCTTCCGATAAATCTCAAAAAAAATCAATGTTTGGTGATTTAAGCCCCATTATAAAATTACTACCTTTTGTTTGGGTGCAAAAAAAATATGTATTGGGTGCGGTGGTATTTTTAACCATTGCTGCGGCCACCACTTTGGTTTTGCCCAAATTAGTTGGCGGAATGGTTGAAAGTGGGCTTAGCGAGAATACAGAAGAAACTATTAATTTGAAATTTATGCTATTTTTTGGTTTGGCGATTGTTATGGCCACTGCCAGCGCGTTTCGTTATTATTTCGTGATGTCAATTGGTGAGCGAGTGGTTGCTGATTTGCGGGCTAAATTTTATGAACAGCTTTTAAGGCTCGATCAAAAATTCTATCAAGAAAATTTAACTGGCGATTTATTGTCCCGTTTGTCATCTGATACGACCTCTATTAAATCGGCAGTGGGCGTGAGTGTGTCAATGGTGTTGCGCAATGGCTTTATTATGGTTGGCGCGGTGATTATGATGTTCACTACCTCTTGGTATTTAAGCTTTATGGTGGTGGCGGCCATCCCGATTATGATCATCCCTCTGGTGCTTATGGGCGGTAAGGTGCGGGTGTTGGCTAAGGATGCGCAAACTACGTTTGCCGAAACCACTGCCTATGCGGGCGAGACTTTGTCGGGCATTCATACTGTGCAGTCTTTCACCTATGAAAACCAAGCGGGTAAGAATTTTAAACAAAGTGTAGACATCGCGTTAAAGGTCGCAACCACGCGGATTACTGCCCAAGCGCGGTTGATCGCCATTAGCATATTTATGGTCTTCGCATTGGTGGTTGGTATTTTGTGGATGGGTGCTAATGCAGTGCTTGATGGCTCAATGGGCTTGGCAGATCTATCAGAATTTGTAATTTATGCGATATTGGCCTCGAGCAGCTTGGCGGCAATTAGCCAAGTGTGGGGCGAGATTCAGCAAATGGCAGGTGCGTCTGACCGCATCATGCAGCTATTGGATATGACACCTGGCATTGACGTGCCTAAAAATCCTATTCAATTGACCGAGGAAATTAGCGGCATTGTTGAATTTGAAAATGTTGAATTTGCTTATAGTGAAAAAGACCTGCAATTGTTCAAAGATTTGAGTTTTAAGGTCAATCCCGGTGAGATGGTGGCATTTGTGGGCCCCTCAGGTGCTGGTAAATCGACCATATTTAACTTATTGATGCGATTTTATGACATTAATAACGGTAAAATTAGCATTGATGGTCATAAGATTGGTGATTTAGATCCGAAGGTTTTGCGCAATCAATTTGCCACAGTGCCGCAAGAAGTGATGATTTTTGCCACCAGCGCGATGGAGAATATTCGCTTTGGCCGTATTGAAGCAAGTGATGAAGAGGTGATTGAAGCGGCTAAAGCTGCTGAAGCCCATGATTTTATCATGCGCACTTCTGACGGTTATAACACCGCATTGGGCGAGCGCGGCATGGCGCTTAGTGGCGGCCAGCGCCAACGTATTGCCATTGCACGGGCGATTTTGCGTGATGCGCCTATATTGTTGCTGGATGAGGCGACCAGCGCTTTGGATAGCCAATCTGAGAAAAAGGTGCAAAAGGCACTAGAGAATTTGGCAAAAGGCCGCACCACGCTTATTGTGGCGCATAGATTGTCAACCATCAGAGATGCTGACCGAATTTTGGTGATTGATAATGGCGAGATTGTCGAGCAGGGCGATCATCAAAAACTGATGGCACAAAAAGGCACTTATGCGAAACTTGTGCAGTTGCAAACACAGGATATTGTGGCTTGATCAAAAATATAAACGGGGTGAATTTTGTTTAAAAAGAAAAATATTGGCTGGTTAATACTGGCTGTGGTGATTTTAATATCATTTTTTACCGTGCGTTTATTCATCCAACAGGGGCAGTTTCAAACCATTAAGTCACAAAGTGAATATGCCTGTAAGGCCATTGAAGCGCCGTATGGGCCTGAGGATATGTTTGCCGATTATGACAATGGCATGCTGTATATTTCGGCCTCGCCACGGCATGATGAGAAAACACGTTTTGCCACAGATGGTGGCATTTATGTGTTGGATATGAATGCTAATGATGACAAAATTACGCCAATGATGGCGGATTTGAACGAAAGATTCCGCCCGCATGGCATTAGCCTCTTCACGCTTAAAGATGGCGCAAAACGTCTATTTGTCATTAACCACCCAGCCAAAAATCAAAGCACGGTTGAAGTGTTTGATCTGGTGGCGGAGCAATTGCAACATGTGAAGACTGTAAATGGCCTTGAAGGCAATTATAATTCTATTGTGGCGATTGACGAGACGCGTTTTTATGCCACGCAAGATGGCAGTGGGCAGGGTGTTTTATCGGTCATTAAAGGGGTGTTTGGTTTAGAGCATGCCGAAATTATCTATTATGATGGTCAAAAACTGAACGTTGTGGCTGATGGTTTTGTGTATGCCAATGGCATTGAATTGTCAGAAGATGGCCAACAATTATATGTGACTGATATGCTCAACCGCACCTTGGAATTTTTCGATCGTGATGTGGAGACAAATGCCTTGGTTAAAACGGGGGATCTTTATATGGATGCAGGTGTTGATAATATCAGACGCAACCCCGATGGTTCATTCTTAATTGGTGGCCATCCCAAAATGTTCAGCACATTATTTTATCAATTGGGGCTTACTGACATAGCACCGAGCGTGGTTTTCCACGCTGTGCCGCCTAAAGATGACCAAGGTGGGGAGCTGCGGGTGGTCTATTTAGATGATGGCACACAGTTTTCTGGAGCATCAGGCGCGGTTAGATATGGCGATAAAATGTATGTAGCAAGCATTCGCGACAATCGAATCCTCAGTTGCACAAAAAATTAATGACTATTTCTCAGTGAGTTTTAACTCTATGCGGCGGTTGATTTCTTTGGCTTCATCGCTTTCGCCTTCGGCTAGCGGGTGATGCTCGCCAAAGCCTGCGGCCATAAGCCTGCGCGGTGGTACGCCGGCTTCGATTAGGGTGCGCACTACCGATATGGCGCGTGCGGCGGATAATTCCCAGTTAGAGGCATAAGCTGATGATTTGATCGGTGTGCTGTCGGTATGTCCGTCAACTCTAAGCACCCAATTAATGTCATCAGGTATTTCGGTCGATATTTCCAATATAGCTTCGGCAATTTTTTGCAATTCGACAACGCCCAATTCATTAATCTCAACTTGGCCTTTGGAAAATAGCACTTCGGATTGGAACACAAAGCGGTCACCAACAATTTTTACATCTGAGCGCTTGGCTAAAATTTCGCGCAGGCGGCCAAAAAAGTTAGAGCGGTATTTAGACAATTGTTGCACTTTTTGTGCCAAAGCAAGGTTGAGGCGGCGGCCTAAATTGGCAATCTGCACTTGGTTTTTTTGGTCTTTGGCTTCGGCCGTATCAAGCACGGCACTGACCGAGGCAATTTGGCGGCGCAGAGAAGCGATTTGTAGGTTAAGCAATTCAACCTGCGCTAAGGCTTCGGATCTTATGCGGGTTTCGGCGGCTAATTTATCGTTTAAAACTGTGATGGCGCTGCCGGCTTGATTTTTTTCGGCATCATAGGCGGATAATAAGCCTGATAGGCGGCTCTTTTCCGATTCAGCATCAGCTAGATTTTGGCTTAATGAGGATATGGTTTCGGTCAGCGAGGCGCCGTTGCCTTTTTCGAGTGCTAACATTTGGGTCAGTTCTGACAATTGACCTTTGAGGCGATCTAGCACACTGTCGCGGCCCGAGATTTCTTGGCTTAAGAAAAATTGGGCAAACATAAACACGGTCAGTAGAAAAATAAACACCAGTAATATTGTTGACAAGGCATCAATAAAGCCCGGCCAAAAATTAACGTTTTCACGGCGTGATGAGCGGCGAGAGAAGGCCATAAAGATTAATCCCTTTCGTTATCATTTGGGGGGTAATCTTGGTCATTTTGTTGCTCTTGATAATATTCAGCATTTTCTGGGTTCTGGGCTTGCAAGCGTTGCAACAGGCTGCTCATTTTTGCGTTTTGTTGGTTTTGATGGTCAACCAACACCCGCACATTTTCGCCTTCTTCGCGCACTTGCTCAGCAATGTGTTGCACGCCTTCGGCAATGCTGTTAATGGCTTCATTGCCAGCAATGGAATTGAATACATGTTCATCCATGCGGCTGTCCATTTTGGCGATAGATTTTTGCATATCTTGAATGGCAAAATTAATTTGCGGCGTTGCAGCTGAGCTGCCATACGCAGCTTCACGCGAACCATCGGTAATGTCGGTTACGGTTGAGAGCCAGTCTTCTAACTCCAAATAAAAGCGATTTTGGGCTTGGTTGGCTTGAATGTCCATAAAACCGATGACCAATGAGCCTGCCAGACCAAATAGCGACGATGAAAAAGCGGTGGCCATGCCTTGTAACGGCGCTTCAAGCCCGGCTTTAAGCTCTTCAAACACTGCCGAAGGTTCACCTGCGCCAGCATCTAGGCCGCTAATGGTGCCGGCAATGGAGTTAAGTGTCCCCAGCAAGCCCCAAAATGTACCGAGCAAGCCTAAAAATACCAGCAGGCCTGTGATGTAGCGCGAAATTTCATGCGCTTCATCAAGCCGCGCGCCAATCGAATCAAGCAAGGTACGCATACTATTGGTGCTTAAGGTCACTTCACCTGTTTGGTTGCCAAGCATGGTGGCCATCGGCGCGAGCAATTTGGGCTGGCGGCCGCTTTGAATGCTAGGGTCGGCAATACGCAGATTGTTAAGCCATCTAATTTCGGGATATAGGCTCAAAATTTGGCGAATGGTGAACAGAATGCCAAATAGTATGGTGAAAAATATCAAACCGTTTAAAAACGGGTTGGACATAAAAGCATCAATGAGATCTTTATAAAGAATGGTCACGGCAATGGATACAAACGCCAGAAATATCAGCATACGCAAAATGAACATTCTAGGTTTGGTTATTTTTCTAGCTTCATATTGCATTATTATTCATTTCTTTAGATAGTGGCCGTTATTTTCGTCGATATTACATACTATTTAGGTTTTGTTAACTATAATCTACACGGCAAAAAAAAATGGTCAAGTGAATGACCATTTTTTAAACGCTAAATATGGGTTTTATAGGGCGTTATGTTTCAACCCGCAGCAATTCGATAAATTGCGGCATTAATTCTTTATTTGTAGCGGCAATGCGGCCTGAATTAAAATCAAATTCATCGCCATTTAAGTCTGCGACCAGGCCACCAGCTTCTTGTACCATCAGCACACCAGCTGCGATGTCCCATATTTTAAGGCCAGATTCATAAAAACAATCGGTGCGGCCAGCGGCAAGTTGTGCCAAATCCAAAGCCGAGCTACCTGTCATACGCAGGCCATGGGTGCGGTTTTGGGCGCGGGCTAAGCGGCGATAATAGATGCCAGCATCTTCGCGCAAACCACCGCTGCCAGAGGCCACCAATGAATCTGCAATATGTTGGCGGGCGGTCATGTTCATTTTCATGTCATTTAAAAATGAACCACGGTTTAGTTCGGCTTCATATAATTCATCGGTAATCGGGTTGTAAATCACCCCTGCGTGGATTTTGCCATCGCGCTCTAGTGCCAATGATATACAGAAATTAGGGTTAGCATGCATAAAATTCATCGTGCCGTCAATTGGGTCGATGATCCAACGATGGGTTTTGTCAGTGCCGATGGTTTCACCAGCTTCTTCGCTTAAAATGCCATAACCTGGGCGGGCTTCGACTAATTCTTCAATCAATCTTTCTTCGATGCGAAGGTCAGCAGATGTCACAAAGTCTTGCGGGCCTTTGCGCGAGATTTGTAGCTTTTCTACTTCGCCAAAATCGCGCACCAAACTACGTGCCACTTTGCGCACGGCGTTGACCATTACGTTTAATAGGGCTGTACGTGCCATATCTTATCCTTAAAATTATTACTTATCTGCGCGGCGCAGATAAGTCAGTTCATTGGTATCAACCACAATCATTTCATCAATTTTAATGAAAGGTGGTACTGTCACCCGCACGCCATTTTCTAGCGTGGCAGGTTTAAAGCTATTGGCGGCAGTTTGACCTTTGACCACAGGCTCAGTGTCGGCAATGCGCAAAGTTACTTGATCGGGCAATTTAATGCCAATAGGTTTTTCGTCATAAGATTCAACCACAACCTTCATGCCATCTTGCAAAAATTTAGCACGGTCACCAACAAATGCAGTTTCAAGCTCAATCTGTTCATAGCTTTCAACATGCATAAACATCAGCATGTCGCCATCGGCATATAGGAAGGTATAATCATCTTGTTCCAAACGCACACGTTCTACTGTTTCGCTAGAGCGGAAGCGTTCGTTTAACTTTGTACCGCAAGTGATGCTTTTCAGCTCCACTTGGGCGAATGCACCGCCTTTGCCCGGCTTTACGGCTTGGGTTTTGACGGCAATGAATAGGTCATTTTTATATTCAATGATGTTGCCGATACGAATTTCATTGCCATTGATTTTCATTTTGCTGACGCCTTTAATTATATATCAGAGCTGAATTAGCGCGAAACTAACACAGTCGCTACATATTGCACGCAATATTTGTCATTATTGTCAAATTATAGCGGTTATTGTTAATTTTTTAGGCTGAGAAATTGCTGTGCTGTGGCTTTTGTCCAAATATTGGCCATTTTTTGACCCTTTTCCAAAAACTCTTTGGGCAATTTATTAAACTCTTGCTCAAGCCAACTGTCTTCGGCGCCAGATTTTAGTGCCAAACGGTACAGCATTACGGCAATTGATGCGTCTTTTCTCACCCCAACGCCTTTATAATAAAGTCGTGATAACCGTGTCTGTGCCACGGCTTGGCCTAAATTGGCAGCCTTTTTGAGCCAAAATACCGCTTGGTCTAAATCGCGGTCAATGCCCTTGCCATTAAACGCCATAATGGCGTAGCGCACCATGGCATCGGAGCGGCCATTTTGTGCCGCCTGTTGCATGTAGCGTGCTGCCATTGTGTGGTTTTGTTTGATGCCTTTGCCAAGGCTATAAAGGGTTGATACATCCACTTGGCTCTGGTGGTGGCCGTTGTCGGCAGCGCGTTTGAACCATTTAAACGCCTTGGTATAATCGGCGGCTTGGCCTGCCAAACCAGCGTAGATTATGGCTAGATTATATTGGGCAATCAGATGATCTGCTTTGGCGGCTTTTTGAAAATAAAGCTTGGCTTCAGAAATGTTTTTATCCAGACCTATGCCTTGGGAGAGGGCATAACCAAAGGTAAAAGCCGCTTCGCTATGATCCATATTGGCGGCTTTGCGATACCATGATAAAGCTTGTTTGATATCAACCTGAGTGCCAAAGCCTTTGCGGTAAATCTCGCCCAATAAAAAAGCGGCGTCGGCGCTGCCTGCTTTGAATTCGCGTTTGGCAAGTTTGGCGGCGGTTTTATATAGACCTTTGTCAAAGGCGTTATGGGCGGTGATTAGGTTTTTTTGCGTGGTTGTTGTTTTTATAATGGCGGGTTTGGTTGGCTGGGCATCGGGTAATTGATCAGCTGATTGCTTAACAATTCCTTCGGGGTTTGGGGCTTGTACGCTGAGCTTTTGGTCAATCTCGGGCAGGGTGACAGGCTTTTCGGCGGCGTGGGCGGTCGTGGCAATCAATAGGTATAAAAGGCTTAGGCTAGATATGAAGATTTTGCGCATGAAATTCGCCATTATTTAGGTTTTAGCATTATTGAGGTTTAACTGGCTAATTGAGCTGTTTTGCGCGCAATTGGCTCAGCCATTGTTCTGGGGCATTTATGCTCCAGAAATTAGGCAATAATGCGACAAAATCTGGATATTCGTCAGAAAAGTTGATTTTTCTAATGTCTTGTTCGGCGTCTAGATAAGCAATGGCGGGAATGGAAAACATTTCTTGCCACCAGATCACTAAGTCGATGATGTGTTGATTGGTTTTAGGTTCAGCTTGGTCATCATAATTGGGGCCGAAAGCCACATAATCAGCATTTAGTTCACCAAATGACATGGCGTCATGTTTGGATGCACCAATGTAAGCGCCAATGATGAAATTTTCACCCAAAGCTTGGCGCACGCTTTTAAAATGGGAAATTTCGGAGCCAATTTGCACGCCATCAGCCAGCAATATATTCATGGTGGCAACATCTTTAGATATAATCACTGCGATGTTTTGGCGTTGTACGGCCTCGACCAATCTCTTCAATTGGTCAGGCTCATTGAGTTCAATACAGTCAGTGTTGATTAAAAAGGCAGCGGTGTCGACAGAGCTGATGGTGTTGATCACATGTTCTATGTCGTCATCAGTTAATTCCTGAGCAGGGCTAGAAAAATAAAATCGGCTGTCCATCATAAACTATCTACCATAAATTAAGCGCCATAAATCAAGTACCTTAAATTAAGCACTATAATTTACGTAGTTGGTGCTTTTTATTTAATTTCACTTATGTTGGTGATGATTTTGCTAACCAAACCATATTTAACAGCTTGTTCATTGGTCAACCAGAAATCGCGATCTGTATCTTTTTCGATTTGTTTTATGTTTTGGCCAGTGGCTTCTACAAAGATTTGATTTAGGCGCGCACGCATTTTTACAATTTCATCACGTTGGATTTTAATGTCCGATGCTGTGCCGCCAATGCCGCCAGCTGGTTGATGTAATAAAAAGCGGGTGTTGGGCAGGGAATAGCGATCGGCTTTATCGGCTGCCACAAAAATAAGTGCGCCAGCGGATGCTGCATAGCCAGTGGCAACAATGCGCACTTGGGGTGCGATAAATTTAATCATATCGTGAATCATATCACCGGCTTCAACATGGCCACCATTAGAGTTGATGATGACAGTGATTGGATCGTCATTTTCAAAAGCCATGGCTAATAATTTGGCACATATTGGCTGCGCCATGTCTAAATTAATTTCACCGACAATCATAATGGTACGCGACTTATGCATATTGTCATTGACAATGTTAGACATGTTGTCGTCTTTTTTGGCTTCATCTTTTTTCGTCATTTTTCTCTTTCCGAATCAAATAGCTTTTCTGGTGCTGATACTAATCAGCTTATGTTTTGAATGCAACAATAGGTCAAAAAATATGAAACTATGCTTAACATGTATGGAGATAGCTATGAATGGTTTCAATTACAATTATATTTTTACGTAATTTAAATCGCAAAGCCAACAGAATTGTAAATTTTATAGAAGCGCCTATATCAATTGCATGTATAATTTTTAACGGTGTGGATAGTTTTGTCATTTATTGGCAGCTTTGATGGTGTGAGAATTGCGACAAATTTAGTGATAATACAATAAGATGGAGATAGAAAATATGATTAAACCAGCGAGTTTTTGGAATTTTTTGGCTGACAAATATGCCAGAGACCCAGTTGTTGATGAAGCGTCTTATCAGCATAAATTGGCCAAAAGCCGAGACTATTTTACCAATGAGTTTGAAATTCTTGAAATTGGCAGTGGCACCGGTTCTACGGCAATTTCGCACGCGCCTTTCGTCAAAAGCGTGCTTGCCACAGATATATCCGAAAAAATGATCGCTATATCCAATGCAAAATTGGTGGATAGTGACATTGACAATGTGACTTTTAAATTATCTTCCATCGATGATTTAGACATTGAAGATGAAAGTCTAGATGCTGTGTTGGCGTTGAGCGTATTGCATTTGGTCAAAGATAAAGACCAAGTGATCGCCAAAATTTATAAAATGCTAAAACCTGATGGGGTGTTTATCAGCAGCACGGTTTGTTTGGAAGATGATAGCAAGATTGCTAAATTTATTGCTCCGATTGGGCGTTTAATTGGTCTGATATTAAAACCGTTGACCCAAAAAGGCCTTATGCAGAGCATGGAAAGATCAGGTTTTCAGATTGATTATAGTTGGACGCCGAAGACCAGTAGCACGGTGTTTATAATCGCTAAAAAATAAGCGTGCCATGAAGACACGCTTATTGGATTTATTATTTATTCAGCGCTTCAACGCCAGGCAGGGGCTTGCCTTCGAGCCATTCTAAAAATGCCCCACCAGCTGTTGAGATATAGGTAAAATCTTGCGCCGCGCCCGATTTATTGAGCGCTGCCACGGTGTCACCACCACCTGCAACTGAAATTAACTTGCCTTCGCGGGTGAGTTTCGCCACATGCATAGCCACCTCATTGGTGCCAATGTCAAAGGGTTCAATCTCAAATGCACCCATGGGGCCGTTCCACACCACGGTTTTGGCATTGTCGAACTGAACTTTAAGCGCGGCAATGGCGCGTGAGCCAATGTCTAAAATCATATCATCATCAGCGACATCTTGCACGGGCAGGTTGGCGCTATCGGCATGCTGTTTAAATTCTTTGGCACAGGCCACATCGACAGGTAGTAAGATTTTGCAATTTGCAGCATCGGCTTTGCCCATAATTTCGAGCGCTGTGCCGGTTAAGTCATGCTCACATAGGCTTTTGCCAACGGGTTGGTTAAGGGCTGCTAGGAATGTATTGGCCATGCCACCACCGATCACCAAAGCATCAACCTTTTCGACTAAATTGCCGAGTAAATCGAGTTTGGATGAAACTTTTGCGCCGCCCACTACGGCAATCACTGGATGTTGAGGCTCGCCCAATGCGCTGTTCAAGGCGTTTAATTCTTCTTCCATCGCGCGGCCAGCGGCAGATGGTAAAAGCTTAGCGATGCCAACCGTTGATACATGGGCGCGATGTGCGGCGCTGAATGCGTCATTGACGTATATGTCGCCCAAAGCGGCCATTTTTTTTGCCAATTTAGGGTCGTTTTTGGTTTCACCAGCGTGGAAGCGGGTGTTTTCGAGCAAGAATATATCGCCAGCTTTGGCGTTTTTTGTACCCTCTGCGGCTTTGTCATCAACCCAATCGGTGGCAATAAAGGTTACCTCTTTGTCAATAATCTTGGCCACAACAGAGGCGATTGGCGCGAGACTCATTTCAGGCACAACCGCACCATTGGGGCGGCCGAAATGGGCTAGCAACAGCACGATTGCGCCTTTGTCAGCTAGCTCTTTAATGGTGGCAGCAACCCGGTCAATGCGGGTGGTGTCGGATACTTTGCCATCGATGAATGGCACGTTTAAATCAACCCGCAACAATACGCGTTTGCCGTTAAGTTCATAATCATCTAATGTGTGGAATTCTGACATTTGTCTGTCCTTAAATTCGAGTTTTTAATAAAAAAGCCTCGCTATCCAAAAGAATAACGAGGCTCTTTGTAATAAGCCACCAGGGCTAAATAAGCCTAAATGGTAAAATTATAGGAATTTTGCCATGACAACTGCTGTGTCGGCCATGCGGCTAGAGAAGCCCCACTCGTTATCGTACCAGCTTAGGATACGTAGCATGTTTTTGCCAACAGTTTGGGTTTGAGTTAAATCAAATGTAGAGCTGTTTGGGTTGTGATTAAAATCGATAGATACCAAAGGCTCATCATTTACACCTAGCACACCTTTAAGGCGGCCATTTGCAGCTTCAATCATCGCAGCATTTACCGCTTCGGCTGAAACTGGTTTGTTCATGGTGATGACCAAATCAACGCAAGACACGTTAGGTGTTGGTACACGCACTGATGTGCCTTCAAATTTACCGTTAAGCTCAGGGATTACCAAGCCAATGGCTTTGGCAGCGCCTGTAGATGTTGGGATCATAGACAAGGCAGCAGCACGGGCGCGGCGTGGGTCGCTATGATCGGTATCTAGAATGCGTTGATCGCCTGTATAAGCATGAATTGTGGTCATGAATGCCGCGTCAATGCCGCAAACGTCTTGCAATACAGAGGCAACAGGTGCCAAGCAATTGGTTGTGCATGAGGCGTTAGATACAATGATATCTGTCGCGGATAGCACACTGTCATTCACGCCATAAACGATGGTGGCGTCTGAATTTTTACCCGGTGCAGAGATGAGCACGCGTTTGGCGCCAGCTTTAAGGTGCAAAGATGCCGCTTCATGTGAGACAAAGAAGCCCGTACATTCAAAAACGATGTCAATGTTAAGCTCTTTCCAAGGCAATTCTTCTGGGTTGCGGATGGCGGTCATTTTAATGTCACCAAAACCAACGTTCAAAATGTCACCATTTTGAGTGACTGTGCCTGGGAAAGGACCATGCACGCTATCGCGTTTGAATAATAATGCATTGGTTTCGTTTGAACCAAGGTCATTAATCGCCACAATTTGTACATCAGTACGGCCTTCTTCAGCGATGGCGCGTAAGATATTACGTCCGATACGGCCAAAGCCGTTAATAGCAACACGAATTGTCATATTTTAAATTCCTTATGAGAAATGACAGTTTTTAAATGGTTTGAGTCTTCATAACGAAAACCCAAACTTTGAGTGCCCAATTTATACCCAGACTTTAAACATTTTTTTGGCATTTGTCGCGCCTAAACAGCAAGATAATGTCAATTTTGTTTATGTTTTAAGTCTAATTGCCCAATATTTTAGTTGTTAGCGTTGTTTTCTAACTTTGCAACCACTTGGCTAACCAAATTTTCAGCAGTGATGCCAAAATGTTTGTAAAGATCTTGCATGGGGGCAGAAGCGCCAAAGCTATTCATGCCGATGAATATACCATCACGGCCAATGAATTGATCCCAGCCCATGCGCACAGCAGCTTCAACGGCAACATTAACCTTGGTATTGCCCAAAATCTCAGTCTTATAAGCGTCAGATTGCGCTTCAAAAGCGCCAAAGCTTGGCACAGAAACCACACGAGAGCTAATGCCTTGGCGGGTTAGCTGTTGTTTGGCTTCAAGCGCAATTTCAACTTCTGAACCTGTGGCAAAAATAGACACATCGGCATCATCATGGCTTGAAACTTCATAAGCGCCGTATGAGCATAGGTTTTTTTCACTATATTCTGTGCGCACTGCAGGCAAGCCTTGGCGGGTGAGGCAAATGATAGAAGGTTTGCTTTTGTCTTGAATGGCCAGTTGCCAACATTCGGCAGTTTCGGTGGCATCACACGGGCGGAAAACATTTACATTTGGCATGCAACGTACAGAGGCTAAATGCTCAACAGGTTGATGGGTTGGGCCATCTTCGCCGACGCCAATGCTGTCATGGGTCATTACATATATATTGTGCAAACCCATAATCGCACCCAAGCGTAGGGCAGGGCGTAGATAATCGGTAAAGACAAAGAATGTACCAGAATAAGGAATGAAACCACCATGTAGAGCCAAACCGTTCATCACAGCGCCCATCACATGTTCTCTGATGCCATAATTGATGAAGCGGCCAGAGAAATCTTTGGCGGTGATGTTTTCAGTTTGTGAGGTTTTGGTGAGGTTAGAGCCGGTTAAATCGGCAGAACCGCCGACTGTTTCAGGGATGATGGCGTTGATCACTTCCAAAGCCATTTGTGAAGCTTTACGCGTTGCCACTTTAGGTTGGTCTTTGGCTAATTGTTGCTTATAGGCGGCCATGGCTTTGTTGAGGCCAGCGGGTAAATCGCCTCGCATTAAACGGTCAAATTCGCCTTTGGTTTCGGCATCTAATGCCTCATGGCGTTTGTTCCAGCTTTTATGTGCTTGGCAAGATTTGAGGCCAGCTAAACGCCATGCATCACGTATTTCACACGGGATATCAAACGGCGCATGTGGCCAGTTTAAAAATTCACGAGCGGCGATGATTTCATCTTCACCCAATGCCGCACCATGTGCGCCAGATGTGCCTTGTTTGTTGGGTGCGCCAAAACCAATGATGGTTTTACAAGCAATCATGGTGGGTTTGTCGCTGTCTTTGGCGGCGGTGATGGCGGCTTCAATTTCTTCAAAATTATGACCATCACACGAAAGTACATTCCAACCACTGGCTTTAAAGCGCATTTTTTGGTTGGTGCTGTCAGATAGGGTTACATTGCCATCAATGGTGATGTTATTGTCATCCCACAGCACAATCATTTTGTTTAATTTCATATGGCCAGCCAAAGCAATGGCTTCTTGGCTGATGCCTTCCATCAGGCAACCATCGCCTGCTAATACATATGTGTAATGGTCTACAAGTTCATCGCCAAAGCGGGCATTCATCATGCGTTCGCCCATTGCCATGCCAACAGCCATTGAAATGCCTTGGCCAAGTGGGCCTGTGGTGGCTTCAACGCCTTGCACATGGCCATATTCAGGGTGGCCAGCAGTGATGGAACCAAGTTGGCGCAAGTTTTTAAGTTGTTCGATGGTCATGTCTTCATAACCCAGCAGATGATGCACGGCATATTGCAGCATAGAACCATGGCCTGCAGAGAGCACAAAACGGTCTCTATCGGCCCATTTGGGATCTTTCGGGTCGACATTTAAAAATTTAGTGAATAACACAGTGGCAATGTCGGCGCAGCCCATTGGCAAGCCTGGGTGGCCATTGCCACAATTTTGGATGGCATCCATAGCCAAAGCCCTAATGGCGGTGGCCATGCTGGTTAGCTTTTCGGTTTCGGAGATTGTCATTTTTAAAAACCCTATTCTATGTCTTTATCGATTTAGAGACTTTGAAATTTGGGGCTATCAAAATAGCATTTAAGGGTTAAAGTCAATGAAAAGTGACATTATAGTGCCTTTTTTTCGCCTTATTTGAACTAAATTCAAATTTGAGTGGTTATAGGCTATAGAAGTGGCCAATTTTGCTATTTTACAGTGTTTTTTGTGAAAATATTGGTTTTTTGTGGGTAAATCGCGAAAAAAGCATCTCTTTTTAATATTATCTTTTAAAGTTTGCATATTCATTTTGTTTAGATATATTCGCAAATATGGAACTGGATCACACTATTAGGCAAAGCCTGTTAAACTTAGAAAAATCATTTGATGCGCTGGATAACGCACTGATGAAGCAAGGCAGCGGTGCGACTGGTAATGATGGTATGCGTGATGAGCTGAATATGTTGATTGAAGACAAGAACCAATTGACCGTGCAATTGGATAAAGCCGAAGCTAAAATAGGGGTGTTTGAAACGGCTAATCTGCAGATAGAAAACCGGGTTGATACGGCGATGCAGCAACTGTCTTCATTGCTTAGTGAAGATGGTGGTGAGTGATGGCTGAAGTGATTGTGACTGTCAATGGACGGGCTTTTCCTATTTCGTGCAACCCTGGCGAAGAAAATCATATTGCTGAATTGGCTGAATATTTAGACGTGCGGGTGCGGCAATTTAGAGATACCGGTACGGTGCATGGAGATTCAAAACTATTTTTGTTGGCAGGATTAACTGCGGCTGATGAATTGTTTGAAGCGGTTGGACGGCTTGAGGCGCTTGAACAAGAAGTGCAGAGTTTGAAACGTTTTTACGATATGAGTAATAGAGAGAAGCTAGCGGCTGAAGCTAGCATTGTAGAGGTGTTGGATAAAGTGGCTGAGCGGGTGCAGAAGTTGACTGAGCAGGTTGAAGCGGGCATGAGCCGTGATACCTGATACTGTTTTGAGCGCTGCAGACTAACCGTAAATTCAGCATTTCTATCTAACCCTTTTTTCCACAACTTCCATACATATCAGTGAGCTTAAGCGAACGTATAAATGAAGTACCCGAGTGTAGGCAGGAGTGCTAACTTTCTTATGTCTTTACAGCGGAAAATGCTGGTTCATTGGTTGAGATTCCTGCGCAAAGTTTTCAACATCATAACTTTTCAGCCATTACTGGGCAGCGTCCTGTCTAAGCTCTGGAAGTCTGCATTTTTACGTTCGCTACGCTCTCTAGTGGGTCCCTGCACCCCGAGGGCACTTCCTCGCTACGCTCACGGCGCGGGCGCTTGCCTCCGCAAGCTTGCTACGCGCTAACCGCCCGACGGCCGGTCGGCCTTGTCTCAGCCTGTCGGCTTCGGACGCTTTTACCAAGATAGGCAGCGCTGACTGGATGGCACGTAGTTTGGAAACGAAGAGTATGCAGTGATGCTGAATTTGGTTGAAAAATAGCTTTCATTATCTAGTGTTTTGCCTTACATATAAATGGCTGCGCGGTTGGTGTGGTGGTATTTCTCCGGGGCCTTACTTTTCTCGAGGGAGCTGACCCTGATTAGATCGTGGTCTAGTTTATTTGGCGCCCACCTTACTTTAGGTATCCCGAGATCTTGATCAACTCACGGCCAGCGCGGTACCATAATATAGAGGGTGTTTATGGCCGATGATTTAAAAGTGACAATTTCTAAGCTCGAAGCGCGTAAAGTGCAATCGGGCATTCGCAAAAAACTTGCGGCTGATGCAGGTTCTGCATTTGGCGATATATGTAAATATATCGATGAAATTACCGCTAAATCACCCCAAGAAACCCCGCTTATTTCTTTATATAATGCCATTGGTGCCGAGTTTGATTTAACCGAGCTTGCCGCAGCTTTGCGCCAAAAAAATGTTAATCTCTGCATGCCTGTGGTGGTTGAAATTGGCGGGCCGCTTATTTTTAGAGAGTGGCTGGAAGATAGTGAAATGGTCGAAGATTTGTTTCGGATTCTATCGCCATCTGATGCCAATGAGCAAGTGCACCCCGATATTGTATTTGTGCCGTTATTGGCGTTTGACCGCAAGGGGTTTCGCTTGGGGTATGGCGGCGGTTTTTACGACCGCACATTGGCGCAATTGGGCGAGGAAATTGTGAGTATTGGTGTGGGTTTTGCCGGGCAGGAAATGCACAAAGTGCCAACCGGTGAATTTGACAGTGCGGTTGATTATATTCTGACCGAAAAAGAATTTATAGAGATTGGTAACTGATTTGAGATTGTTGTTTTTAGGTGATGTGATGGGGCGCGCGGGGCGCGAATTGGTCTATGATCAATTGCCCAAATTGCGGGAGTTATATAATTTAGATTTTGTGATTGTGAATGGTGAGAATGCCGCTGGCGGCTTTGGCATTACCGAAGAAATTGCGCTTGATCTATATGATGCGGGCGCGGATGTGATTACTATGGGTGATCATTGCTGGGATAAAAAAGAGGCGCTGATTTTTGTTGAGAAATATGATTATTTGGTGCGGCCGCTTAATTTTGTTGATGGCACACCAGGACGTGGTACGGGCATGTATACGGCTAAAAATGGTGCGATGGTTTTGGTCATTCACGCGTTAGGTCGGGTGTTTATGCCGCCGCGTGATTGCCCTTTTTTGGCGATTGAAAAACAGGTCGAAATGTCACCACTTGGTCAGGTGGTCGATGTGATATTTGTCGATTTTCATGCCGAAGCCACATCGGAGAAAATGGCCATGGGGCAGTTTTTGGATGGCAAAGTGAGTGTGGTGGTTGGCACGCACACTCATGTGCCAACAGGCGATGCCCATATTATGACAGGTGGCACGGCCTATATGACCGATGCGGGCATGTGCGGGGATTATAATAGTGTGATCGGCTCTGAGGTTGAAGAGCCGCTCAACCGTTTCGTTTATGGCCGCCGTATGGGTAGTTTTAACCCAGCCGAAGGCAAGGCTACATTATCAGGTTTTGCGGTCGAGATTGATGCCAAAACAGGTTTAGCCACACATTGCTCACCGCTCAGGTTAGGCGGCATGTTGCAAGACCAAGTGCCAGACTTTTGGCATTGAAACTTCTGGTATTTCAAAGTATAACAGCTGCAATTCAATGATATGCGAATCAGTTTGCACAAAAATAAGTTAAGGGCACTCACATGGCAGGACATTCAAAATGGGCAAATATTCAGCATCGTAAAGGTGCGCAGGATAAAAAACGCTCTAAATTATTCTCTAAATTAGCCAAAGAAATTACGGTTGCCGCCAAAATGGGTGCACCAGATGTGGATATGAACCCGCGTTTGCGCCTTGCCGTCAACACTGCCAAACAAAATAGCTTGCCCAAAGATGTGATCACGCGGGCGATTAAAAAATCGGCCGATGCCGATACAGCTAGCTATGATGAGCTACGTTATGAAGGTTTTGCGGCTGGCGGTGTGGGCATTATCGTTGAAGCTCTGACTGACAATAAAAACCGCACGGCCTCATCCGTACGGTCTATTTTTACCAAAGCGGGCTGCAATATGGGCGCTGATGGTAGTGTGTCATTCGGTTTTGACCGTGTTGGCTGTATTTCATATGCTGCTGATGTGGCTGATGAAGATACCATGATGGAAGCGGTACTTGAATCAGGTGCTGACGATTGTGAGAGCAGCGAAGATGGCCATGATATTTATTGTGATACGGCGGATTTACACACAGTTTCTAAAGCTTTGGAAGCGCAATTTGGCGAGCCAAAATCGGCCACGATGATTTGGAAAGCCCAAGTTATGATTGATCTTGATGATGAATCAGGCGAAAAAGTTTACAATCTGATTTCAGCACTTGAAGATGATGATGATGTGCAGGAAGTTTATTCGAACCTCGAACTCACAGATTCTTTGATGGAACGCATTGCAGCAGGTTAAGTGATGGCAATAAGCAGACCTAACAGCGTTAGAATTATCGGCATCGACCCGGGCTTGCGCAATATGGGTTGGGGCATTATTGATAGCCAAGGCAGCAGCCTTAAACATGTGGCCAATGGGGTGATGAAATCTAACGGCAAGTTAGATTTAGCCACTCGCCTGTGCCAGCTATATGACCAGCTTTATGAGATTATCGAGCAGTATAAGCCTGACGAGTCGGCGGTAGAAAACACCTTTGTCAATAAAGATCCTGCCGGGGCGCTAAAACTTGGCCAAGCTCGCGGTATCGCGCTGGTTGTGCCCGCGCGATTTGGTTTGTTGGTGGCCGAATATGCACCCAATAAAGTCAAGAAAACCGTGGTGGGTGCAGGGCATGCCGATAAAAATCAAATCTTGCACATGCTTAAAATATTATTGCCCAATGCCAACCCAAAAAATGCCGATGCGGCAGATGCGCTTGCAATTGCCATCACACATGCGCAATATAGAGGCGCGCGTGAATTGAAAGTTGTGGGGTAGAAAATGATAGGTAAATTAACGGGTAAAGTGGATGGTTTTACCGATTCAACATTGATATTGGATGTCAATGGCGTGGGCTATTTGGTCAGCGCTTCGACCCGCACCATTGCGGCTTTGCCCGCCATTGGGCAAGAGATTAGCTTGCTGATCGAAACTTTTGTGCGCGAAGACCAGTTGCGCTTATTTGGGTTTGCGACTGCGGCCGAAAAAGAATGGTTTACCTTGGTGCAAAGCGTGCAAGGCGTTGGCGCTAAAGTGGCGTTGGCGATACTTTCTACCCTGTCATCTAACGAATTGGTGACGGCGATTAGCTTGGGCGATAAGGCCATGGTGGCACGCACACCTGGAGTTGGGCCGAAAGTGGCACAACGCATTGTGACAGAATTAAAAGATAAAATACCAGCCTTTACGGGCGAAGTTGGGGCTTTGTCAGCTATACTCAAAGGCGCAGAAATTGTCGAAGAGAATAGCGCGGCGGCTGATGCTGTTTCAGCACTCACAAATCTGGGTTATGGCAGCGGCCAAGCGGCTGGCGCGGTGGCCAAAGTGGTCAATGACATTGGCATAGATGCGACGACAGAGAAAATTATTCGCCTTGCGCTTAAGGAGCTTGCTAATTAGATGAGTGAACATAGCGAAGATCGCATGATTGATGGCGAGCAAAAATCCGAGGATGCAACAGCTGAAAGTGATGGCAGTTTTCGCCCGTTAGAACTGTCGGATTTTACGGGTCAGAAAGTGGCTTGCGAAAACCTGTCGATATTTATTGAAGCGGCGAAATCGCGCTCAGATGTTTTAGACCATGTATTATTTGCCGGCCCGCCAGGCTTGGGGAAAACCACTTTGGCGCAAATTGTGGCACGTGAGCTGGGGGTCAATTTTAAGGCGACCTCTGGGCCGGTCATTGCCAAATCGGGCGATCTTGCGGCTTTGTTGACCAATCTAGACGAAGGTGATGTGTTGTTTATTGATGAAATTCATCGGCTTAGCCCTGCGGTTGAAGAAATTTTATACCCCGCGATGGAAGATTTTCAACTTGATTTAATCATTGGTGAAGGCCCAGCTGCACGCAGTGTGCGTATCGAGCTTGCGCCTTTCACTTTGGTGGCGGCGACCACCCGCACAGGCCTGCTTACAACGCCGTTGCGCGATCGTTTTGGCATTCCAATCAGGCTTGAATATTACACGACCGAAGAATTATGCAAGATTGTTGAGCGCGGGGCGCGGGTTTTAGGGGTGAACTTGAATGCTGAAGGTGCCTTAGAAATTGCTCGCAGAGCGCGTGGTACACCACGGGTGGCTGGGCGTTTGTTGCGCCGTGTGCGGGATTTTGCCATTGTTGCCAAACAAGGGGTGATTGATAAAGAGGTTGCCGACGCATCATTGACGCGGCTAGAGGTTGATCATATCGGTTTGGATAAGATGGATCATAAATATCTCAATATCATTGCTAAAAACTACCATGGTGGGCCTGTTGGCGCGGATACCATTGCTGCGGCTATGAGTGAAGGGCGTGATAGTATTGAAGAGGTGATTGAGCCTTATTTGATACAGCTAGGTTTTGTGGCGCGCACCCCACGTGGCCGCACATTAACACCGCAAGCTTTTGCGCATTTGGGCATGTCTGTGCCTAACAATCCTGCGCTGGTGCAAGGCAATTTGTTTGAAAACCGAGATTTTGAGCAATGAGTCTTAAAGCTACAACAGATCTAAGCGGCAAGATGGATGGTGTGACGCATAAATTGCTGATTCGCATTTATTATGAAGATACTGATTTTTCGGGCAGGGTTTATCACGCTAATTATTTAAAATTTTGCGAAAGAGGCCGCACTGATTTTTTGCGGCTGCTGGAGATTCATCAAGATGTTTTGGCGCAATTGGATGTACCACTATTTTTTGTGGTGCGCCATATGGATGTTGATTTTTTAGCCGCCGCCAAAATGGATGATGTGATTGAAGTGCAAACCAAATTGCGGCTGTTAAAAGGTGTGCGCTTCATGCTGGAGCAGCATATTTATTGCCAAGATAATTTGCTGTTTAAAACGGTGGTGACCTGCGCCATTGTCAATGATGCGGGTAAACCAACGCGCATTGATGCTGATACTAAGGCCAAATTTTCGGCTTTGGTATAATAAACCAAAAGTTAACCATATTTTACGAGTTTTAAGCTAATGTCGTTGCCATTAGGGGTGCGATGTCTGTTTGCCGTATTTTAAACAGATTCTCATGAAATTATACTTTGAAACTTAATGCGAGACATTCACATTAAAGATAAAAAATTAAGGTAATATAATGGAAGTTACGACTTTGGCCGCCAATGATATAGGCGGTGTTTCTGTTTTAGATTTATTCTGGCAAGCGCATATTGTGGTCAAATTGGTGATGATCGGTTTGATGATGGCTTCTGTCTGGAGCTGGAAAATTATCGGCGATAAGTTTTTTCTCATTCGCAAATCACAAAAATCTTCGCAAGAATTTGAAAAAGCTTTTTGGTCTGGCCAAAATCTTGATGATTTATACCGTAATATTGGCCATAGACCCGATAACCCAATGGCGGCGATATTTGTATCGGCGATGCGTGAATGGAAGCGGGCGCAAGATGCCACTGCCGCGACAGGCGCGACAGATGGTAGTGTCGGTAATAATATTTCGCTGCAAATGCGGATTGAGAAAGTTATGGATGTGGCCATTCAACGCGAAGTTGGATCGTTAGAACGTCATTTGATGTTTTTAGCCACAACAGGTAGTGCGGCGCCATTTGTTGGTTTGTTTGGCACGGTGTTTGGTATTATGAATACATTTTCGGCCATTGCTGCGTCTAAATCGACCAGCTTGGCGGTTGTTGCCCCCGGCATTGCCGAGGCGTTATTTGCCACGGCCATTGGCTTGGTGGCGGCGATACCTGCGGTTATTTTTTATAATAAATTTTCGGGTGATATCGGCCGTATGGGGCAGAATTTAGAAAATTTTGCAGATGAATTTAGCGCCATATTCTCGCGCCAGTTCGAAAATAAACAAGGTGGCCAATGATATGGGTATGACTGCTGGAAACGGCCATTATAACAACCCCAAACGGCAGCGCAGAAGCCGCAACCGGCACGCGCCGATTGCTGAAATTAATATGACACCGATGGTCGATGTGATGTTGGTATTGTTGATTATTTTCATGGTATCGGCTCCCTTACTTACCGCTGGCGTACCGATTGAATTGCCCGAAACACAAGCCGCAGCGCTTGAGGCAGATAATGAACCCTTGTCGGTGACGATTGATGTTGACGGCAAGATATTCATTCAAGATGCCGAAGTTGATATTGATGATTTGGTGACCAAATTAACGGCTTTATCCGAAAATGGGTTTAAACAAAAAATCTTTGTGCGCGGTGATCAAAATGTATCATATGGCGAATTTATGCGGGTGATTGGGCATATTAACAGTGCTGGGTTTAAAAGCATTGGCTTGGTCTCGACAAGTGAAACAAATGCAAATTAGAGATTGGTAAAATTTAGGCATATAGATGAAATTTGGTTGGATCATAACATCAGTTTTGCATGGCACAATTATTGTGGCGGCTATATTCAGCTTTGGCGCGGGGACCCCGCTCGAGCTGGATAATGTTGTGCCTGTGGAGGTAGAGATTATCTCGATCGCGCCGATTGAGCAGGTCGGCACAAAAAAAACCAAGGATTTAACCACCAAATTGGCGGCCAAACAGCCGATCGAAAAAATTGTCGAAAAACCTGTGCCCAAGCCGAAGCCAAAGCTTGATAAGCCAAAACCAACGCCAAAGCCTAAAGATAAGCCAAAGACCGAGCCTATACCATCGATTGAAAAATTAATCGAAGAGGTTGCCGATCTTGAGCCGCAAAAGCCAGAAGAGAGTTTTATTAATGTGGCCTCGGCGCCAAAGCCAGCCAAGCGCCCGACATTGCCTAAAACTGAACCCAAAGAGCTGCCAAAAGCCGAGAAAAAGCCTGAGCCAGAACCGTTGGATGACAGCAAAATTGCGGCTTTGTTGGATAAGCTAGAAGAAAAGCCTTTGGAAGAAATTGAGCTTGATTTTGGTGATATTGAAGCGGGTAGCTTAGATGGTGATTTGCTCGAAGATGTTGAAGTGGCTTCATTAAGCCAATTTGAATTTAATGCGGTGAAAAACCGTATGACACAATGTTGGTCTATCCCCGCTGGGGCGCAAGACGCGGGCAGTGTGGTGGTTAAAGTTGGCTTTAAACTCAACCAATTTGCCGAAGTGCTTGGCACACCACAGGTGCTTAACAGCTCAACGCATCCGTCATTTCAAGTGATGGCTGAAAGCGCGGTGCGGGCGATTATAGAATGCGGCCCTTACGACATGTTGCCAGCTGAAAAATTTGAAGTGTGGAGCGAATTTACTATGGAATTTGACCCGCGTAGTATGTTTGATGGATAGAGTGTGCCATATTTTGAGCAAATTAAGCTTATATAGATAGATAGTTAGATAGTGGCGTGAAAATTAATAGGTATATTATGATAAGAAATATAAGCAAATTGTTGGTTTTATGTGCCTTTATTGCGAACATGGCTACATCTGCTGCGGCACTGGTCGAAGTGAAAATTGATCAGGGCAATGTCGATCCGTTGGTATTGGCGATTGAGAATTTTTCAGGTGGCAACGGCAAAGAAGTTGGGCTGGGGCAAAATGTAGCGGCCATTGTCAGCAATGATTTGCGCAATAGCGGCCTATTTGCACCGCTTAACCAAGACGTGTTTTTAGAAACCAACCGACCTGCCAATCAAAAACCGAACTTTGCCAATTGGCGACCAACAGGTGCTAAGGCCTTGGTAACAGGCCGCATTGTGATGCAATCTAACGGCAATATTGCTGCCGAATTGCGCTTGTGGGATGTGCTTTCTGAACAGCAAATTATTGGCTTGCAATATTCGGCGCAACCGCGCAATTGGCGTAAATTGGCGCATCAAATATCTGATACCATTTATGAGCGGCTCACCGGCGAAAAAGGTTATTTTGATAGCCGCATCGCCTATATATCTGAAACAGGGCCGAAAGACAGGCGGATTAAACGCTTGGCGGTTATGGATCAAGATGGTTTTAACAATAAATTTTTAACCAATGGCAATGACATTGTCCTTTCGCCGCGGTTTAGCCCGAAACGTCAAGAAGTGACTTATATTTCTTATGCCAGTGGCCAACCGCGGGTTATGTTGATTAATGTTGATACAGGCCAGCGCGAATTGGTTGGTAATTTCCCGGGTATGAGCTTTGCACCGCGCTTTTCGCCGGATGGCAATAAGGTGGTGATGAGCCTGCAAAATGGTGCCAATGCCAATTTATATTTGATGGATTTACGCAATAAAAACATGCAACAATTAACCAAGGGCACGGCGCTTGATACTTCGGCATCTTTTTCGCCCGATGGCCGCTCGATTGTGTTTGAATCTGACCGCGACGGTAAACAGCTGCTTTATATTATGAATACTGATGGCAGCAATGTCAGGCGGGTGAGTTTTGGTGGTGGTTCTTATTCAACCCCTGTTTGGTCGCCACGTGGTGATTTAATTGCTTTTACCAAATTGGTTGGCGGGCAATTTTTAATTGGTGTGATGAAGGTTGACGGCAGTGGCGAGCGTATTTTGGCGGGCGGATATCATAATGAAGGCCCGACATGGTCGCCTAATGGTCGGGTGTTGATGTTTTTTCGTGAAACCCGCGGCGCTAACGGTGGCCCGTCTATCTGGAGTGTGGACATTACGGGGCGTAATGAAAGACAGTTAAAAACTAATGGGTTTGCGAGTGACCCAGCATGGTCGCCTTTGGGGCAATGATTTAAAAGGCTATTTTGCCCGAATTATTAAGCCGAAGAAATAGTGATAAAATATGTTATAAGAATGTAAAAATCTAAAAGTTGGAGAAAAACATGAGATTGAATTTAGCAAAATATTTAATGATTGCAGGCATGGCGTTGGGTCTTGCGGCGTGCGCCACAAAAGGTGATTTAGGCCAAGATGCTGCGGGTGTTGTGGGCAATGGCATTAATGCCCAACCTGGTACGCTTGCCGAATTCCAACAAGTTATCGGCGATAGCGTGTTGTTTGAAACCAACCAAACTGAGGTGAATGAGCCTGGTAAAGCCTTGTTGCGAAAACAATATGCTTGGTTGGTACAATATAATGTCACTGCAATTCAAATTGAAGGCCATGCTGATGAACGTGGCACACGCCAATATAATATTGCATTGGGCGCAAGACGTGCGGCTAGCATTAAAAAATACATAGCTTCTTTAGGCTTTACGGGCACAATCGGCACTTTGTCTTATGGCAAAGAGCGGCCGATTTCACTATGTGATAATATCTCGTGCTGGAGCCAAAATAGACGTGCGGTGACTTCGGTGACTAGCAAATAGGTGTTGTATAATTAGCACAATGTGGGGCGAAAATTGGTTGGTTGAATGTCTGCCCTATTTTTGCCCCAAATCTATTGAATTTTACATGTTGAATTATTTCGAGTAAAATATGTTACCTTTGTTAAAGTCATATTGTAAATTATCTAAGGCTGCTTTTGTCGTGATTGTAGCGGCTTATGTGGCTATGCCGCATATTGCACTGGCTTTTGATTCTCAAAGTGTGCTGAAAATGCATATAAAAATCTCAACCATGCAAAGCGATGTGAAACAAATTGCTACGCAGGATGTCGAGGTGCTGAATCGCATTCAAGCGCTTGAGCTTGAGCTGAACACCCTGCGCAACCGTTTGATGCAATATGAAAATAAGTTGACTCATGATTTTTCTCAACAACAATTGGCTGATGGCCAAGTTTTGCAACGCCCGCTTGAAGACCCTTATTCTGCGGCTTCACCACTTGTCTCTGGGCCACCTGCAGCCAAGCCATTGCCCATGGCTCAGCAAGAGCAAAAAATGGCGCAAGCTGTCCCGTTGCTCGATGGCCAAGAAGAATTAAACACTGTGCCCGAAGCGTTGCGCAGCCAACCGCCGTTAGAAAAACCTGAGCCACAAGCTTATGCAGCAACAGCGTTGCCTGAAGCGGCTTTGGATGAATTGAATGCTTCTGCTAGCATTGCAGGCCGTTTGGGCAGTCAAGCGCCAGATGTTATGGCGTTTAACGAGGCTAAAGGTTATTATGATGATGCTTATTATGTGTTGTCAGAGCGTAAATTTAATCAATTCATTCAATATTATCGCCAATCGACCCTAATTTCTAACGCTTATTTTTGGTTGGGCGAAAGCTATTATAAACGCAAAAATTACAATGCGGCGGCACGGGTTTTTTACCAAGGCTATCGCAGCAATAAAAAAGGTGCCAAAGCGCCTGATAACCTATATAAATTAGCGGCCAGCTTGTTATTACTTGGCAATAAATCTGATGCTTGTGCCGCTTATTACGAGGTCGATCGACGTTATTCTGAATCGCACCCGCAATTGTCCAGCATGGCGCAAGCCAAGCAAAAAGAGCATGCTTGCTTGTAAAGCCTTTATGAGGTTATAAGTCTGTATGACTTTGCCGCTTATTGCCGATCAAAAAATCCATGATAGCCTCGCGGGCTTTATCCATTCCGGTGACGAAATGATTGCGATTGCGGTTTCGGGCGGTGGCGACAGCATGGCTTTGTTGTTGGCAATGCATCATTATATTCAAAAATTAAGTTTATCGGTTAAACTGGTTGCTTTAACCGTTGATCATAAATTGCGCGCTGATGCGGCGATAGAAGCTGAACAAGTGGCGCAATGGTGCCAAAATTTGGGCATTGAGCATCATATTTTGGCGTGGCAATTTGAGCAAATTCCAAGCAGTGGCGTTCAGCAAAAGGCGCGTGATGCGCGTTATCAATTGATGGGCGGATTTTGCACCGCACGGTGCATAAATAAGCTATTTGTGGGGCATAATTTAGAGGACAATGCCGAAACCTTTTTAATGCGCTTAAAACGCGGCGCTGGTTTACGTGGCCTTGGCTCCATTGCGCAGGCAATGCAACGCGATGTTAATGGTTATTTAATTGAAATTGTTCGGCCGTTTTTAAGCCTTAAACGGGCTGATTTGCGTCATTATTTAGAGCAATATGAGCAGGCTTGGTTTGATGATGTTTCTAATTTGAATGAAAAGTTTGAGCGAGTGCAAATTCGTAAATTTTTGACCGAAAATGGGGTATTGGCTAGTGAAAGCGTGGCGCAATCGGCCAGCCGATTGGCGCGAGCAGATGACGCGCTGGAATTTTATTTAGAGGAATTTTGGAAGGCAAAAGTCGAATTTTTGCCTTTGGGCATCGCGCATGTGAAGGTCAGTGATTTTGCGGCATTGCCCGAAGAGTTACAATTACGCTTGCTGGCTAGATTGATTTGGACAATTGGTGGGCAGGACAATCCGCCGCGCTGGCAAAAAATCGAGTATTTATTACAGCAAATTGCAGGGCAGGGGCGACAATTTTGTTTGGGCCATTGTTTGGTGGTGAAAAAGCAACAAAGCCTGTGGTTTGGTTATGAAGATAGGCAAGGTTTCGATGATAAGTGGCGCAAGCGTTTTGCCGCTGTTAATTTGGCACAAAAATCAATGCAATTGCATAGCCTATCTATGGTGCCGGAATATAGTGACCAGTTGATAGAAAGGCATAAACCACTTAAATTATGCCCGAAGGTGATTTTGCAATCTATTGCGATTATAATGGCCGATGGTGGGGCTGAAATGGTGGATATAGATTTAGAGCTTAAAATTCGGCGTTAACAATAAAGTGAATGAGCCAAAACATGGGTTCACATTGTAAAAATTATATGCTCATATGCCCAAAGCTATGAAAAGGCCGTGTTTTTTGAGTTTTTTTGAGTTTTTAACTTGGAATTTACCCAATGAAGGCCTATTTAAACAATAGATATTTTATGAATCGAAGAAAATTAAGGAATTCATGTGAATAATTTTCGTAATCTTGCTCTATGGGGCATCATCCTCGTCTTGTTAATTGCCGTATTTAATATGGTGGGGCTTTCTGGTAGCCGCTCTAGTGGCAACGAGGTGAGCTATTCGCAATTGCTGTCTGATGTCAGCTCTGGCGGTGTGCAATCCGTGGTTATTAATAATGGTCAATTGAGCGGTAGACGCGCAAATGGCGGCGATTTTACTGCGGCCATTCCGCTGAATGATGCCTTATTGTTGCAAACTCTGACCGAAAAAGGCGTGGATGTGAAAGTGCAGCATGCCGAAGACAGCACACTGATGAATGTATTCATCAGTTGGTTCCCGATGTTGTTATTGGTGGGTGTGTGGATTTTCTTTATGCGCAATATGGGCGGTGGCGGCGGTGGTAAAGCCATGGGCTTTGGCAAAAGTAAAGCCAAATTGCTGACCGAAGGCAGTGGCACTGTTACATTTGATGATGTGGCTGGTATTGATGAAGCCAAAGAAGATTTAAGTGAAATTGTTGATTTTTTAAAGAACCCAACAAAATATACCGTTTTGGGTGGTCACATTCCGCGCGGCGCGTTGTTGGTCGGCCCTCCAGGCACAGGTAAGACCCTGTTGGCACGGGCCATTGCGGGCGAAGCTAATGTGCCGTTTTTCTCTATCTCAGGTTCAGATTTTGTTGAAATGTTTGTCGGCGTGGGCGCGAGCCGCGTGCGCGATATGTTTGAACAAGCTAAGAAAAACGCTCCGTGTATTGTGTTTATCGATGAAATTGACGCGGTTGGTCGGCATCGTGGATCAGGCATGGGCGGTGGTAATGATGAGCGTGAGCAAACGCTTAACCAATTATTGGTCGAAATGGATGGTTTCTCGGATAATGAAGGGGTGATTATCATCGCCGCTACCAATAGACCTGATGTGTTAGACCCTGCATTGTTGCGCCCTGGTCGGTTCGATAGGCAGATTGAAGTGGCCAATCCAGATATTATTGGCCGTGAGCAAATTTTGAAAGTGCATTTGAAAAAAATCAAATCGGGTAATGATGTTGATGCGCGGCATATTGCGCGCGGCACACCAGGTTTTTCAGGCGCAGATTTAGCTAATCTTTGTAATGAAGCGGCGCTTTTGGCGGCACGGCGCGGTAAACGTGTGGTGACAGACCAAGAATTTGAAGATGCCAAAGACAAAGTGATGATGGGTGCTGAGCGCCGTACATTGGTGATGAGTGATGATGAGAGACGTTTAACGGCCTTCCATGAAGCTGGTCATGCTTTGGTGGCGATGCATAAGCCAGAATCTGACCCTGTGCATAAAGCCACAATCATTCCGCGTGGTCGGGCGCTTGGTTTGGTGATGCGTTTGCCAGAACGTGATGCGATTTCATATAGCCGTGAAAAATTCCACGCCGATTTGGCCGTGGCGATGGCTGGCCGTGTGGCCGAAGAAATTTTGGTTGGTTATGACAAGATCACCTCTGGTGCTTCATCTGACATTCAACAAGCCACAAAAATTGCCCGCGGTATGGTGACCCAATGGGGCATGTCAGATAAAATGGGCATGGTTGATTATGCTGGCAATACAGGTCAGAACTTTATGGGTCAGTCATCTAATTCTGGTATGGTTAGTGAACAGACTTTGCAAGAAATTGATGCCGAAGTGAAACGCATTATTGAAGAAGCGTATAGCGAAGCCAAACGTATTTTGACTGAGAATGCCAATCAATTGGATTTGTTGGGCAATGGTTTGCTTGAATATGAAACTTTGACTGGTGCTGAGATCAAGAAAATGATTGCTGGTGAAGACATTGGCCGCGAAAATGTGGTGGCGCAAGAAAAAGCTGGCGCTGCGACTGTGCCAGAAACTTCAGTAGGTGTGCCAACGACTGAAACGTCAGAAGCTCCTGTAAAACCAACGGATGATGAACCAAAAGATGATGCATAAATTCATTGGTTGATATATATTATAAAGGCGCTTGAATTTCAGGCGCCTTTTGTTTTGTTTTGTTAAGTGAAAGTGTTGTCGTGGCTCATTCGAAATTAATCATCCCCACAGGCTTTATTTATGGCGATGAGGCTAAGGTTGCACTGGCCCAGCAACGGGCGTTGCCAATTGCGGGTGGTAGCACAGGCTTTTGCATGGCAAAAATTATCAACCGTTTTGATGATGACATTGGGTTTATGTCGGCGGCAGAATTGTTTGATTCAGGCGATGTCGAAATTGTGGCTCAGCTTGAAGCGATTGGGGCGTTAAGGCCGAGCATCTGCGGCTTGGATATGTCGCAACAGCATATAATGGGCATTTTAAATTTAACGCCTGATAGTTTTTCAGACGGTGGCAGCCACGATGATGCGGCCAAATTAGAGCGGCAAATTGATGACTATATAAAATGTGGCTTATCTATTGTGGATATTGGCGGTGAATCGACCCGCCCCAAAGCTGAATATGTAAGCTGTGAGAATGAAATTGCGCGCATTGCGCCCATATTATCGATGCTTAAAACTAAAAATATATGTGTTTCGATTGATACACGCAAAGCCAAGGTTATGGATTATGCATTGGCGCACGGGGCTGACATGATTAATGACGTTTCGGCGTTGGAATTTAGAGCCGATGTGGCACAATATGGCGAAGATAGTGGCGACAGTGTACAAGCTGTGCTTACAGCTCAGTGTCCGATTATTTTAATGCACAGTCAAGGCACGCCCGAAACCATGCAAAATGACCCACATTATGAGAATATCCTGTTCGAGATTTATGATTATCTGCAGGCGCGGATTGAAAACTTAGTCAAGCAGGGCTTTGATAAGGGCAGGATAGTGATTGATCCTGGCATTGGGTTTGGCAAAACTGTGGCTCATTGTTTGACCATTCTTAATAATCTCAGCTTGTTTCATTCTCTTAGCGTGGCTTTATTGGTCGGCTCATCGCGTAAATCTTTCATTGGTGTGGTTGCGGGTGAAATGGGTGTTGGCAAGCGGCAGGCTGGTTCGTTAGCGGCGATGGGCGTTGCAAAAAATACGGCAGTGCAATTTCATCGCGTGCATGATATAAAGGCTGCACAGCAACATATGAGTATAATTAATTCTATTCGCAAGTATTAATTAAAAATTAATTTTAGTTACTTATTAATTCTTGAAGAATCAAGGGGTGTACATGAAATGAAGCGTAAATATTTTGGAACAGATGGTATGCGTGGTTTGGTTAATCAGCATCCAATCACGGCTGAAATGGCTTTAAAATTCGGCATGGCCACTGGCCAAGTGTTTTCCACAGGTTCACATCGTCATCGGGTGGTGATCGGCAAAGATACCAGAATTTCGGGTTATATGATTGAATATGCTTTGGTGGCGGGTTTTACATCAGTGGGCATTGATGTGTTTTTATTGGGCCCAACCCCAACCCCTGCTGTGGCCATGTTGACAAGGTCTTTACGTGCTGACGTTGGGGTGATGATTTCGGCTTCACATAACCCCTATCATGATAATGGGCTTAAGTTATTTGGGCCAGATGGCTATAAATTAGATGATCAGAAAGAATTATTGATCGAAAAATATATGGATGGGTCTAGTGATGCTGGGTTGGTAGAACCTCGTCGGTTGGGTCGTGCGCGGCGTATCAATAGCGCCCATGCGCGTTATATAGAATTTGCCAAACGCACGATTAGCAATAAAATTAGCTTTAATGGGCTTAAAATTGTAGTTGATAGTGCCAATGGAGCGGCCTATAAAGTGGCGGCTATGGCGCTGTGGGAGCTGGGCGCAGAGGTTATTGAAATTGGCAACAAACCAGATGGTTTTAACATTAATGAAGGTTGTGGATCAACTGCGCCAGAATTGTTGCAAAAAACCGTGCTTGAACATAAAGCTGATATTGGGATTGCGCTTGATGGTGATGCTGACCGGATCATTGTGGTTGATGAAAAAGGTCAGATTGTTGATGGCGATCAATTAATGGCGGCGATTGCCCAAAATTTGCAGTCAAAAGATAAGCTCAGTAAAAATGGCATTGTGGCGACGGTTATGTCTAATTTAGGGTTAGAGAATTTCATCAAAGATATTGGTTTAGATTTTATTCGTACGGGCGTTGGGGATCGTTATGTGCTGGAGCATATGCGGGCTCATGGCTATAATATGGGCGGGGAACAATCGGGTCATATCATTATGTCAGATTATAACACCACTGGTGATGGCTTGACGGCGGCGATTCAGATTATTTCAATTATGATTGAGCGAGATATGAGTGCTAGCGTTTTGTGCCAACGCTTTGAAGCGGTGCCGCAAGTGCTGAAAAATGTGCGCTATGATGCCAATAAAACTGACCCATTGACCACAAAAATTGTACAACAAGCAATAAATGATGGCAAAGCTCAACTTAAAAATACGGGCAGGGTGCTGATTAGAAAATCTGGCACAGAGCCGTTAATTAGGGTGATGGCTGAAGGCGAGGATGCGCAGCTGACCGAGCAAGTGGTGGATGACATTGTTGCTGCTATTGGTTAAAATCATTAGTTAAAACTGTTGGTTAAAGCTTTTGGTTAAAAAGTGTTTAATTTAAAATAAAATACTTATGAAAACCGCATCATCTAAATGATGCGGTTTTTTTATGTCCCAAAATCGCAATGCGTAAGATTATTTTAACCATGCTCATTTACTAATCCTGTCATAGCCAAGCTGCAAGAAGAGCAGACAGGCACAGTAATAGTAGGCATCATAGTTAAAGAGGTATCCAATGCTTATCAGTAAAAATAAAGCCATGTTCAAATCTGTAGGGGTTTGTTTGGCGGTTTTGACTATTTTATCACCAGCACAGGCAAGTGATATGACGAGTGAAACCACAATATTGCCAGAAACTCAATATGAAGTCAGCCTTTTAAAAGAAAGCAGCCTATATCCAAGCGTTAATTTGCGTAAAGAGGTTCGCCTTGGTTGCTATTGTAGTGGTGCCTATTTTAGCCTGAACGGTGGTTATGCTTGGGCCGATGCAGGGCAATTGACAAAAGGCAATCCAGTTGTTGCCGCAACGGATGTAAGTGCTGCCTCACAATCTGTTATTACCAATTCAGGTTTGTTTAACGAATATATTGCGCAAATCCCCAACTCATCAGGCCAGCAAATTATCGGTGCAGCCGTTACTGGCTATAAATTTGATAATTTAAGGGTTGAGGTGTCAGGTGAATATCGGCAGCATAATATATTGACAGGTGCGACCACTCTTGGCAGTGCATCAGTAAACTATTCAGCCCAAAGCCAGCAATATGGTGCTCTTATATCAGCTTTTTATGATGTTGATATTCCAGACATTCCCGTTCAGCCTTATATAGGCTTGGGCGCAGGGTTGTTGCTTTCAAACACTCAATATAGCGTTGATTATACTGCAGGTGGCACAACCACCAGCGCCAGTGTTAATTTTTCTAACGGCATGAGCTTTGCTGGCGCTGTTATGGCGGGTGTGGCTATAAATATTGCTGATAATTTCACCTTAGATTTGGGTTATCGGTTTACCAATATATTGGGTGGCCGTGCCACTTATGAGGGGCAAACCAATGGTGCCGCTATCAATGCAGCTTCTGGTGTAAATCTCGTCAATATATCTGGCATGGAGACCGCCACAAGAAATAGCGTCGATTATCAAGAAACATTAGATTATGCAGATATTATCGCACATGAAGTGCGGGCAGGCATTCGGTATAGGTTTTAGACTTTGATGTTTTGGCTTGGCTAAATAAGTAAGATTTAAAAATAATAAGCAGCGTCATTATGACGCTGCTTTTTTTTGTTAAAAATTCTTGACTTTAGTTTGGCATTCTAATATTTGTGTTGGTGGGACACCTCTCCCCAACGAGAGGCACTTTATCTGTGAGGATAACATATGACTGTTATTATCAAACCGGCTTTGCGTCCGGAAAATACGCATTTTTCTTCTGGTCCATGTTCAAAACGGCCTAATTGGTCGCTCGATGCGTTAAAAGACGCTGCCTTAGGCAGGTCTCATCGCTCTAAGCTTGGCAAAGCAAAACTTGCTGATGCGATTGAACTGACAAGGGAAGTTCTTCAAATTCCTGCTGATTATAAAATCGGCATTGTACCTGGCTCAGACACTGGCGCGGTTGAGATGGCTCTATGGTCTATGCTCGGTGCGCGCGGTGTCGATATGCTGGCGTGGGAAAGTTTTGGCGCTGGTTGGGTGACCGATGTGGTCAAACAGCTTAAGCTTGAAAATGTAACCTTGCGCGATGCCGAATACGGCCAATTGCCTGCGCTTCGCCACGTTAATTTCGACAATGATGTGGTCTTCACATGGAATGGCACGACATCTGGTGTGCGTGTGCCTAATGGCGATTGGATTGCGGATGACCGTAAGGGGCTTACGTTTTGTGATGCCACAAGCGCGGTGTTTGCCAATGACTTGCCATGGGATAAATTAGACGTCACTACATTTAGCTGGCAAAAGGTTTTGGGTTCAGAAGGTGCTCATGGCATGCTGATCCTCAGCCCTCGCGCTGTTGAGCGTCTTGAATCTTATACTCCTGCATGGCCGTTGCCAAAAATTTTCCGTCTTACTAAGGGTGGTAAATTGATTGATGCCATTTTTACTGGTGCTACAATCAATACACCGTCTATGTTGGCGGTTGAAGATTATTTAGATGCGCTCAATTGGGTGAAAGAAATTGGTGGCTTAGACGCGATGATTGATCGGGCTGATCGTAACGCCATTGAGATTGCTGCATGGGTGGCCAAAGCTGATTGGGTCGATTTTCTACCCGAAAATGCTCACAATCGCTCTAATACATCTATCTGCCTAAAAGTGGTCGATGCTGATATTCTGGCATTGGACGCCAAAGCCCAAGCAGTATTTGCTAAAAAGATTGTGGCATTGCTTGATGCCGAAGAAGTTGCTTATGACATTGGTTCATATAAAGATGCACCTGCTGGTTTGCGTATTTGGGCAGGCTCGACCATCGAGACTTCCGATATCATTGCATTAACACCTTGGCTGGATTGGGCGTTTTCCACAGCCAAAGCTGATCTTTAAATCATTATACCCATTCAAAATTCAAATTAAGGGAGACAAAAATGTCTGCACCTAAAGTACTTATCTCAGATAAATTAGACCCACAAGCCGCCGAAATTTTCAAAAAAAATGGCGTCGAAGTGGATGTCATTCCAGGCCTAAGCAAAGAAGAATTATTCGATATTATCGATAAATATGATGGCTTGGTCATTCGCTCTGCCACTAAAGCGACCGAAAAAATCATCAAGCAAGCCAAAAACCTAAAGGTTATTGGCCGCGCGGGCATTGGGGTGGATAATGTTGATATTCCTGCCGCTTCTGCCAAAGGCATCATCGTGATGAACACACCATTTGGTAACTCAATCACCACAGCCGAACATGCCATTACATTATTGTTGGCTGTGGCGCGGCAAATTCCATTGGCCAATGCCAGCACCCATGCCAGTAAATGGGAAAAATCGCGGTTTATGGGTGTTGAGGTGACAGGCAAAACCCTCGGCATTATTGGCTGCGGTAACATTGGTGGCATTGTCGCTGACCGTGCGCTTGGCCTTAAAATGAAGGTGATTGCGTTTGATCCATTTTTAACCGAGGATCGTGCGATTGAGCTGGGCATTGAAAAAGTTGATTTTGATGCATTGTTAAGCCGCATTGACTTTTTGTCATTGCACACGCCATTGACTGACAAAACCCGCAATATTATTGACGCAACTGCGCTTAACAAAATGAAAAAAGGCGTGCGTATTATTAACTGTGCGCGGGGCGGTTTGATTGACGAAGTGGCCTTAAAAGCCGCGTTAGAAGCTGGCCACGTCGCAGGCGCTGCGTTGGATGTTTATGCTGTAGAGCCCGCCAAAGAAAATGCCTTATTTGGCATGGATAATGTAATTTGTACCCCGCATTTGGGTGCTAGCACCACTGAAGCGCAGGTTAATGTTGCATTGCAAGTCGCCGAACAAATGAGTGATTATCTGATTAACGGCGCGGTAACCAACGCGCTTAACTCTCCTTCAGTGACGGCCGAAGAAGCGCCACGCTTAAAACCATTTATTAAATTGGCAGAGAGCCTAGGTAGTTTTGCAGGCCAGCTCACAGAAAATGCCATAAAAAGCATTCGCATCGAATATGAAGGTGATGTGGCCGATATGAATATCAAGGCTTTGACATCGGCGGCTGTCACAGGTGTGTTGCGGCCACTTATGCAAGATGTAAATATGGTTTCTGCGCCGATTATTGCTGCCCAACATGGCATGAAGATTGAAGAAGTGATTCGCAGCCAAGAAGGCGTGTATGAAAATTACATTCGTTTGACCATTGAAACGGATGTGCAAACGCGCTCTGTGGCTGGTACGGTATTTTCAGATGGTAAATTGCGCCTCATTCAAGTGAAAGGCGTGAATATGGATGCTGAATTAACCGAACATATGCTTTATGTGATTAATGAAGATAAAGCTGGCTTTATTGGTGCTTTGGGTAGTGTTTTGGGTGAAAACTCTGTGAATATTGCCAACTTTAATTTGGGCCGTGTCGAAGAAGGTGGCGAGGCCATTTCGTTGATCGCTATTGACGCGCACGCCAGTGATGAAGTGATTGCACAAATTGCGGCCATTGAACAAGTGACGCAAGTTAAATCTCTGCAGTTCTAACTGCATGTAATGTCTAATACTTTAGTCTAACGGGAGCTTCGGCTCCCGTTTTTTTATTGAAATAAGCGGGTTTTTATGAAACATTTACTACAATAATTTTAATCCATATATATCAATATCTTAATCTGTATAACTTTATTTATTTTGCATCAATTTGTGGGTTTATGTAAACTATTAATTGGCATTAACCATTTATTACTGTTTGTCTTTTATTTTTACTAAGACTTTATTAAGGGCAGGTAAGAATATGTGGAAAAAAAAGGATGCTGACTTCGCAACAGGTCAGCAAAAAGGGGAACGTCAAGTTGCATCTCGGAAATTATCACAAACGGTAGTTGCAACAGGTGCTGAACGTTTTTTTGATAAAAACGAAATTATCGTGAGTAAGACCGATCTAAAAGGCAACCTCACTTATGTGAATGATGTATTTTTACGAATTTCAGATTATACTGAGCCTGAGCTTTTGGGCCAACCGCATAGTCTCATTCGTCATATAGATATGCCACGGGTTATTTTCAAATTGTTATGGAGTTATTTGCAAGATGGCAAAGAAATTTTTGCTTATGTGAATAATTTTGCTAAAAATGGCGATAATTACTGGGTGCTGGCGCATGTCACACCAAGCTTGGATGATGGGGGCAATGTGGTTGGTTATCATTCCAACCGGCGTGTGCCAAAACGTGATATTTTAGAAAATACCATCATACCACTTTATAAGCAGCTGCTGGAAATTGAAAATAATGAAAGCAGCCGTAAGGTTGGCTTGCAAAAATCAGAGCAAAAATTAACTGAAATTGTAGCTGCACAGGAGGTTTCTTATGATGAATTTATCTTATCTATCTAAAGCTAAATATTTGCTGATTCTGGTGAGTATATTGTGTGTGCTAAATTTTGGTATGGAATTTATCAATGGGTTGGCAATGGTCAATTATTACTCAGTCATTGGTAGTCTCATTCTGCTGGGTTCTGCACTGTTATGCATGTATTATCTGCGGCGTTGTAGCCAGGATTTGGCTCAGGCAGAAGCAGTTGTTAGCCAAGTGGCACAAGGCGATTTTGAACACCGCATTCTTAACATTCATGACCAAGGTGAAGCCAAACGGTTTTATTGGGCGGTCAATTCATTAATTGATAATGCAGATGCCTATGTGCGTGAAAGCAGTGCAGCGATGGCGAATGTTGAGCAGGGTAAATATTATCGTATTATTATGGAAGATGGCTTAAATGGCGCTTATCAACGCGGTGCCAAAACCATCAACCAAGCGATGAATGTGATGTCTGAAAAAATTTCGGGTTTTGAAAGCATCACTCAAAGTTTTGAAAGTAATGTTGAAAAGGTGATAAGCCAGTTGAGCAGCGCTTCGGGTGAACTAGATAAAACCGCACAACAGATGGATGAAGTGGCTGGCAATACCACGGTTCAAGCCAGCGCGTTGAGTGAGACGGCAACCGTCACCTCGAAAAATGTGCAAACCGTGTCGTCAGCAACCGAAGAATTATCCAGTTCAATTGATGAAATTTCTAACCGAATTGAAATATCTGGGGTTAAAATTGGCCAAGCGGTGGATGAAATTCGTACCACTGAAAGTAATTTGGATGAGTTGAATAAGTCAGTGAATATTATTGGTGATGTGGTGGCGTTGATTAATGACATTGCCAATCAAACTAATTTATTGGCACTGAACGCAACCATTGAAGCCTCTCGGGCTGGTGATGCGGGCAAAGGTTTTGCTGTGGTGGCAAACGAAGTGAAGGCACTTGCTGCACAGACCTCCAAAGCCACGACCGAAATTTCTGGTCTGGTCAATAGCATTCAAGATGCCACAAAATTATCATTAGGTAGTTTTAAAACTGTGAGTGATTCGGTGAATGAAGTGGATGAAATTACTCAAACCATTTCATCATCAATTGAACAGCAAAATATTGCAACTGGCGAGATTGCCCGTTCGATTAGTGAGGTGTCACAAGGTAGCGACCAAGTGACTGAAAATGTGAAGAAAGTATCAAGTGGCGCCGAAGTGAGCCAACAATCTGCAGCGGGGCTTATTCAAGCAGCGGCAGGTATTTCTGAGCAATCGGGCACATTGGGTGAAGAGGTTGATCGCTTCTTAAAAGAAGTTAGAACTGCCATGTAGTTCGGCAGATATAATCTGGATGAAAGCCTCAAACCGACTCTGGTTTGGGGCTTTTGGTTTTTTTAGAGCCCAAATAAATGCCCAATATCACCAAAGCAAAACCAATCATATGATAAGAATATAGGGTTTCGCCTAAAAATATAATGGCCAATATGGTGCCAAATACGGGGATGAGATGAAAAAATGTCGCCGCCACATTGGCGCCAACCAGCGCCACCGCACGGTTGAAAAATATATAAGCCAGAATAGAGGCGAATATGCTGATATAAGCCAAGGTGGCGATGCTTTTTACACCAATGAACATTTGGTTGCCTTGGCTATATAGCTCCCAAGCAAAAAACGGTATCAGCATTAATTCGCCGACTAAAAAGGTGATATAGATGAATGAAAACCAATGAATTTGCGGTTTTTTACGCAGTAAAGCCGAATAGAGCGCATAAAATGCAATGGCAATGATGATGATGAGGTCACCTTTATTGACGTTGAAATCCATTACATTATTTATATCGCCTTTAAAAATAATCAGCATCACGCCAGATAGAGATATTAAAATGGCGACAAATTGCAGCGCGCGAATTTTTTCTTTAAATAAAATGAAGCACCAAACAAAAACGATGATTGGCCCTAATGAGGTGGTGAGTACAGCGTTGATGGCGGTCGTGTCTTTAACCCCAACATAAACCATAGTGTTATAAGTTGTGATACCGCTAAATGCCATGACGGTTATGATGAACCAATGTTGCTTAATTTGTTGCCAGTCGGCCTTAATGTATTTTATGGCAAAAGGTGTGAGGCAAATAAGCGCGATGCCCCAGCGCAAAAAAGCTAACGATATAGGGCCGAAATCGCTGGCTATATAGCGGCTATTGACCATATTGCCGCCCCAAAAAAGCGTGGTGAGAATCAATAATAAATAGGGCTGATTGTAAAGATAATGAAAGCCAGATACGAGGGTTTTTTTCATAAATATTCTTTAATGATTTGCAGTTTTTAGGTCAATTTAGGCATTAAATATTTATTTGTAAAGTTTTAAACAGTTGCGGGTGATTTCGCTAGGAGTCTCCTTCAGCTTGGGTTATATTCCGCCCGTTTGCGGGGTGGTTCCGCGAACGCTTTTACGGGGTGGTTCCGTATGTATCGACCTATTTATGAAAAAGGATATGGTTTATGGCGAATGTAGTGGTTGTGGGTTCCCAATGGGGTGATGAAGGCAAAGGCAAATTTGTAGATTGGCTTTGCGAACGTGCTGATATAGTCGTGCGATTCCAAGGGGGGCATAATGCAGGCCACACATTGGTTGTTGATGGTAAAGTCTATAAAATTCGCTTGGTGCCATCGGGCATTGTGCGTGGTAAAATCTCGATCATTGGTAATGGCGTGGTGATGGATCCGTGGGCGTTGCTTGAAGAGATTGAGCGGTTGCGAGGCCAAGATGTTAAAGTTGACCCGAGCGTGCTTAAAATTGCCGAAAATACAACATTGATATTGCCTTTCCATGGCGAGCTAGATGCGATTCGCGAAGCGGCATTGGGAACAAATAAAATCGGCACCACCAAAAGCGGCATTGGCCCTGCTTATGAAGATAAAGTTGGCCGCCGCGCGATACGGGTGATGGATTTACGTGATCCTCAAATGTTAAAAGGCAAAATTGAACGCTTGCTTGCCAACCATAATGCGCTGATGCGTGGGTTGGGTGAAGCTGAAGTTGATGCCGATGAATTATATGATCAACTGATGGAAGTGGCACCGAAAATTTTGCCATTTGTTGATGTGGTGTGGAAATATTTGGCCGAAGCGCAGCGTACGGGCAAACGTATATTGTTTGAAGGCGCACAAGGCATATTGCTGGATGTTGACCATGGCACATACCCATTTGTAACATCATCTAACGTGGTGGCAGGTCAAGCTGCAGCTGGTTCTGGCGTGGGCGCCAATGCAGTGAGTGAAGTGTTGGGCATTACCAAAGCTTACACCACACGGGTTGGTGCGGGGCCGTTCCCAACTGAGCAATTGAATGAAATTGGCGAAGAGCTTGGCCAACGTGGCCACGAATTTGGCACTGTAACTAGCCGTAAGCGCCGTTGCGGGTGGTTTGATGCGGTGTTGGTGCGCCAAACTGTGACCATTTCGGGTATTACGGGCATTGCGTTGACTAAAATTGATGTGTTAGACACATTTAAAGAGCTTAAAATTTGCGTGGGTTATGAATTGGATGGCAAGCGGATTGATTATCTACCTGCTGGTATGGGTGATCAAACCCGCATCGTGCCGATTTATGAAATCATGAAAGGCTGGAATTGTAAAACTGAGGGCGCCCGTTCGTGGGAAGAATTGCCAGCTGAAGCGATTGCGTATATCAAGCGTATTGAAGAGCTTATTGGTTGCCCGGTGACCCAGCTTTCGACCAGCCCTGAACGCGAAGATACCATTATGGTCAAAGATCCATTTGATGATTGATGGGTGACGATTAATGGGTGATGACTAGTCAATAAATTGAGGAAATGCCATGCAACAATTGCCAGTGATTGAAAGCGTTAAAGATGCAATTGGTTATACTATGTCCAACATTACATTATTGGTCAAAGCCTCGATGTTTTGGGTGGCGATTTACACTGTTTTTGTCGGTATATTCAGCTTTTTAGGTGGTGAAGCCTATCTGCAAATCATCAGTAATTTCTTTGAAAATACTGCGTCAGCAAATCCTGAGGCTCAATACGCGGCTTTTATCAGTTTTATTGAGCAGCTCAGTGCTATGGGTTCACTGGTGAACTGGCTGCATTTGGTGATGATATTGGTTGGCATTGTGGCCTATTATTCGATTGCCATTGCGTGGCATCGTGCCTGTTTGCTGGATGAAGTGCCGCCTTTGGTGCGGCTTGGTAAGCTTGAGTTTAAATATTTTGGTTATACGATATTACTGGGTCTGGTGCTTTATATTATATTTGTGGTCATCGGCTTGGTGATTGGTTTTATATTGGCAATGCTCAGCAATGATGCTGCTGCGACATCGATTTACCCAGTGATTGGTCTGTTGAGCATATTGTTATTCTTAGCTTTTGGTCGGTTCACATTGGTGTTTCCTGGTATTGCGGTGCGCGATCGGCGGATGAGCTTTAGAACATCATGGGCGGCAACCAAAGGCAATAGCTGGCGTATTTTGGGTGGCACTATCATGTGTATTTTACCGGCTCTGGTCATTTCGCTTATCGCCTCATTGATTAGCGCGGTGTCGTTACCATTGGTTATTTCACTGCCCATCATTATGATATTGCAGCTGCTATCGGGTGCGTTTTTATTGTCATTCATGTCGATCTGTTATCAATTTTTGGTGCCATCGCCAGATGAAGGCGACTTGGCATAGCGAGGCTAAGCTAGATGAATAAATTGCCGATCATTGCCAACATTCGTGCGGCCTTATATTATACCTATGCCAATATTGGGCTGGTTGCTAAAGTGTCGGCGGTGTGGATTGGCCTCTATGCCCTTTACACTCTGGTTTTTTCTTTGCTCGGCATTGCCGAATATTTAGAGCTGACTGATGCCGTGGCATTTGTGACTGAATCCCCCCGTGATGCGCGGGCGCGGGGGTATGAAAGGCTCGAAGTTTTACTGCCCAAATTGGCGGTCATCACTGCCGAGCTGGGGCCGTTGATTCAAGTGCATGATATTTTCGATAAACTGATCAGGCTGGTGGCTTATGGCAGCGTGGCGGTTGGCATGCACCGTAGCTTTATGCTGGATGAAGAATTGCCACGGATTAGTTTTGAGGGACGTGAGTTTAAATATATCATTCATATGATTATTTATATGGCAATTCTTGGCGGGTTGGCTTTGTTGTTGGTGTCACTGGTTGTTTCGATAGGCATTGCCGGGGCGATGCAGGGCATTTTTTATGTGTTTATCGGCTTGGCTTTATTGTTTTTAGCGGCTAGGTTTCTTATGGTTTTTCCCGCCATTGCGGTTGGCAATCCAGCGATTAACCCACTTAAATCTTGGTCGTTGACCAAGGGCAATGGCTTGGGGCTTTTTTGGGGGCTGTTATTGGCCATCTTGTCATCATTGCCAGTTGCAATTTTTAAAGTGACTGTGGCAAAAATTGCCCTGCCATTGGTGATTATCTGGCCTGTGCAAGTGTTTCTATCAATGATTATATTGACATTTGTTTTGGTGTTTTTATCGATTTGTTACCAAAATCTAACTTCGCCTCAAGAAGACAAAACAATTGGCCCTTTATATTAAGAACCACATTAAAAACTATCAATGGCAATGATGTTGCTGTCTTTCACTTCTTCCATCACCGGGTAGGTATGAGTTTCGCGCACACCTGGTAATGACAGTAAAACATCACCCAAAAAATTACGATAAGAGTCCATATCTTTAACCCTTGCTTTGATTAAATAATCAAAGCCACCAGCCAGCATATGGCATTCCATAATTTCGGCCGATTTTTGCACCGCTTGGTTAAACTCGTTAAATACATTGACATCAGTGCGGTTTAGCTTGACCTCGATAAACACCATCAAGGCCTTATTGAGCTTTGAGGGGGAAAGCTTGGCAAAATAACCTTTAATATATCCGTCTTTTTGCAGCCGTTTGGTGCGTTCGGCAGTGGCCGAAGGGCTTAAGTTAATTTTCTCACTTAATTCGGCGTTTGAAATGCGGCCATCCTTTTGTAATTCGTTTAAAATTTTACAGTCAATGGGGTCAATATCTTTCATATTCCTACCTTATTTTATTTGGTAATTATAATTATTTCGGAGATTTCTACTATATTTATGGTGTAAATACAATGATAAAATAGGAATATGTGTGATATAAAGGATTTAAATTTTATTTACGAGGGTGCTATGTCACAAAAATTCAAACAATTTGAAGCAGAATTTTCGCCTAAAGATGAGGTGATGGCTAAAAAATTATGGCAAGAAACTGATTTTGGCAAAGCGTTTGATGAACGGGTGTTTAAGCGTGGTGCGGATTTGGTTAATGCCATGCGCTCAGGAGCCAATAGGTTTGGTGAGTTGGAAGATTTCTTGCGTGAATATGGCCTGTCGACCAAGGAAGGCCTAGCGCTGATGTGTTTGGCCGAAGCTTTGTTGCGGGTGCCCGATGCCCATACGATGGATAAATTGATTGAAGATAAATTGGGCAGGCAAAATTGGCAAGATGCCGAAAGCGCTGATAGCAGTGCTTTGGTTAGCGTGTCGACATGGGCATTGGCATTGGGAAGTAAAATTGTGGCACCAGAAGATACGCCACATGCGGTTATGAATGGTGTGGTAAAGCGGTTGGGCATGCCCTCGGTGCGCATTGCGACCAAGCAAGCGATGCGTTTTATGGGGCATCATTTTGTGTTGGGGCAAAATATTAAAGATGCGCTAAAACGCGCAAAAGTCGAAGAGAAAAAGGGCTATCGTTATAGCTATGATATGTTGGGCGAGGGCGCCCGCACCGCAGATGATGCGGTAAAATATTTTGAATCTTATAAAAATGCGATCATGGCGATTGGCAAAAAAGCGGGCAAAAAACTGGATAACAATGCTGGCATTTCGATTAAACTATCGGCTTTGCACCCGCGTTATGAAGCCAGACATGCCGATCGCGTGGTGACTGAATTATGCCCCAAAGTGCTTGAACTGGCACAGCTGGCCAAACAGTATAATCTCAATTTTACCATTGATGCTGAGGAAGCCGACCGTTTAGAGCTGAGCCTAGCGATTATTGGGGAGGTGTTTTGCGATGAGAGCTTGCGAGGGTGGGATGGCTTTGGTCTGGCCATTCAAGCCTATTCAAAACGTGCCGATCAGGTGATTGATTGGATTTATGACCTATGCAAACAAAATGGCGGCAAAATGATGGTGCGCTTGGTGAAAGGCGCTTATTGGGATTCTGAAATTAAACATGCACATTTAGAAGGCGCGGCAGATTTCCCTGTCTATAGCCGCAAGCCAATGACTGACATTGCTTATATAGCCGCCGCCAAGCGTATGCTAAATTATTGCGATTATATCTACCCACAATTTGCCACGCATAATGCGGGTACAGTGGCGAATATTATTGAGCTGGCATATGATATGGGTGTGCTGGATGGATTAAAAAATATAGCCGAAAATAAGTTTGAGTTCCAACGGTTGCACGGCATGGGTGATGCGCTATATGAATTGGTGACTGAAAAGGGTGAGCAAATCCCTTGCCGTATTTATGCACCCGTAGGCGGGCATAAAGACCTGTTGGCTTATTTGGTAAGGCGATTGCTTGAAAATGGCGCCAACTCGTCATTTGTGCATGCTTCGGGCGATGTGAATTACCCCATCGAAAAATTATTGAAAGACCCTAAGCAAATTATTGGCAGTCCTGAATTTGCGCGCCATGCCAACATCACCCTGCCGCACGATATTTACGGGTCGGAACGCAAAAACCCGCAGGCTATTGAATTTGGCCATCGGGCTGAAGTGATTGAATTCACCGATGGCATTAAAAGTCATTTGACCACTCTAGAAAACAATTTGAATGCGGATGAAAATTTACAAAAAATTTATTCGCCCACTGATCATAAACATGTTGGCTCTATTGCTTTTGTGAGCGAGGCTGAGGCCAAACAAATGGTTGAAAATGCCAATGCTGCCTTTTATGATTGGTCTAAAACTCCTGTCGAAACGCGCGCCGCCATGCTAGAAAAAACTGCTGATTTGCTCGAGGCCGAACGCGATCAGGTGATGGCTTTGTTATGCGCCGAAGCGGGTAAAACGCTTGATGACGGCATTGCCGAATGGCGCGAGGCGATTGATTTTTGCCGCTATTATGCGGTCGAAGCGCGAAACAAAATGCTGACGGGCCACGCCAATTTAGGCCCAACGGGCGAGGAGAATATATATAGTCAAATGGGGCGCGGGGCGTTTGTCTGTATCAGCCCGTGGAATTTCCCGCTGGCTATTTTTATCGGTCAAGTGGCAGCGGCTTTGGCAACGGGCAATTGTGCCTTGGCTAAACCTGCCGAAAGCACGCCATTAATTGCTAAATTTGCGGTCGATTTATTGCATAAAGCGGGTGTGCCCGAGCATGTGGTGCAATTGGTGGCGGGTGCGGGCGATATTGGCGGTGTTTTGGTGGCTGATGAAAAAATTGCGGGTGTGGTGTTTACAGGTTCTACCGCCACGGCGCGTAAAATCAACTATGTGTTGGCCAGCAAGCAAAATGCGCCGCTTATCCCGTTCATTGCCGAAACGGGTGGGATGAATGCGATGATTGTTGATGCCACGGCTCTGCCTGAACAGGTGACGGATGATGTGATCAATAGCGCCTTTCACAGCGCAGGGCAGAGATGTTCGGCGTTACGTATATTATACATTCAAGAAGATATAGCTGATCGGCTGATTGAGATGATTGTTGGTGCGGCCAAACAGTTAAAACTTGGCGATCCCAAATTTATCAATACCGATATTGGCCCCGTTATCGATCAACGTGCATTGGATGGCTTGAATGCCCATGTGGCGGATTTTAAAGCCAATAAAAAATGCTTGTATGCAGGTGAAGTGCCCGATTTGGATGGCACATTCATCGCGCCGCATATATTTGAAATTTCATCAATGGATGAGCTGAAGGGCGAGGTGTTTGGGCCGATTTTGCATATTATTCGGTTCAAAGCCAAACAGGTTGATCTGGTAATTGATGAGATAAATGCCACAGGTTTTGGTTTAACCTTGGGCATTCATTCGCGCTTGGATACGCAAGTGCAACATATTATTGACCATGCGCGGGTTGGTAATATTTATGTCAACCGCAATATGATTGGTGCGGTGGTAGGCGTGCAGCCATTTGGCGGTATGGGCTTAAGTGGCACGGGGCCAAAAGCTGGTGGGCCGAATTATCTGATTCGGTTTATGGGCGAGCAAGTGGTGAGTTATAATATCGCTGCGGCGGGCGGCAATGCGACGTTAATTGCAAGCAGTGGAGAAAATTAAAAATAAGGCTTGATCTGGAGTATACTCCAGCAACTATGTTGTTTTTATAGTGATTTGGAAATCTAACAATTTGTGAGTAATCCTATGAAAATTGGTGCTTTTGCCAAACATTCTGGCCTGTCGGTCGATACCATTAGATATTATGAAAAAGTAGGCCTGCTAAAGCCACCTTATCGTGATGATGGTGGCAGGCGGGTGTTTGATGATGAAGAGCTGAACTGGCTTAAATTTTTGGTTCAGCTTAAAGCCACGGGTATGAGCGTGGCCGAAATGGTTGCTTATTCCGATTTGCGCAATCAAGGCACAGCAACCTATGAAGCGCGGCAAAAAATGCTGATAGACCAACGTAAAAAAGTGGCTGTTCAGCAGGCCATACTTAATGAATGCGCCATGTTGTTAGATGAAAAAGTCACTCTTTATGATGATTTAATTGATGAAAGAGATGATGATGGACAGAAGTCAAAAAGCTCAAAAAATACTCGATGTTATCAACCCTAACCTGACGGCTTATTTGCAAGATGATTGGGATGGAATGGTGCCCGATTTTGCCGAAAATTTAATTAACACAGCTTATGGCGATATTTATAGCCGTGAAGGGGTGGATTTGAAAACGCGGCAACTGGCGACAGTGGCGGCGTTAACCGCTATGGGTGGGCAGACTGCGCCGCAGCTGAAAGTTAATATAAAACATGCATTGAAAGCGGGGGCGAACCGTAAAGAGGTGGTGGAGATTATTTATCAAATGTCGCTATATGGGGGGATGCCAGCGGCGATAAATGGGTTAAGGGCGGCTAAACAAGTTTTTGGAGAGTTGGATGGGGTGTAGGTGTTTGGGGGAGGGTTAAGAGTTTAATTCGCGGTGGTTTATTTCGCTCGCGGCTATTCTTCGCTTTGCTCAGGCCTCCACGGGGGCGCCACATAAGTGGCGGGCTCCAATCCGCCTGTTCGTTTTTATTTCGTTCGCGGCTATTTTTCGCTTTGCTCAGGCCTCCACGGGGGCGCCACATAAGTGGCGGGCTCCAATCCGCCTGTTCGCCAAATAAATTTGGCTCATCTCTTTTCCTTTGTAATGTCTTGGTTGAGTGTGGGCGCTATACTGATGTGCTGCGGAGTGTTTTGGCGGCAGAGCTATTGCTCTGCGGCCATTTTCTTCATGGCGTCTTGCACTTTCTCAAATGCGCGCACTTCAATTTGGCGGATGCGTTCACGGCTGACGTTATATTCTTGGCTCAGCGTTTCTAAGGTGATGGCTTTGTCGGTTAAGCGGCGGGCTTTAAAAATAGCCGCTTCACGTTCGTTCAAATCTTTCATGGCGACCACAAGCATTTTATGGCGCACATTCATTTCTTGTTTTTCGGCCAATGCGGTTTCTTGGTCTATGGCTTCTTCATCTGTTAGCCAATCTTGCCATTCGCCACCGCCATTGTCGGCAGATATTGGTACATTAAGCGATGCATCGCCTGATAGACGTCGGTTCATCGAGATGACATCAACTTCAGGTACATTGAGCTTTTCGGCAATTAATTTCACTTGGTCAGGGCGCATATCGCCATCTTCTAAGGCTTTAATTTGGCCTTTGATGCGGCGTAAATTAAAAAATAATTTTTTCTGGCTTGAAGTTGTGCCCATTTTTACCAAAGACCATGTGCGCAATACATATTCTTGGATCGAAGCTTTAATCCACCACATGGCATAAGTTGCTAACCTAAAACCTTTATCGGGCTCAAACTTTTTAACCGCTTGCATCAGGCCAACATTGCCTTCTGATATCACTTCGGAGATGGGTAAGCCATAACCTCTATAGCCCATGGCGATTTTAGCGACCAAGCGCAAATGGCTGGTCACAAGCTTTTTGGCCGCTTCTGGGTCTTGATGTTCTTTAAAACGTTTGCCCAACATATATTCTTCTTCGGGCTTCAATAGAGGAAATTTACGAATGTCGCTTAAATAACGCGATAGACCCGCTTCGCTCGAAATAATAGGTAGATTACCATATGCCATAATTACTATATCACTCTTGTTGCCGCTGACCTTAAAAGCATCAGCTCATCATATATAGAAGGTCTTATTGTGGTTTTAAAGAGGCGGGGGGTAATTTTTTTAATTTAAGCGATGGCTCTAGCGCCTTAAGTTATTAAATGCTATAGGCTCTTGCAATGAATATGAAGCTTTTATGACAGATTAATAGTGGATGATTACGCAGACATTTTATTTAGAGTGAGATGGCAATGGAAAAGACAATAGCCGACAAAGGCGATGTGAAATTAAGCTTGATGTTTGCCCTAGGTTTGTCGGCAATGGTCGGTTATTTTATGTATTGGGGCTTAGGCTATACCAATTATAACCATGTCAGCTTGTTTGTTTTGGCGACATTTTTTGGCGTGTTTATGGCGTTTAACATTGGCGGTAACGATGTGGCTAATTCGTTCGGTACCAGCGTGGGCGCGGGTACATTGACCATAAAACAAGCTTTATTAGTGGCGGCTATATTCGAAGTGAGCGGCGCGGTCATTGCAGGCGGTGAGGTGACAAAAACCATCCGCAAAGGCATTGTTGATCTGTCGGTGATTGATGTCGATCCGATGCAATTTGTTTATATCATGATGGCGGCTTTGTTGGCTGCGGCCATTTGGTTGTTGATCGCCACCAAACGCGGCTTACCCGTATCGACCACTCATGCCATCATTGGCGGCATTGTGGGTAGCTCATTGGCTATGGGGTTTGTCATTGGCGGCGCTGATACTAGTTTAAGCTTGGTCAAATGGGATAAAATCGGCACGATTGCGGTTTCATGGGTGTTGTCACCTGTGTTGGGCGGCGCGGTGGCTTATTTAATCTTCTCGCAAATTAAGCGGCTTATTTTGAATTATAATCAAGTGGCAGCGGCAAAATTGGCCGAGATTAAGGCCGCAAAATTCGATCATAAAATTGAACATAGAACTAAATTTGACCTGATGGAATATGACGAAAAGGTCACATATGCAGGTGCTATGGCGCGTGATGCTCACACCGCGCAAGAGGCTGATTTTGTACCCGAGGATTTAGAGACTGATTATTATAAAGAGCGTTATGAGTTTAAACAGCAAAAATGGGCGGTCAATGCCACCCAAGCGCTGGAAAAATATGCGCCTTTCTTCGCCTCTGTCGGCAGTATGCTGATTACGGGCATGTTGCTGGTCAAAGGCCTGAAAAACATGAAGCTGGAAATATCTATGGTTTCTAGCCTGTTGATTGTGGGCATGATTGGCGCGGCATTTTGGCTGGCGACTGCAATTTTTGCCAAAA